>NZ_JADYTF010000004.1 GCF_021530995.1 Bacteroides caecigallinarum
GTGAAAAGAGGGAGCGAATAGTACGCAACACAGCAATAAAACCTGGGGTGCTGGAGCTTGCCATAAAGTTACTAAAAGGGAAAGGATGGTCTCCGGAACAAATTTCAGGACATCTGAAAAAAGAGGGGAAACGCATATCTAAGGAACGTATCTATCAGGAAATCAGAAGAAAGCCTGAGCTTTCAAAATATTGTCATCACCATATGAAATACAGGCGTCACCAGCCTAAGCCATATAAGACAGCAGGAAAAAGCATGATTCCTGATAGGGTATCCATCCATGAAAGACCGGCAGAAGCCAATGGAAAAAGATTTGGAGACTGGGAGATGGATTTAGTTATTGGAGCAGAGCAAAAAAGTGCAGTTCTTACAATAATTGAACGAAGTAAGAATATGTTTCTACAAACAAAACTTCCATCCAAGAAACCTGAGGATGTAGAGAAAGCCGTAGTAAGACTTCTGCTCCCCTTCAAAAAACATGTGTATACTATCACAACAGATAATGGAATTGAATTTCGTAATCACAAGGCTATATGTAAAGCTCTGGATTGTACTGTGTATTTTGCAGATCCATATTGTTCGGGACAAAAAGGGGCAATTGAGAATATGAATAAAATACTTCGGGAATATTTCCCTAAAGGTACAGATTTCAGACAGGTGTCTCAAGCGGAACTGAACAAAGTACAATATCAAATTAATGATAGACCGCGTAAAAAACTAGGGTTTTCAACCCCCAAAATCGAGTTTTATAAAAGTATTTGCTAATTTTGCACTTGCCACTTGACTCTACAAAAATGATTTTTTTTCATGAAAAGTTTGCAGAATAAAAAATAAACACTACCTTTGCATCGCAATCGAAAATAAAGCGATTATCGGACTTGTAGCTCAGTTGGTTAGAGCAACAGACTCATAATCTGGAGGTCCCAGGTTCAAGCCCTGGCTGGTCCACTAAGAAAAAAGCAGTTACGAATTTCGTGACTGCTTTTTTCTGTCCTTGCGTAAAAAAATCTTATAAATAACATAGTTATGGCATAATTTGCTATCTTTGCGTTATAAGGAAGTTGATATATGGAGCTGATAGAGAACAATATACAGAATATTGTGGCTTTGTGCAAAAGGTACAAGGTGAGCAAACTGTTTGTGTTTGGTTCTATACTTACTGACCGCTTCAATGAAAATAGTGATGTGGACTTAGTTGTCTCTTTTAACAAAGCAGAGGTTAGTGATTATTTCGACAATTACTTTGATTTTAAATATTCGTTGGAAGAATTGTTTGGTAGGAAAGTGGACTTGTTGGAAGAACAAACTATAAAAAATCCATATCTGAAAAAGAATGTAGACGCAACTAAAGCATTGATATATGGATGATTTGATTAAGAAGCATTTGCAAGATATTCTTACTGCCATTGAAGAAATAGAAAGTTTCTTCGGTGATAAACCTAAGCAGTTTGATGATTTTTATAGTAATCTCTGCTTAAGACGTGCCATTGAGCGTAATATAGAGATTATAGGAGAAGCTATGAATAGAATCTTAAAGATTGATAGAAGCATATCTATTACAAACTCACGTAAAATTGTTGATGCAAGGAATTATATCATTCATGGATATGACAGCTTATCTGTCGATATACTTTGGAGCATGGTTATAAACCACTTGCCAAAACTAAAAAATGAAGTAACAGTTTTATTGTGTAATTAATAGGGATTCTGTTTATAAAAGAATAACAGATTTATAATTTGGAGGTTCCAGGTTCAAGCCTTGGCTGTTCCATAAAGAATATTTAGGCAGTTACGAATTTCGTAGCTGCTTTTTTTGTCCCCTTGCGTGAGCAATGTCAAACTTTTCTAAATGGATTTGTAGAATATTTTCTATATTGTAATTGAATTATAAAAGATTTTATTAAATTTGCAGTCAATAGAATATTTTTTGATGTTAAGATAAAATACTTGTTTAACCTTATGTGTGAGCTGTTTGGATATCATGTATTCCTATGCGGCTTTTCAGAGTGAATTGTTTTACTTTTTAATATTTAATAATCAATATGCTTAACAAACAAATCGTAGCTTTGTGTATAGCTTATTGTTGTGCGTCTGTACCTGTTATGAGTCAGACACCGGAAAAATCACAGCAGGATGCTATGAAAGAAAAAAGAATGGAGTGGTTCTCAAATGCCAAGTTGGGTATTTTCATTCATTGGGGTATTTATTCAGTGAAGGGGGTTTCCGAAAGCTGGTCTTTCTTCAATAAATACCTGCCATATGAGGAGTACATTAGTCAAAAAGATGGGTTTACAGCCTCTAATTATGATCCTAAGGCTTGGGTGGATTTGATTAAAGAAAGTGGAGCTCGCTATACTGTTATTACGACGAAACATCATGATGGAATGGCTTTGTGGGATACAAAAGCGGGTGAACTTAGTACTGTTAAATGTACGCCGGCTAAAAGAGATTTAATAAGTCCTTTTGTTGACGAAGTCCGTAAGCAAGGATTGAAATTGGGATTCTATTACTCATTGTTGGACTGGTCGCATCCCGATTATCCGAATATGACACGCACTGAGGTGCGTTATAAGAATGATCCTCAACGTTGGAAACGTTTCGTAGATTTTAATAAGGCACAATTGACAGAGTTGAATAAAACCTGGAAACCTGACCTGTATTGGTTCGATGGTGACTGGGAACAGACTGCTGAGGCATGGGACTCTAAAGGTATTGTGGATTTGCTGCGCTCTGACAATAAGAACGTAATTATCAACTCTCGTATTCAGGGATATGGTGATTATGCAACACCCGAACAGGGAGTGCCTATTGTACGTCCTGAAGATAAATATTGGGAATTGTGTATGACAATGAATGATTCCTGGGGTTATCAGCATACTGATACCAACTATAAGTCACCTTATATATTATTGCGTACTTTTGTGGATTGTCTTAGTATGGGAGGAAATCTGTTGCTGGATATCGGACCTAAAGAGGATGGCACAATTCCTGAAGAGCAGGTGGCTATCCTGAAAGAGTTTGGACGTTGGACCCAAAAACACAAGGAGGCTGTTTATGATACTCGTGCGGGTATTCCGACAGAACATTTCCAGGGATATACAACTTTGAATAAAGGTGGTGATATCTTGTATCTGTACTTGCCTTACAAACCTAACGGACCTATTGAAGTAAAAGGCCTGATGAATAAAGTCAACCGTGTATGGGTGGTAGGTAATGGCGCCATGCTATCTTATAAGGTATATAATAAGAACTATTGGAGTGAGGTGCCCGGTAATCTATATATTGATGTTCCAGATCATGTGCTTGATTCACAAATTACGGTAGTAGCCGTATTATTGGACGGACCGATAAAATTGTATCGTGGAGCTGGACAGGTAATTGAGAGTAACTAATTTAAAGAAACGATTATGAAGAAACAATTAATAGGCAGTTTGTTTGCACTTGCAATGGCAGGACAGTTATGGGGGCAGGGATTATATGAGAAGTATGAGCGTATGCTTACACTTCCTGAAGGTTATGTGTGCTATCGTGTGGATGGAAAAATCAAGATAGATGGAAAATTGAATGAAACGGATTGGCAAAAAACGCAATTTACGTCTTCTTTTGTAGATATAAGTGGGGAAGGATTTGCCAAACCTTGTTATGATACTTCTGCTAAGATGTTATGGGATGATAATTATCTTTATGTAGGAGCTATCTTACAGGAAGATGACATCAAGGCAAAGCTTAATCAGAGAGACACGATTATCTATTATGACAATGACTTTGAGGTATTTCTGGATCCGGATGGTGACGGACAGAATTATTTTGAGATAGAAACCAATGCAAAGGGAGTTATTTTTGACCTTATGCTGGATAAACCTTACCGTTCAGGAGGTAATTTTATGATTCAGTGGGATTGCCCGGGGCTTCAGTTGGCTATTCATCGTGAAGGAACTCTGAATAAGTCGAAAGACAAGGACAAGCAGTGGAGTGTGGAGATGGCAATTCCTCATAAGGCATTGACTGTGAATTTCTCCAATCCGGCTCAGGTAGGAAACTACTGGCGTATAAACTTCTCGCGTGTGCAGTGGTTGAAGCCCGGACAGCGTGAAGAAAATTGGGTGTGGATGCCTACAGGACGGATTGATATGCACATGCCTGACAGATGGGGATTCCTGTATCTTTCTGATAAGGTGGTTGGCGAAGGTACCGACACATTTAAGTATCCATACAATATGGCCGCTTACAAGTTACTTTGGGCCATGTTCTATGCGCAATTGGATAATTATGCAAAAGAGAAAAACTACATCCGTGCGAAAGAGAACTTCTTCCTGACCGAGGCGGAACTGAAAGACTTGCCTGCTGGTTCTGAAATATTGGTTGAGGCTACTCAGCGTACATTCTGTATGTCGGTAAGTGTGCCAGAAGAGAAAGTACGTTATGTGGTAGATCATAATGGGCGTTTTACTCGTGAGGCAATTACTCCTCGTCAGGTAAAGAATTGGGTATGGATGCGTATTAACAAGGAAAAGGGTGATGAATATTATAAGAAATACTTTGCCCTTATGAAGGAATGTGGCATCAGCGGAGTGATGTTTGAAGGTTATGATGAGGATACTTACAGGATGTGTAAGGAGGCGGGTCTGGAAGCGCATTACTGGAAGTGGACAATGAACAGAAGAGAGGTTCGTGATACTCATCCTGAATGGTTTGCCGTGAACCGTAAAGGTGAGTCAGGTTATGATAAGCCTGCTTATGTGGACTATTACCGCTTTTTATGTCCTAATCATGAAGGTGTGGCTGAATATCTGGCTGCTGATTACCTGAAAGAGGCAAATCTGCCTTATGTAGATGGGGTACATCTTGATTATGTGCGTTTCCCAGATGTGGTGCTTCCTGTAAGTTTGTGGAAAAACTACGGAATTGAGCAGACGTCTGAATTACCGGAATATGATTATTGTTATTGTGATGTTTGCCGTAAGATGTTCAAGGAAAAGACTGGAAAAGACCCGTTGGAATTGAAATATCCTATGGAAGATCAATCGTGGATTAATTTCCGTCTTGATGCTATTACACGTGTGGTAGATAAGATTACGCAAACCATCAAGGCAGATGGAAAACGTATTTCAGCAGCAGTATTCCCAGGTCCTTCTATGGCTCGCAAGATGGTACGTCAGGATTGGGGAGAGTGGTCGCTCGATGCTTATTTCCCAATGATTTACAATGGATTCTATTATGAAGGTCCAGAGTGGATTGGACGTTCAGTGAAAGAAAGTGTGCAGACTATCAATGGTAGGGCAAAAATTTATGCCGGTCTGATGTTCCCTGATATTAAAGATACCTTCGAGGAAGCATTGGATGAGGCTTTCAATAATGGAGCCTCAGGTGTTTCATTCTTTGATGGTCCGGATGAAGAGTATCTCTATAAGTTTAAAGTTTATTTGGATAAAAGAGGTTTTGAAGTAGCAAAATAATAAATTGAGTGTATGAAGATAATCAGTATGTTTGTTTCCTTGTTCGTGGCGTTGAATGTATTTGCTACAGGACATAAGGAATTTCCAGCAAAAGGAGATTTTAACTTGACGGTGTTTGATAAGGAGAATATACGTTTCGTTCCGGATACGTATGCAGGGTATTCTGAAGCCGGGGCTGATGGTGTAATCCATTTGGTGAACGGCCGTATTATATTGAAGAAGATTCAGGTGCCTGATTACCAGCGTGATGTGACGGTCAGTCTGAAGATTACAGTAGCTTCCAATGGAGACCGTTGGGATAAGTCCGGCTCTTGTTTTGTGCTTCCCAAAAATTCGGCTGTGAATCTGTTGAGTATCGCACAGGGAAAGAAAAAATTTCCTGAGATTGATAGCCTGAAATTAGAAAATATGATTGGAATAGTACCCGGAAAGGATTATTTGCCTACGATAGAACTGATGCGTTTTATGACTCCTTTCGGGGTGGGGTATTACAGTGAAGACGATGATTCTTTATCCAGCAGACGTAGACCTGTCTATATTCCAAAATGGGAGAAATGTGTGCAATGGGAACAGGATATCACTGATTTATATTCCGCACTTAAAGGTGAGGTGTATGTAGGTATCTTTATTGACACTTGGACAAAAGAAGGCTACGTGGCCAGTATGGATTTGAAAATTAAGGAAACCCCAGTTGCATGTGAAAAGCTTGTACGCCGCCATGTGGAACCGTTGATGAATACTGTATATTATATAGGTCAGTCTTATCCGGATATTTTTGCCCGTAAGTCTGTTTCTACAGATTTTGTTCTTCCAAAGAATGCTAAGAATGTTCGTTTGAAATACATAGTAACTGGGCATGGAGGCCATTCCGGAGGTGATGAATTTGTACAGAAACGTAATATCCTTTCTGTGGACGGAAAAGAGGTTTATAGTTTTATTCCTTGGAGAGACGATTGTGCTTCTTTCCGCCGTTTTAATCCTGCTACAGGTGTATGGCTTATCAAACGTCTGGCGGCTTATATAAGCGAGGAAGGTTACAAGGTAAAGGAAGTGGAGGAACCATTGGCTTCTTCAGACTTGTCACGTTCCAATTGGTGTCCTGGGTCGGATGTGTTACCGGAGGTGGTTGAACTGCCGGATTTACAACTTGGGAAGCATACTTTTACTGTCAGCATACCTGAAGCACAGCCTGTGAATAAAGATGAACTGAACCATTGGCTGGTGTCCGCCTATCTGGTATGGGATGTAATAAAATAGAAAATTGTTAGCAGAAAGTTTTATATGAAAAAAAATCTTCTTCTTATTTCGCTATTATTGTGTAGCAATTCATTTAATGTTTTTTCGAAAGATTATCAGTCTGTGACGTTGCCTTACTGGCAGGATATTCAGACTGTATGCGTAAACCGTGAGGAGCCTCGTTCTGCATTTATGACTTATGCGGATAAGACTCAGGCTATGACCGGCAAATATGAGTCAAGTCCTTATTATAAGTTACTTAATGGAGTGTGGAAATTCTATTATACAGACTCTCATCGTAATCTTCCTGCCGATATTACCGATAAGAATACAGACGTATCCGGTTGGAACGATATTAATGTTCCCGGGAACTGGGAAATGCAGGGCTTTGGAGTGGCTATATATACTAATCACGGCTATGAGTTCCAGCCAAGAAATCCTCAACCTCCAACGCTTCCGGATGATATTCCGGTAGGTGTATATCGCAGAAACCTGGAAGTGCCCTCTGATTGGAAAGATAGGGATATTTATCTTCATATTGCCGGAGCAAAATCGGGTTGTTATGTATATATCAATGGTAGGGAAGTGGGATATAATGAGGATTCCAAAAATCCGGCGGAGTATCTTATCAATGACTATCTTGAAGACGGACAGAATGTACTGACACTGAAAATTTTCCGTTGGAGTACAGGCTCATATCTGGAGTGTCAGGACTTCTGGCGCATGAGCGGTATTGAAAGAGATGTATTTATTTACTCTCAGCCTAAGGCTTCGGTAAATGATTTCCGTGTGACTTCCACTCTTGACGATTCGTATAAGAACGGTATCTTCCGTCTGGCTATCGATTTAAAGAACAATCGCAGTGCGACTGCAAATCTGGAAGTCAGCTACGAGCTTGTTGATAAGCAGGGTAGTGTTATAGCTCAGGAGAATAAGAGTGTATCAGTTGACTCAAAGAAAGAGAATACAGTGGTCTTTAATAAGGAAATCCCACAGGTAAAGACATGGTCGTCTGAAGCTCCGAACCTTTATAAAATGTTTATGACTGTAAAGGAGAACGGAAAGGTAACTGAAGTGGTACCATTTAATGTCGGTTTCCGAAGGATTGAGATAAAGGAAATAGACCAGAAATCCGCCAATGGAAAGAACTATACAGTGCTGTTGGTCAATGGTCAGCCTATCAAGCTGCGCGGTGTAAACATACATGAGCATAATCCTGAAACAGGGCATTACGTAAATGAGGAACTTATGCGAAAAGATTTTGAGCTGATGCGACAACATAACCTGAACACAGTACGTCTGTGTCATTATCCTCAGGACAGACGTTTCTATGAATTGTGCGACGAGTATGGTCTTTATGTTTACGATGAAGCGAATATTGAGAGTCATGGTATGTATTACGACCTTAGAAAAGGTGGTACACTGGGAAATAATCCTGAGTGGCTGAAACCGCATTTGTATCGTACCATCAATATGTTTGAACGTAACAAGAATTATCCTTCACTCACATTCTGGTCGCTCGGTAATGAGGCCGGTAACGGTTATAATTTCTATCAGACTTATCTGTGGGTTAAAGAAGCTGACAAGGATATTATGAATCGTCCCGTGAACTATGAACGTGCCCAGTGGGAATGGAACTCGGACATGTATGTACCTCAATATCCTAGCGCTTCATGGCTGGAGTCTATTGGTAAGAGAGGTAGCGACCGTCCTGTTGCTCCTTCTGAATATGCTCATGCCATGGGTAACTCTACGGGTAGTCTTTGGGACCAGTGGAAGGCTATATATAAGTATCCTAATCTTCAGGGTGGTTATATCTGGGATTGGGTTGACCAGGGTTTGAAGGTTGAGACTGAAGATGGCGGTTTCTTCTGGGCGTATGGAGGCGACTTCGGAACAAATATGCCGAGCGACGGTAACTTCTGTTGCAATGGTATTGTCAGTCCAGACCGTACTCCTCATCCTGCCATGAGTGAGGTGAAATATGCCCATCAGTATGTAGGATTCGAGATGAAGGATGGAGAAAACGGTATATTCAATGTAACCAACCGTTATTATTTCACAAATCTGAAGAAGTATATGATTACATATCTTGTTAAGGAGAATGACAAAGTGATTCGTCGTAACAAGATATCAATGGATATTGAACCGCAGGCAAGTAAGGAATTGAAGGTAAACGTAAGCGGCCTTAAACAGAAAGCCGGTACTGAGTATTTTGTTGAGTTCAGAGTCACTACTGTTGAGCCTGAAACACTGGTACCTGCAGGATTCGAACTCGCACACGACCAGTTCCGTTTGCCTATAGAACCTCTTGAACGTGAATTTGCCGTTTCCGGTCCGGCACTTAAGTGCAGTACTGAAGGCAATATCCTAAGTGTATCTTCTTCAAAGGTTAATTTCAAGTTCGACAAGAAAAGCGGACTTGTTACTTCCTATAAGGTTGGCGGGACAGAGTATTTCAGCGAAGGTTTCGGTATACAGCCTAATTTCTGGCGTGCGCCTAACGATAACGATTACGGAAGTCAGATGCCTAAGCGTCTGCAGATATGGAAGCAGTCAAGCAAGAACTTTAACGTGGTAGATGCTTCTGTAGAAATGGACGGAAAAGATGCGGTGCTGAAAGCCACATATCTTCTGGCTGCAGGAAATCTTTATATTGCGACTTATCGTATACATCCTTCAGGAGTAGTAAAAGCCGACTATACCTTTACTTCTACGGATATGGAGGCAACAAAGACCGAATTGTCTGAAGCTACTCTCATGGCTACTTTCACTCCGGGAAATGATGCTATCCGCAAGGAAAGTTCTAAACTTGTTGTTCCTCGCATCGGTGTCCGTTTCCGTATGCCGGCTAATATGAATTATGTGACATATTTCGGACGCGGACCTGAAGAAAACTATAGTGACCGTAACAACGGTACACTTGTCGGACTCTATAAGAGCACTGCCGATGATATGTATTTCCCATATGTACGTCCTCAGGAAAACGGGCATCACACAGATACACGATGGCTGACTGTGGGTAAGAAAGGCGGAAAAGGTCTTACAATTTATGCCGACAAGACTATAGGCTTCAATACATTGCGTAACTCTATTGAAGATTTCGATGGTGAGGAAGCGACATACTGCGACTATCAGTGGAACAACCGTGATGCAGAAGAACTGAAACATGACGTTTCTACAGCAAAAAATATCAAGCCAAGACAGACTCACATCAGTGACATCAAGCCACGCGATTTTGTAGAAGTGTGTGTGGATATGAAGCAGATGGGTGTAGGCGGATACGACAGTTGGGGAGCTATTCCTGACAAGCAGTATCTTATTCCGGCAAATCAGGAATATAAGTGGGGATTTACTCTTGTTCCATCAAGATGAATTATAATTAAGTAATAATATGGCAGCCATTAAAACCTGTATTATAGGTCTGGGCTATAGAGGAAAAAGACTGTTGACTCTTTTATCTTCTATAGATGATTTTGATATCGTATCAGTCTTTGATCCATGCGTTGATGAAGACATAAGTATGAAATACAACTCTTTTTCGAATGGAAAAGATGATTACAGGAATATGATATTGCAATGTTCCCCCGACCTTGTTATTATAGCCTCTCCATGGGAGTACCATGTAGAACAGGCTGTGTTTGCGGTTTTGAATGGCTGTCATGTTGCTTTGGAAATAAAAGGAGGTTTGTATATAGATGAATATAAACCTTTACTGGAGGCTGCCATTGAGAAAGGAAGAAACATTTATCCATTGGAAAATACTGTGTTCATGAGAGAACACATGTCAATGCTCAACCTGATAAACTCCGGAGTGTTGGGGAAAATTGTTGCCGTGAAAGGTGGATACAGACACGACCTGAGGAAAATACTTTTAAATGAGGATGGGGAAATAGGCAGAAATCCCGGTACGGAAGGAATATGGAGAGGCAGATTTTATCTAAAGGATAATGCGGATATATATCCTACGCATGGATTGGCACCAATATGTCTGTTTTCAGGAATTGGCCGGACTGATAAAATCACAGAGCTGGTCTCGTTTGCTTCTGCATCGCATGGCATATCCGAATATATAAATCGTTGCGGAGGAAATGCAGGTCAGAAAATAACTATGGGAGACGTGATAGTGACACAGATGCTCACCGAAAAAGGAACTCTTGTTACATTAACCCACGATACAACATTGCCCAGACCGAGAAGCCTGGATATAGAAGTTCAGGGAAGCAAAGGTATATGGAGAGGGGAGTTCAGAAAAATATATATTGAAAACGTATCTCCATACGAGACGTGGGAAGACGACGCCGTATATATCGACAGATTCGAACATGAAGCATGGAAGAAATGGGGGAAAGATGCTGTAATCATAGATGAACATCACAAGGGAATGGATTATATAATGCTGAAATACTTGGCGGAAGATATAAAAGGGAAAGAAATATATCCGATAAATATCAGTGACTTGGCTCTGTGGACATCTGTGACTCCTCTGTCAAAAACGTCAATAGCGGAGGGACGTATTGTCTTTTCTTAATTTTTTTAGTACCGGTACTGTCAGAGGGAATGCCAGCAGAAAAGAACAGAAATCCGATACTGCCTGACACATCTCTACTCCTTGCAAACCTAGTATTCTCGGAAGAATTATTATAAGAGGTATGAAGAAAAGTCCTTGGCGGGCCGACGAAAGGATGAGAGCTCTTCCAGGCACTCTTATTGTCTGAAGCATCATGTTGCAGAGTATTACCCATGTGCCGATGGGTAGGGTTATAAGTTGCCAGCGAAGTGCTCTGGCTCCAATCTCTATTACCATAGGGTCGTCTTTGCGGAACCATGCCACTATTTCAGGGGCAAATATATACCCTATTACCGAACATACGGCAAGGAATATTACACCTGTCTTGACACAAAAGTAGAAACCTTCGCGTACACGCCTGTAGAGACCTGCACCATAATTGAATCCGCAAACAGGTTGGAACCCCTGGCCGAATCCTATTACAAACGAGTTTATAAACATACATATTCGTGTCACGATTGACATTCCTGCTATTGCGGCATCTCCATAGTTCCCTGCTGCTACGTTCAGCATGATGGTGGAGAGGCTTACCAGTCCCTGGCGGCTTAGCGACGGGATTCCACCGAATGTTATTTCTTTCAGATAATTGAATGATGGAGTGAAATTCCTGAACTTTATCTTGATGTTTGTTCCTTTGCTGTCCATGTACATCAGAACCATGAAACTGCATATCTGACTAATTACGGTGGAAAGTGCGGCTCCGGAAACACCCATGTCGAATACGAATATCAGCAGTGGGTCAAGTCCGATATTGATTACTGCACCTATTATTATGCCAATCATAGCGTAAACGGCATTTCCCTGAAAGCGCATCTGATTGTTGAGTACCAGCGATGAGGCCATGAAAGGCGCTCCCAGCAGAATTATTCCCAGATAGTTTTCCGCGTATGGCAGTATGGTTTCTGTGGAACCGAGCATCAGACATATCGGAGTAAGAAAGATATTTCCTATAATGGCTATCAGCAGTCCGAATGTGAATGCGTAGAAGAATCCTGTTGATGCCATCTTTTCAGCATTGTCATAGTCCTTTGCGCCAAGTTTTCGCGAAATGTAATTGCCGGAACCATGTCCGAAGAAGAAACCGAAGGCCTGTATTATCGCCATTACCGAGAATGATATTCCTACAGCTGCCGTCGACTGCGTATTGATTTGTCCTACGAAATATGTATCAGCCATTACATAGAATGATGTAACCAGCATACTTATTATGGTTGGTATAGCCAGTGAGGTTATCAGTCCCGGAATAGGCGCTGTGGTCATCATCTTATGTTTGTCTTGTGCTGTTGCTTTCATAAAACTGTTTTTTTTTGCGGCAAGATTGTGCTTGTTTATTGTGAATTATCTTACAAAAATAGATGTTTTTTTTGTTTTTCTTCCTATTAATGAGCCATTTCGTCCATATTCATAAGATAAATTAATATACTATTAGTTCATTTTTCTTCATATTTGCGTATCTTTGTGCCCAATAGTAATTAAAACAATTAGAAAAATATAAAATAAGTTAGAACAATGGCACAGGAAGACGTTTTCAAGAAATTGGTTTCTCACTGTAAAGAGTATGGTTTTGTATTCCCTTCAAGTGATATATATGATGGTCTGGGAGCTGTGTATGATTAC
Source organism: Bacteroides caecigallinarum (assembly GCF_021530995.1). Classification (GTDB taxonomy): domain Bacteria; phylum Bacteroidota; class Bacteroidia; order Bacteroidales; family Bacteroidaceae; genus Phocaeicola; species Phocaeicola faecigallinarum. The sequence continues at coordinate 12,879 of NZ_JADYTF010000004.1, forward strand.
GGCCAGATGGGTGTGGAACTGAAAAACAATATCAAGCAGTATTGGTGGCAGAGCATGGTGCTTCTGCACGAAAATATTGTAGGTATAGACTCTGCTATCTTTATGCATCCTACAATCTGGAAGGCTTCAGGACACGTTGATGCTTTCAATGACCCGTTGATCGATAACCGTGATTCAAAGAAGCGTTACCGTGCAGACGTTTTGATTGAAGAACAGATTGCAAAATACGAAGAAAAGATAAACAAGGAAGTAGCCAAGGCTGCAAAGAAATTCGGTGATGCTTTCGATGAAGCTCAGTTCCGCAGCACTAATCCTCGTGTTCTTGAACATCAGGCTAAGCTTGACGTTTTGCATGACCGTTATGCAAAGGCTATGAATGCTAACGATTTGAATGAACTGCGCCAGATTATCCTTGATGAAGAAATAGTATGTCCTATCTCTGGTACAAAGAACTGGACTGAAGTTCGTCAGTTCAACCTTATGTTTACTACTGAAATGGGTTCTACTGCCGATGGAGCAATGAAGGTATATCTTCGTCCTGAAACTGCTCAGGGTATCTTCGTAAACTATCTGAATGTACAGAAGACAGGCCGTATGAAAATACCTTTCGGTATCGCACAGATAGGTAAGGCTTTCCGTAACGAAATCGTTGCACGTCAGTTCATCTTCCGTATGCGTGAGTTCGAACAGATGGAAATGCAGTTCTTCGTAAAACCGGGAACAGAACTTGAATGGTTCAAGAAATGGAAAGAAACTCGTTTGAAATGGCATAAGGCTCTTGGATTCGGTGATGATCACTATCGTTATCATGACCATGAAAAACTGGCTCACTATGCTAATGCTGCTACGGACATCGAATTCCTGATGCCTTTCGGTTTCAAGGAAGTTGAAGGTATCCACAGCCGTACTAACTTCGACTTGAGCCAGCATGAAAAATATTCAGGCAAGAGTATCAAATACTTCGATCCTGAAATCAATGAAAGCTACACTCCGTACGTTATCGAAACATCAATCGGTGTTGACCGTATGTTCCTCAGCATCATGAGTGCTTCATACTGCGAAGAAAAACTTGAAAACGGTGAAACTCGTGTGGTTCTCAAGTTGCCTGCAGCATTGGCTCCAGTGAAACTTGCCATCATGCCGCTTGTTAAGAAAGACGGTCTGCCGGAGAAGGCACGCGAAATCATGAACGACCTTAAGTTCCACTTCAACTGCCAGTACGACGAGAAAGACAGTATCGGTAAGCGTTACCGCCGTCAGGATGCAATCGGTACTCCATACTGTATCACTATCGACCATCAAACTTTGGAAGATAACTGCGTGACATTGCGTAACCGCGATACAATGCAGCAGGAACGTGTGGCTATTTCAGAACTTAACAATATCATCGCTGACAAAGTAAGTATTACTAGCTTGCTGAAAGCTATACAATAATTTATGCTTATGAATAATAGAATATTTTGGCTTGTTATCATTCTTTCTGCATTTACAATTGGATTTTCCTCTTGTGCCAAGGATACAGAGGTGGTAGATCCATATGCTAACTGGAAGGAAAGAAATGAGCATTTTATTGATTCAATAGCAGACGTTGCTGATAACCCTCCTTCGGGCGAAATCTGGCGTAAGTATGAAAACTACAAGATAAAGTTTGATGATATCAATAATTCCTACAGATATCAGAACTATGATTATGTGTATGTAAAGTATGCCAAGGAGGAAGATATTTTTACAGGAAAAGAGCCGTTGATAAACTTTACAGATACTGTGTCTTTGGCATTTCAGGGATTCATAATGGACGGAACCCGTTTCGACGGTAACTATTATGGCACTTTCGATAAGGAAGTTAATGATAACTTTACCAAGTATGATATCTCGAAGAATTATGTTGTAGGTTGGACCACAGCTTTGATGCACATGAAGCCTGACATGTCTGACAAGGCTACTGTTTATGTTCCATATCAGATGGGATATGATGATGAAAATAGAAGTGAAGTGCTCAGAGCATATTCTGCTTTAATATTCGAAATGTATATAGATGAAGTTATTCATCCATACAGTACCAGTAATTCGGATAACTGAAATTATTGACCGGTGAATACAAAAAGCATCCTTAATGGTTATTACTGTTCTGGATGCTTTTTTGTTATATTCTGATAACTGATAACTAACAACTAATATCTAAAAACTAAAAACAATATAAGATGCCTTTAAATTTACCCGATAAGCTTCCTGCTATTGATATCCTGAAGGAAGAAAACATATTCGTTATAGACAGTTCAAGGGCTACATCGCAGGATATACGTCCGCTTAAGATTGTAATCCTCAATCTTATGCCTCTGAAGATTACTACTGAGACAGACCTCATACGTCTTCTGTCGAACTCACCACTGCAGATAGAGGTGAGCTTTATGAAGATTAAAAGCCACACATCGAAGAATACTCCGATAGAACACATGAAGGCTTTCTACCGCGATTTCGATGATATGCGCGAAGAGAAGTTCGACGGTATGATTATCACAGGAGCACCGGTTGAGCATCTTGATTTCGAGGATGTGAATTATTGGGACGAGATTCAGGAGATATTCAACTGGACGCGCACTCATGTAACATCGACCTTCTATATCTGCTGGGCTGCTCAGGCCGGACTGTATCATCATTACGGCATCCCTAAATATGCTCTTGACAAGAAGATGTTCGGTATATTCGAACATCACATCTGCGAAGGGTTCAACCAATTGCCTATATTCCGCGGATTTGATGACGAGTTCTTCGTGCCTCACAGCCGTCATACAGAGGTGCGCCGTGAAGATATAGAGAAATGTCCGGAGCTGTCAATCATTTCCGAATCTGAAGATTCGGGAGTACATATAGTGATGGCACGTGGCGGTCGCGAATTCTACGTGACAGGCCATTCGGAATATTCACCTCTTACACTTGATGGAGAATACCGCCGCGACCTTGGAAAAGGTCTGCCTATCGACATGCCTAAGAACTATTATCGCGACAATGACCCAGACAAGGGACCGGTGGTGAGATGGCGCAGCACTGCAAACCTGCTTTTCTCCAACTGGCTCAACTACTATGTATATCAGGAAACTCCATACGATATTAATCAGATTAAATAATGATAAAACAACGTCCTATAGAACTTCTTGCTCCTGCAAAGAATCTTGAATGCGGAATCGAGGCCATCAATCATGGTGCCGATGCAGTCTATATCGGTGCACCACGTTTCGGGGCACGTGCCGCTGCTGGCAATTCCATAGAAGACATCAAGGCTTTGGTGGAGCATGCACATCTGTATAACGCACGTATATATGTCACAGTAAATACAATCCTGCATGATGAGGAACTTCCGGAAACGGAGAAAATGATATGGGAATTGTATCGTGCCGGTGTAGATGCCCTGATCATACAGGATATGGGTATCACGCGCCTTAACCTTCCGCCTATAGCACTGCATGCCAGTACGCAGATGGATAACCGTGCACCGGAGAAAGTGAAGTTCCTTTCGGATATAGGTTTCCGTCAGGTGGTTCTGGCACGTGAACTCTCGCTTGATGAAATAAAGAAGATACACGATACATGTCCTGAAACACTTCTTGAAGTGTTCATTCATGGTGCCTTGTGTGTAAGCTACAGCGGACAGTGCTACGTTAGTCAGGCTTGCTACGGCCGCAGTGCCAACCGTGGAGAGTGTGCACAGTTCTGCCGTCTGGCTTTCGATCTGGTGGATTCCAACGGAAAGACTATAGAACAGAACAAGCATCTCCTCTCGCTCAAGGATATGAACCAGAGCGACAATCTTGAAGCATTGCTTGATGCCGGAGCCACATCTTTGAAGATTGAGGGCCGGTTGAAGGATGTGTCGTATGTGAAGAATGTCACTGCATACTATCGTCAGAAACTGGATTCGATATTCAAGTACCGTAAGGAGTACGTGAGGGCATCGTCCGGTACTGTGAAGACTACCTTCACTCCGCAGCTTGACAAGAGTTTCAGTCGCGGATTTACCGATTATTTCCTCCGCGGACGAAATCCGGGAATATTCTCATTCAGCACCCCTAAATCATTGGGTGAGGAGGTAGGTACAGTTAAGGAAATCAGAGGGAATTACTTTACAGTGGCAGGTGTGAAATCTTTCAACAATGGCGACGGACTTTGCTATATCGACGATAACGGCCGTCTACAGGGATTCAGGGTGAACCGTGTGGAGAACAACAAGCTTTTCCCTCAGGATATGCCAAGACTGAAGCCAAAGACACGCCTTTACCGTAATTTCGACCAGGAATTTGAGAAACTGATGCAGAAAAAGTCTGCAGAAAGGAAGATGGCAGTTGATATCTGTCTGACAGAAAACAATTTCGGATTTACATTGAGTCTTACAGATGAGGACGACAATAGCGTTTTTCTCACACTGCAGCGTGCTAAAGAACCGGCACGTACACCACAGTCAGATAATCTGAGAAATCAGTTAAGTAAATTGGGTAACACTCCGTTTGAGGCTAAGGATATAAAAATAGATTTGTCCGACAACTGGTTTATACCTTCATCAGAGCTTTCCGAACTCAGACGTAATGCAGTGAAGAAACTTCTTGAAGTGCGCAGGATTAACTATCGTAGAGAAGTGTTCCGTATGAAGGAAACAAAGACTAAGTTCCCTGTAAGTACATTGACTTATCTCGGCAATGTGATGAATAGCTCTGCTGCAGAATTTTACAAGAACCATGGAGTGTTGAGAGTAATGCCAGCCTTTGAGAAGGAACAACCTCAGGATGCCGTTCTGATGTTCTGTAAGCATTGTATACGCTACAGTATGGGTTGGTGTCCGGTGCACCACAAGGTGCACTCGCCGTTCCGCGAGCCTTATTTTCTTGTAAGTTCCGATGGCAGACGCTTTCGTCTGGAGTTTGACTGTAAGAAGTGTCAGATGAAAGTTCTGGCAGATAATCTAGAACAGTAATGTATCCGCAATCTGTATTGGAACATGGATCTTCCGGTACAGATTGTTAAACACCTATTAAACAGCGTTTAAATACAGTTTAAAATACTATACTTTCGACTGTTGGACGATAAAAACGGATAGTTTATCCATAATTTTATATAAAACTGGCGGAAATGTTCTGTTTAGAAAAAAAAACTTTCTACTTTTGCAACTTGTAACATAGAAATCATTTGCAAATGAAATTAAGAATATTACCTGCTTTAGTTGCCGGCATAATGACGGCTACATTTTTTTTGTCTTCGTGTCTGGGAAATGATTACGAAGAGATTGAGTATCCTTCTACATCGAGTATCACATCTTTTTCTATTGGTACTCTGCACCAGACATTCTACGTTGAAAGCTCAAAAGGGGAGGATAGCGTATACACAGATACAATTAGTTATGCAGATGTTGTTTTCACTATAGATCAGATTAACAGAAAAATATACAACAAGGATTCATTGCCTAAAGATGTTGATGTGACAAAAGCTCTAGCAAGTATTGCTGCAGACTATCCAGTCGTCTATTACGAGAAAAACGGAAAAGATACAATATGGACAGAAACTGATTCTATTGATTTCTCAAAACCGGTAATATTCAAAGTCATGACTTACAGCTCTGTATTAAATGACTTTAAGGCCGGATATCCATATGAGGTACACGTGAATGTACATAAATTAAACCCAGACTCATTGGTATGGAAACATTTTGGAAACAAAAAATTTGCAAATTCTACTGTCTTTGCAAAACAGAAAGCTGTCTATGCAAATGAATATATATATGTATTCGGAGAAACAGAAGATGGTGAAGCAAAAGTCAATAAGGCCTCGGTGGTAAGAGGCGGAATGACCGATTGGGAGGAAACAGATCTTCCGGCTGGTGTGAATATATATTCTGCTATGGCATTTAATGATGAAATTTGTTTTGTTGCTAATGGTGAACTCTACACATTGGGAAGTCAAGTAACAAAGATTGGTAATGCTGAAGGACTCACTAATCTTATTTCTGTAAACAATGGCACACTTTTAGCTTATAAAGGAATTGAAAACAAGGTCGTGGCAATTGACTCTGAAGGTAACGAATTGTCGGAAGATTATAGTAGCCTTTTCGTAGATGGGTATGATTTGAACGGACGTTTGTCTGCATTGTCAATGCCTTCTTCGCACAATAATGATATGTGGAGAACTATCGTTATGACCAACAATAAGGGAACGTCAGATGCTGATTCTGCCGCTGTCGTGTTTAGCTATATCTCAGGCGATAGAGAATGGGTGAAATTCCAGTCAAACAATCCTACTACATGCCCTAATATGGGAAATATATCAATGATAAAATACGATGGCAAGGTTTATGCTTTCGGCGAGTATTTCGATGATTTCTATTCTTCAAAGGATAATGGTTTGAATTGGAGTAAAGAAACAGGTTATATGGTTTTCCCTACTGAATACAAGAATGGCATTGACAAACTTATTACTTACCGTGGAAATGGCAGCTATTCTGCTGCAGTCGAGGATAATGGAAATAAGGGATCTTTCATTTGGTTTATATGGGAAGATGGTAGTGCTACAAGAGCTGTACTGAACAGATTAATGCCTAAAGAATAATCATTTATACTGAAAACAAGAAAATGCTATATATAGAAAAAATAGATAAGACTAGAATTCCGGCACACATAGCTATAATTATGGACGGAAACGGTAGATGGGCCAAGGAGAGAGGGCATGTGCGTACTTTTGGGCATCAGGCCGGCGCTGAGACCGTACATATAATAGCTGAAGAATCGGCTAGGCTAGGTGTGAAATTTCTGACATTATATACATTCTCCACTGAAAACTGGAACAGACCGGCTGATGAGGTCGCTGCTCTGATGAGTCTTCTAATGGATTCTATAGAGGAAGAAACATTTATGAAGAACAATATAAGTTTCAGAATAATAGGTGATACTTCCAGACTTCCCAAAGACGTTCTGGCTCGTTTGAACAAATGTATAGAAAATACATCGCGTAATACAGGTATGTGTCTGACACTGGCATTGAGCTATTCTTCAAAATGGGAAATTACAGATGCTATGAAGCAGATTGCCGATAAAGTGAAACGTGGAGAGCTGTCTGCTGACGAAATAACTGACAAAACTATCGACAGCCATTTGGCTACAAACTATATGCCTGATCCTGAACTGCTCATCAGAACAGGAGGCGAAATAAGATTGAGCAACTACCTACTTTGGCAGTGTGCTTACTCTGAACTGTATTTTTGCGACACTTATTGGCCGGACTTCAAGGAAGAGGAATTGTGTAAGGCTATTTGTGACTATCAGGGAAGAGAACGCCGATTTGGAAAAACTAGTGAACAATTATAATATTAAGCAATGAGATACCGTCTTTTACTCATAACTATGATGACCATGGGACTGACTTTCATGAATACAAAAGTCAGTGCTCAGGATAATAATACCGAAAATGATAAACCTGTAATATTATATAACGGCTCGCCTAAGAAATATGAAATAGCCGATATTAAGGTGACGGGTGTGAAAAACTATGAAGATTATGTGCTCATAGGAATTTCAGGACTTGCTGTGGGACAGACTATAACTGTTCCTGGCGATGATATCACGGGAGCTGTAAAGAAATACTGGAGACACGGATTGTTTTCGGACGTGAAGATTTCAGCTGACAAAATAGAAGACAACAAAATATATTTGCATATTGAACTGAAGCAACGCCCACGTATCACAGACATACGTTTCTTCGGAGTAAAGAAAAGCGAACGTGAAGATTTGCAGGCAAAGCTGGGACTGGTAAAAGGTAGCCAGATTACGCCAAACCTTATTGACCGTGCAAAAATACTTATCAAAAAGCACTTCGACGAAAAAGGTTTCAAGAACGCAGAGGTAAACATCATAGAGAGAGAAGATACTGCCAACGCAGAACAGGTATATGTAGACGTGAACATTGACAAGAAGGAGAAAATCAAGGTTCACCAGATTACAATAGACGGTAATACAGTGCTCACAGACAAGAAGTTGAAGCGAGTAATGAAGAAAACAAACGAGAAAGGTAAACTTATCAACCTTTTCCGTACAAAGAAATTCATCGAAAGCAACTTCGAAGCCGACAAGCAGCTCATCATAGACAAGTATAACGAACTGGGTTACCGCGATGCCCTCATCGAAATGGACAGCGTGAGCCAATATGACGATAAGACGGTAAATGTATACATGAAGATATACGAAGGTCAAAAGTACTACCTGAGAGACATTACTTGGGTTGGTAACACTGTATATCCTTCAGACCTGCTGAACGAACAGCTAAGAATGAAGAAAGGTGATGTGTATAACCAGAAACTGCTGACAGAACGTATCAGCGGTGACGAAGACGCTATCGGTAACAACTATTACAACAGAGGATATGTGTTCTACAACCTGGATCCTGTGGAAATTAACATCGACGGAGACTCTATTGATCTGGAAATGCGTATCACAGAAGGTCCGCAGGCTACCATCAGCCACGTACGTATCAACGGTAACGACCGCCTTTACGAAAACATTGTCCGCCGTGAGTTGAGAACCCGTCCAGGCGACCTCTTCAGTAAGGAAGCTTTGGAACGTTCATACCGCGAAATCGCCCAGATGGGACACTTCAACCCTGAAAACATTCAACCGGACGTACAGCCAAACGTACAGGATGGTACAGTTGATATCAACTGGGGACTTGAATCAAAGGCCAACGACCAGGTGGAATTCTCTGCCGGATGGGGACAGACAGGTGTTATTGGTAAGCTGAGCTTGAAGTTTACGAACTTCTCGTTTGCCAACCTCTTCAGAAAGAATGACAACTACCGTGGTATTCTTCCTCAGGGAGACGGCCAGACTCTTACAATAAGCGGCCAGACCAATGGTAGATACTATCAGTCGTACAGCGTTTCATTCTTCGACCCATGGTTCGGAGGAAAGCGTCCTACATCGTTCTCTGTATCGGCATTCTATTCTGTTCAGACTGATGTAAGTAGCAACTACTATAACTCGGCATACATGAATAACTACTATAACATGCTTTACGGTTACGGCAGTTACTACAATAACTATTATGGCAACTACTATAATAACTATGAATCTTACTACGACCCTGACAAGTCAATCAAGATGTTCGGTGCGTCAATCGGTTGGGGTAAACGTCTGAGATGGCCTGACGACTACTTCACAATCTCGGCTGAGCTTTCTTATCAGAGATTCATGCTTAAGGACTGGAGCTATCTGTACATCAAGCTGAATAACGGACAGTATATGAACACAGGTAACTGCAACAACATCAACCTGAACTTTACTCTTTCCAGAAACTCTTCGGACAACCCTATCTTCCCAAGATACGGTTCAGAATTCTCGGCATCTGTTTCGTTCACTCCGCCATATTCTCTGTTTAGCAACAGAGATTATTCAACATACGGAAAAGACAACTACGAAGAGGCTGCAAGCATGTACAAGTGGATTGAATACCACAAATGGAAATTCAAAGCAAAAACTTATACGCCACTGCTTCCAATACAGAAATGTCCGGTATTGATGACACGTACTGAATTCGGTATCCTGGGACACTACAACAAGTATAAACGTTCTCCGTTCGAGACATTCTACGTGGGTGGAGATGGTATGACAGGATACAGCTACAACTATGCTTCTGAAACTATAGCACTCCGTGGTTATGAAAATGGCTCGTTGACTCCATACGGTAGCGAAGGTTATGCATACATCAGACTTGGCGCCGAACTGAGATACCCGCTTATGCTTGAGAACTCTACAAGTATCTATGCACTCGGTTTCGTAGAAGCAGGTAACGCATGGACTGATGTAGCGAAGTTTAACCCATTCCAGCTGAAACGTTCTGCTGGTGTCGGTGTACGTATCTTCCTCCCTATGATTGGTATGATGGGTATCGACTGGGCATACGGTTTCGACAAGATAAACGGCTCAATGCAGTATAGCGGAAGCCAGTTCCACTTTATAATCGGACAGGAGTTCTAATGTGTAAAGACTCCTGACCGGAATAACGGATAGTACTAACCATTTAAAACACGAAAGATTATGAAGAAAATGTTTCTATCTTTATTGATGATTATTATGGCTGGCATGATGACAGCACAGGCTCAGAAATTTGCCCTTATAGACATGGAATTTATCCTGAAGCAGATACCTTCATACGAACAGGCTAACAAGCAAATGGAAACTCTGTCAAAACAGTGGCAGACTGAAATTGAAGCAAAATCTAAGGAAGCAAAAGCATTGTATGAAGCATATCAGAAATCTGCGCAGGCAATGAACGCAGAACAAAGGACCGCAAAGGAAGAAGAAATAATAGCCAAGGAAAAGGAAGCTGCCGAACTTAGACAGACTTACTTTGGTCCACAGGGAGAGGCTATGAAAAAAAGACAGGAACTCATATCCCCTATCCAAGATGCAATTTATAATGCTGTAAAAGAAATTGCAACTCAGAAAGGATATGATGCTGTAATAGACAGAGCATCTGCACAAAGTATGATTTTTGCTTCTCCACGTATAGATATTAGTAATGAAGTCCTTTTGAAATTAGGATATTCAAAATAATTTTATACATTTGCAACCGAAAGGAAAAACACATTCTATAATAGAAGAAATTAATAATAAATAGAATACAAAGATTATGTTGAAAAAATTAGCATTATTGCTTATGCTCGTTGCACCAATGAGCATATTTGCACAGAAGTTCGGATACTTCAAATCAGAATCAATCATCTTGGTTATGCCAGAATATGCAAAAGCTCAAACAGATATTCAGGCATTACAGAAACAATATGATGATGAAATCAAACGCGCATCTGACGAATTCAACAAGAAATTTGCTGAATTCCAGCAAGAACAGAAAAATCTTCCTCAGAATATCCTTGAACGCCGCCAGAAAGAACTTCAGGAACTTTCAGAAAAAGGAATGCAGTTCCAGCAGGATGCTCAGCAGCAGTTGCAGAAAGCTTATACTGACATGATGATGCCTATCTATGAGAAAATGGAAAAAGCAGTTCAGACTGTAGGTAAGGCCGGTGGATATGTATTCGTATTTGACTTGAACCGTACTGATATCCCTTATGTGGACGAAACTCAGGCTAAGGACATCACAAATGATATCAAGACTAACCTTGGAATCAGCTTGACAGCTACTCCATACGTGCCAAAGGCACCTGCTACACTTCCGGCAGCAAACTAATATTAAATTAAACATATTGCTTAAGTGAAGAATCTGTCAGTACCAGTACGGTGCCTTCAGGTTCTTCACTTTTTAATTTGTGTGACATGCCATATATTAAGAATTTGATAAAAGGACCAATAGGTGTATTCGACTCCGGCTACGGCGGGCTGACTATACTGAAAGAAATAAGAAAAGCATTGCCTGAATATGATTATCTGTATTTGGGAGATAACGCACGTACTCCATACGGTACACGCTCATTCGAAGTCGTGTACGAATTTACACTTGAAGCAGTAGTAAGACTTTTTGAAATGGGGTGTCCATTGGTTATATTGGCATGCAATACAGCTTCGGCAAAGGCTCTAAGAAGCATACAACAGAATGACTTGCCATATTTGGACGATTCAAGACGCGTACTGGGAGTTATCAGACCGACAGCAGAAAGTATCGGAAACGCCTCCAAAAGCCGTCATGTTGGTATTTTGGCCACTTCGGGCACAATACGCTCAGAGTCATATCCAATGGAAATTAAAAAACTCTTTCCAGACATAACCGTTAGCGGTGTAGCGTGTCCAATGTGGGTTCCTTTGGTTGAAAATAAAGAATATGATTCAGACGGAGCGGATTTCTTTGTTAAGAAATATATCGATGAATTGCTGAACAAGGACAAATATATTGATACGATAGTATTGGGGTGCACACATTATCCGCTTTTGATTGACAAAATAAGAGAATTCACTCCTGAAGGTATAAACATAATAACACAGGGAGAATATGTTGCGTCAAGTCTGAAAGATTACCTTAACAGACACAATGAAATAGCATCAAGATGTACGAAGAAAGGCAGATGTGAGTTTCTTACTACAGAATCTGTGGAAAAATTCAAGGAATCAGCCTCAATATTCCTTCATGAAGATGTAGATGTAAGGAGCATAACTCTTGAATGAGCTTATAACAACCTGCGACTGAGATATCGTACAGGATACCATACAGAGATAAAGCCTACAATAAGCACGGTGACAAATACCAGGACAACATCCCATGTATGTACGCTTACAGGATATGCATCAACAATAAAGCTTCCTGCATTACCCAAAGATATTATCCCGTATTCCTGCTGAATAAGACACAAAACAAGGCCTATTATTACTCCAGACACAGCTCCGATGAAAGAAATCATCCTTCCTTCGAAAAGGAATATTCTCACAATCTGGTTGTCGGAAGCTCCAAGATTGCGCAATGTCTGTACATCATTTTTCTTGTCTATTATAAGCATTGAAAGGGAGCCGATAACATTGAAACATGCTATCATAAGAATGAATACAAGGAATATATAAGAAATGAGCTTCTCTATTTCCATTATTCTGAATGTATCAGCCTGCTGTTCGTAACGGTTCTGAATGCGGAATTCATCACCTAATTTTTCCTGCAATTTTCTTATTACAGCATCTTCGTCTGCCTCAGGAGTGAGACGAAGATTTACGGCTGAAACTTCATCGGTATACTGGAAAAGACGGCGCGCAAAGCCTATGGATGTTATTATATATGAAGCATCGTATTTCTCCTGGTTTACTGTAAATGTCAGTCCTGACGAGAACAGTTGGTCGCTGACAAAACTGCTCATAGGATTTGACATATTGATACGGCTTCCACGTTTTGGTGCGTATATTTCAAGTGGGTCAAGGAAACGTATTCCGGTACCCAATGTTGATAAAAGATGGAGACCCGGAATAGCATAATCCACCACCTCATCGTGAAGGATAAGTTCTCCCCTTCCGAAGAGAATACTGTCAATTGGAGTAAGCTTATCAAAATTGTCCTCTACTCCTTTTATTACTGCCATTACCTGGCGTCCTTTATATTGCACCATAGCATTATCCTCCACCGATTCAGAATACACGGCAATCTCAGGCATCGTCTTGATTTCGGAAAATACCGGTGTGCTTACGTCAAATACTTTTCCCTTGACGGATGTAATCTTAATCTGCGGGTCAAAAGCTGTAAAGAATGTCGCCACCATATCCTGAAACCCGTTAAAAACAGAAAGTGTGCAGACCATGGCCAGTGTAGCCAAAGCGACTCCGCACACAGATATAGCAGAAATTACATTAATGGCATTATGCGATTTCTTTGAGAACAGATACCTTTTAGCAATAAAAAAAGGGAAATTCACGATGAATTTGTTTTTTAATGATGACTGTTAGTCGTTCAGAAGTTTATCAATCTTTTCAACGTAGTCAAGTGAATCGTCAATAAAGAACTTCAGTTCCGGAATGATACGCAACTGGTGACGTACGCGGTTACCAAGTTCATAACGGATAGACTTCATATTGTCATTGATATTCTTTACTATCTCCTCTCCTCTCTCAGAAGGGAAAACGCTCAGGTATGCACGCGCATAACTCATATCGGGACTGATTCTGACTATGCTGACAGAAACAAGTACACCTGGCATTGATTTTGTCTGCAGCAGAAACATCTCGCTCAATTCTTTCTGAATGAGTCTGGCTATTTTGTTTTGTCTGGTAGTTTCCATATTATCTTTTATTTTTTCCTTATTATGGTAAGCCCGTCGCGCATAGGCAGTATTACTTTTTCCACTCTCTCGTCGGTAGCTACCAAGTCATTGAATTTCTTTATTCCTATTGTCTGAAGGTCTGTATGATGAGGATTTTCTTCCAACACATGACCGTCCCAAAGGGTATTGTCGGCCAGTATATATCCACCTTTGCGCAGCTGTTTGAGAATCATTTCGTAGTACTCAACGTAATAACGTTTGTTGCCATCCATAAAGACAAGGTCGAACGTGATATCCATTGTAGGCACTATCTCCAACGCGTCGCCTATATAGAACTTAATCTTGTCGGCATATGGTGAGTTTTCCAGCCAAGGGCGTGTGAAATCTTCCTGTTCGTCATTAATCTCGAATGTGTGGAGCATTGCTCCTTCTTCCAGGCCTTCTGCCAGACAAAGGGCGGAATATCCGCTGTATGTACCTATCTCAAGCACCTGTTTCGGATGAATCATCTGTACAAACATTTTCAACATTCGTCCCTGAAGATGTCCGGAAGCCATACGGGGACGCAGTAATTTTACGTGCGTCGCCCGATATAATGCTTTCAGATATTCTCCTTCTTCATCAATGTGACGAAGTATATAATCGTCCAGTGCGTCCGTTTCTTTCATTATTGATTATAAGTAACGGTTTTTGTTTGGAAGAACGAAGTCATCGGCATGTTCCAGTACATCGTTCACCTGATTGATTTCAAGGAATGAGGTTTTGGTTCCTGCCTTACCACTACTTAAGTATGCTACCATGTCGTTGCCTGAAAGAACACCGTCGTTGATAAGTTTGCGAAGAGCAGTGAAGTAATATTCCTGACCGTTCGCCTTCTCTGGCATATAGATGGCTTCGACACCATATGATAGAGCTAGGTGACGCATTGTCTTTTCCTTATAACAGATAGCCAATACAGGATGCTTTCCACGATATGCAGCAAGGCTACGAGCTGTCAAACCACTGAAACTGTCAGTAATGATAGCGTGAATAGGCATCAAGTTTGTTGCACGAACCGCCGATTTAGCCAGGAAACTTGTTACATCTGCATTTCCTGGAGTAAGACGAATTGGAATATCGTTCTCTTCCATTTTATCTTTTTCAGCCTGGGCAGCAATCTTGGTCATAGTCTTAACGGCCTCTACAGGATATTTACCGTATGCTGTTTCACCACTAAGCATCAACGCGTCTGTACGGTAGTAGATTGCATTAGCGATATCAGTAACCTCGGCACGTGTAGGACGCGGATTGTTGATCATAGTGTGCAGCATCTGTGTAGCAACAATAACCGGCTTGCGGGCAAGAATACATTTCTTGATGAGCTGGCGCTGTATACCAGGGATACGTTCCTGTGCTACTTCGATACCAAGGTCACCTCGGGCAACCATTACACCGTCTGCAACTTCAAGAATTTCATCTATATTGTCAACACCTTCTTGGTTTTCAATCTTCGCAATAATCTTAATGTCACTGTTATGTGCATCAAGAATCTCACGTATATCCATAACGTCCTGACGGTTACGAACAAACGAATGAGCGATAAAGTCAATATCTTTTTCTATTGCGTAAAGAATATTATTACGGTCTTTTTCTGTCAATGAAGGAAGATTAATACGAACTCCTGGTACGTTAACACTCTTTTTGCTTCCTAACGTGGCATCATTCTGTACCTCACAGAACAAAGTCGTTTCGTTCTTATCAATTACAGTCAAAGCCAAATCACCGTCATCGATTAAAACAGAAGCTCCAACAGAAAGGTCATGAACAAAATTCTTATAAGTTACCGCAATACATTCGCGTGTAGTTTCCTGATCAGGATTACCTACAATCTGTACCTTATCACCTATTTTAAAATCGATAGGTCCTTCAGCACTGGCTGTAGTACGCACCTCAGGACCTTTTGTATCCATAAGGATTGCAATACGGTTAGATACTTCGCGCACATTGGATATCAATTTTTCGAAACCCTCGCGGCTGGCATGTGCAGTGTTCATACGAACAACGTTCATACCCGCATTAAAAAGATCTCTGATAAAATCCACTTCACAGCGCAAATCTGAAATGGACGCAACGATTTTTGTTTGTTTAAGCATCATAATAAAAAACTATTATACCTGTTTTACATTATTTCGAATTAATAAAAGCTTCGACAGCCAATCTGTATGAGTCAAGGCCAAAGCCGCATATTACTCCGCGACAGGCGCATGAAATCATGGACTTATGTCTGAATTCTTCTCTCGTATGCACATTGGAAATATGGACTTCGATGGCAGGAGTTGTCACAGCCCTCAAAGCATCCTGCAAAGCTATCGATGTGTGAGTGTAGGCACCGGCATTCAGTATGATGCCATCGTATGAAAATCCAATTTCATGGATTTTATTAATCATTTCACCTTCTACATTGGACTGGTAGTAATGAAATTCTACATCAGGATAAAGAGATTCCAATTTTTTGTAATACTCTTTAAAAGAAACTGCACCGTAGATAGAAGGTTCACGCTTTCCCAATAAATTTATATTAGGACCATTAATTATTTGTATTCGCATTGTTTATTTAGTATAAACTTATGTATCTTTGTAATAATATGGTGCAAAGATAATAAAAAAGAATGAATAAACAGGTAGCAAACGGACAAATTATAATAAAGTATAAGCAATATTTGAGATTGGAGAAATCGCTTTCCGAGAATACTATTATGGCATATACTGCCGATTTGGAAAAGCTTGTTCTTTATCTGGAGGAGGAAAGAATAGATATACTGGATGTGAATTTGGAGAATCTTGAAAACTTTACGGCATGTTTGAGAGATATTGGTATTTGTCCACGTTCACAGGCAAGAATACTTTCTGGAATACGTTCGTTTTATCATTATTTACTTTTGGAAGAGTATATACAACAGGATCCTACTGAACTGCTTGAGTCTCCTCAGATAGGCAAGCATTTGCCTGATGTGTTGAGTGTTGAAGATATTGATAATCTGATAAACTCAATTGACAGAAGCACAAGGGAAGGACAAAGAAATTGTGCTATTCTTGAAACGCTTTACAGTTGTGGACTGCGAGTGTCGGAGTTGTGTAACTTGAAAATCTCTGATTTGTATCTTGACGAAGGTTTCATAAAGGTGGAAGGAAAAGGAAACAAACAAAGACTTGTACCTATTTCGCCAAAAGCCATTAAGGAAATAAAGAATTATTTTATGTCAAGAAATGAAGGGCTTATAAAACCGGGATACGAAGATTTTGTGTTTATAAGTAAATTCGGAAAGAATATATCCAGAATTATGGTTTTTCATATCATTAAAGAGCTTGCAAACAGAATTGGAATTAAAAAGGCCATTAGTCCTCATACTTTCAGACATTCTTTCGCTACTCATCTGCTGGAAGGAGGTGCCAATTTAAGGGCTATACAATGTATGTTGGGACATGAAAGTATAGGAACAACTGAAATTTATACTCACATAGACCGGACAAGATTGAGAAACGAAATAATCAATCATCATCCACGAAATAGCAAAAAACATATTTAAAATAGTGATTTCTATCATTTTTAAGTATTTTTCATTTGTAGTTATATAAAAAAACGGATAAAATAGAACTAAACTATATCTTTTTTCGTATCTTTGCCCCCGAGTGAACATAAATTAAAAAAGATAAATTTATTAATTATACAAACCTAATTTTTTTAAATCATGATTAAGAAGTTGTATTTGCCTATCGTGGCATTATTAGTTCTTGCTTTCTCTTCATGTAGCAAGATGGGAGAATTGTCTTCTGACTACTTCACTACAAATCCTGAAGTTTTGGAAGCTGTTGGAGGTAAGGTTCCTGTAACAATCACAGGTAAGTTCCCTGAAAAGTATTTTAAGAAAACTGCAACTGTAGAAGTTACTCCGGTTTTAAGATGGGAAGGCGGCGAAGCTAAAGGTCAGCCAGCTATGTTCCAGGGTGAAAAAGTACAAGGAAACGACCAGACTATTTCTTACAAAGCTGGTGGTACTTATACTATGAAAGCTTCTTTCGACTATGTTCCAGAAATGGCTAAGTCTGAACTTTATCTTGATTTCAAGATTAAGAAAGGAAAGAAAGAATACACAATTCCTTCTGTAAAAATCGCTGACGGTGTTATCGCTACATCAGAACTTCCTACTGTAGCTTCTGCTAATGCTGCTAATGCTGCAGATGCTTTCCAGCGTATCATTAAGCAGGCTAAGGAAGCTCAGATTATGTTCTTGATTCAGCAGGCTAACCTTCGTTCAAGCGAATTGAAAGCTGAAGGTATCAAAGATTTCCACAAGCAGGTAGCTGTTGTTGCTGGTGATACTAAGAACTACAAGCTTAACAATATCGAGATTTCTGCTTATGCTTCACCTGATGGTGGTGTTAAACTGAACACAGGATTGGCTGAAAAACGTCAGGACAACACTGAAAAATACATGAAACAGCAGTTGAAGAAAGGTAAGATTGAAACTACAGTTGATACTGAATACACAGCTCAGGACTGGGAAGGTTTCCAGGAATTGGTTTCTAAATCAGACATCCAGGACAAAGATCTTATCTTGCGTGTTCTTTCAATGTATCAGGATCCAGAACAGCGTGAAACTGAAATCAAGAACATCTCTTCAGTTTACAAGACATTGGCTGACGAAATCCTTCCTCAGTTACGTCGTGCTCGCTTGACTGCTAACTATGATGTTATCGGCCGTAGCGACGAAGAAATCAATGCTGCATTCGATTCAGATGCATCAGTATTGAGCGTAGAAGAACTTTTGTATGCTGCTACTTTGACTAACGACAACGCTCGCAAAGAAGCTATCTACAAGAAGACTATCGAAATGTATCCTAACGACTATCGTGCATACAACAACCTTGGTGAAATGGCATACGTATCAGACAAAGCTACTGCTGAAAAATACTTCAAACAGGCTGCTAGCAAAAACGCTAACGCTCCTGAAGTTAACACTAACCTCGGTTTGATCGAATTGGTTAAAGGTAATGTAGCTAATGCTGAAACTTATCTTGCTAAGGCAACAGGTGCTAACACAGCTAACGAAGCTCTTGGTAACTTGTATATCAAACAGGGTCAGTATGACAAGGCTGTAGCTGCATTCGGTGATACTAAGACTAACTCTGCTGCTTTGGCTCAGATCTTGGCTAAAGACTACAACAAAGCTAAGAATACTTTGACTGCAGTTAAGAATCCAGATGCTTACACTGACTATTTGATGGCTATCGTTGGTGCTAGAACTAACAATGCTGACTTGGTTAAGACTAGCATGGCTAAGGTTGCTCAGAAAGACGCTGCTCTTGCTGCTAAAGCTGCAAACGACCGTGAATTTGCTAAATATGCAAACGAAATCAAGTAATTTAGTTTATAATTCATTGAACTAATATATAGGTCGGGACGTGAGTTCCGACCTTTTTTTATAAATAATGGTAGGTCGATTGTTTGGTTTACGCCTTTTTTGTGTATTTTCGCGGATAATAAACTCTTATAATATATGAAGATACTAATTAGAGTCATTTTTTTCTGTGCTTTAATAATTATTACATCCTGTGGCGAGAATACTAAATTTACACTCAGTGGTGAGCTTAGCAATAAGAAAGAAAAGTACATATATGCTGTATATGATGACCCCATAGCTAAAATAGATACAATAAAACCTACAGAAGGGAAGTTTGAATATTCATTCATTCCGGACACGATAACTATTTTCAGGTTAGTAAATGATTCCGGATTGGCTATACCTGTATTTGCTGACAAAGGGTGGAAAGTTAAATTCAATGGAAGCTTTGCCAATCCTATAATATCAGGTAATGGCCCAAATGATGAACTTAATAAATTTAGAGAACAATGCAGGAAAGATACATCAAATATTCTGTCATTGGCAAAAGAGTTTATATTGCAAAACAGAATGTCGTATGCTTCAGCATATATTTTCAACGAACATTTTATACAGAAGGCTAATCCAGATATTAAAGAGTTGCAGGAAATTATAGCCCAGATGGACGGTCATGTGAAAGACTGTAGGGTAGTTGATATTATACAGAAAACTCTTTCGGAAAATAAGGAGAATTCATCTGAATATCTGAGTTATTTCTCTTGTAGAGATCGCAAAGGAAAATATGTTTCATGGAGCAGTAAAGAAGAACAATACACGCTAGTTAATATATGGGCTTCATGGGATGAAAAAAGTATAGAATTAAGGGATTCACTTTATAATAATATCAAGAAACTTCCTAAAAATGAATTCCGAGTGTTGAATATTTCTCTTGATTTCGATAAGAAAGGATGGGAAAATAAATGTAAGGAAGAAAGTGAACAATGGATAGAGACGTGCGATTTTGAAGGATGGCAAAATACGATAGTAAAGCAGATGCAGATATCAAAACTTCCATACAATATTCTCGTGTCTAAAAATAGAAAGATTATAACATCATGTATATATGGTGATGAACTTATAGAAAAAGTAGATAGTCTGATACAGGAAAACAAGAAAAAGAAATAAACAATTATGCTTGTAAAGCTATACGGAGCTGCACTACAAGGCATTGATGCTACAATAGTGACCATAGAAGTAAACAGTTCAAGGGGGATAAAATTCTTTCTTGTAGGTTTACCGGACTCTGCTGTAAAGGAGAGTCATGAGAGAATTATGTCGGCACTAAATGTAAACGGCTACAAGATTCCATGTTGCCAGATAGTTGTCAATATGGCCCCGGCTGATATCCGTAAGGAAGGCTCTTCGTACGACCTACCATTGGCAATAGGTATAATGGCTGCCACTGGTATTGTATCATCTGAAAAACTGGGACAGTATCTGATTCTTGGAGAATTAAGTCTTGATGGAAGTCTTCAGCCTATTAAAGGTGCCCTGCCTGTAGCTATAGCTGCTAGAGCTCAGGGTTTTAAAGGATTTATTTTGCCAAAGCAGAATGCCCGCGAAGCCGCCGTAGTGAACAACCTGGATGTTTACGGCGTAGAAAATATAAAGGAAGTCGTTGAGTTTTTCAACGGAACACGTACTTTAGATCCAACAATAGTACATACCAGAGAAGAGTTTTATCAGAATCAGACAGATTTTCCATTCGATTTTGCTGATGTCAAAGGACAGGAGAACGTTAAAAGAGCACTTGAAGTAGCTGCCGCAGGTGGACACAACATCATAATGATAGGTGCCCCTGGAAGCGGTAAATCAATGATGGCTAAGAGACTGCCGGGAATATTACCGCCGCTTACGTTATCAGAAAGCCTTGAGACAACTAAAATACACTCAGTAGCCGGCAAACTGGGAAAAGATATTTCACTCATTGCCACACGGCCGTTCCGTAGCCCTCATCACACCATATCGCAAGTAGCTATGGTAGGGGGAGGAGCAAACCCTCATCCGGGAGAAATAAGCCTTGCACATAACGGAGTTTTATTTCTGGACGAACTGCCTGAATTCAACAGAAGCGTACTTGAAGTTCTCAGACAGCCGCTCGAGGACAGACACATCACAATTTCCAGAGCAAAATATGTACTGGACTATCCAGCCAGCTTCATGATGGTAGCATCAATGAACCCATGCCCGTGTGGTTACTATAATCATCCTACAAAGAATTGCGTATGTTCACCCGGACAAGTACAGCGATACCTCAATAAGATTTCCGGTCCTTTGCTTGACAGAATTGATATACAGGTAGAAATAGTGCCAGTTCCATTCGAAAAAATATCTGAACGGGAAAGAGGCGAAAGCAGTTCTATAATAAGAGAAAGAGTGATTATGGCACGTAAAATCCAGGAAAAAAGATTCGAAAAAGAGAAAGGGATACACTGCAACGCACAAATGACATCATCACTCCTTCACATTCATGCCCAACCAGATGCACAAGGGTTGAATCTGCTTAAGAATGCCATGACACGCCTAAATCTATCGGCAAGAGCCTACGACAGAATCCTGAAAGTTTCCAGAACAATTGCCGATCTGGAAGGTTGTCCGAATATTCTGTCGTCTCACATAGCCGAGGCTATAAGTTACAGAAACCTTGACCGGGAAAATTGGGCCGGATAAAAGCATTCCGAATTATCCGGCATTCATCTCATTCTCGTTCAGAATGAAACTTGACAAGGTTATTTTCTCAGGTTTAACCATTGGAGTTTTTCTGTGCCTACACGATTCAAATATACATGTGTTGCACTTGGGTTTCTCAAAAATATCGCACGGATCAAGATGTAAGGTAAGCTGAACTTTTTCATTATATCTGTCGGTCAGAACCTTTTTGAGTTTCTCTCCTGCTTTATGTCCTTCGGATACAGTATAATACCAAGGCACGGTCAGGTCACAATCTATGTATATACAGTTACCGGACTTGATGACTTTCGTATTATGTATATCTACCCATTCCGGCTGGCGGTTTTCGTTAAGCAAGTCTGCCAGTTCTTCCAGGAGTTTATCATCTGCCGTGTCAAGCAATCCGGCTATTGTATTTCGCAAAATGGATACGCCAGTAATAATGATTATAGATCCGAAGATAAGAGCCAAGGCACTGTCTATCCATGCCAGACCTGTGAAATACAATACCAGCAATCCTGCCACAAGTCCTATAGTGGAGTATGTGTCCGACTGCAAATGTTTTCCACCAGCCACCAAAGCCATAGAACCATACTTTTTGCCTGACCTGATGCTATAATATCCCATAAGATAATTCAACACGCCCGATACTGCCACAATTACTATACCAATATCCAGTTTCTCTACCTCTGCAGGAACCAACAGACGTTTAACTGCTTCATAGATAATCATAACACCAGCCACACTTATCAGTATACCTTCTACTGAGGCAGAAATAAGTTCAATCTTTCCATGTCCGTACGGATGCTCCTTATCTCCCGGTTTTGCCCCCCATCTGAGACAATAGAGACTTATAAGACCCGCGACTACATTTACTATACTCTCCATTGCATCTGTAAGTACCCCAACTGAATTTGTAAGAAAATATGCAATGAATTTTCCTATAAGTATCAGCCCGGAAATGAAAACTATACGTTTCTGGACTTTTATTTTCACCTGTTCCTCATCCATAAATTAAAGAATTAATCCGCGGCAAAGTTATAAATAATAGATTTAACCGAAACAATAAATTATATTAGCTTTTTCAAACGGTGTTTAAACAGTATTTAAATGGTGTTTAAACACCGTTTGAAAAAGCTAACTTGATTAAATAAAATTCAAAACGGATAAAACCATCTTTGGGCTATTCAAATTGCACAGCTGATAAATAATGTATATCTTTGCACTCATATTAAACTACTTACAATAAAAAAATATATAACTATATAGCAAATGGAAAAGAAATTCAAAAGAACAACCGTAACATCGGCACTTCCATACGCCAACGGTCCTGTACACATAGGACACTTGGCAGGAGTTTATGTACCAGCCGATATTTACGTCCGCTATCTCAGACTTAAGAAAGAAGATGTAATCTTCATCGGCGGATCGGACGAACATGGTGTACCTATCACTATCCGTGCAAAAAAGGAAGGTGTCACTCCGCAAGACGTAGTAGACCGTTATCATACACTTATACGCGACTCGTTCAAGGAATTCGGTATATCATTCGATGTTTACGGACGTACTTCATCTGAAATACATCACCAGACAGCTTCGGATTTCTTCCGCAAGCTTTATGATAAAGGCGAATTCATAGAAAAGACTTCTGAACAATACTACGACGAAGAAGCCAAGACATTCCTTGCCGACAGATATATCACCGGCGAATGTCCTCGCTGCCATGCAGAAGGCGCTTACGGCGACCAGTGCGAAAAATGTGGCAGCACCCTCTCGCCTACTGAACTTATCAATCCTAAGAGTGCCATCAGCGGCAGCCAGCTTGTAATGAAGGAAACAAAACACTGGTATCTGCCACTTGATAAGCACGAAGGATGGTTGCGCAAATGGATTCTTGAAGACCACAAGGAATGGCGTCCTAACGTATATGGTCAGTGCAAGAGCTGGCTCGATATGGGACTTCAGCCACGCGCCGTAAGCCGTGACCTAGACTGGGGTATCCCTGTTCCTGTAGAAGGTGCGGACGGTAAAGTGCTTTACGTATGGTTCGACGCTCCTATCGGATATATCTCAAACACTAAGGAACTGCTTCCTGATTCATGGGAAAAATGGTGGAAAGACCCAGAAACACGCCTTGTACACTTCATCGGTAAGGACAACATCGTGTTCCACTGTATCGTCTTCCCTGCCATGCTGAAGGCTGAAGGCAGCTATATCCTGCCGGACAATGTTCCTTCAAACGAGTTCCTGAACCTTGAAGGCGATAAGATTTCAACTTCACGCAACTGGGCTGTATGGTTGCACGAATACTTGAAAGACTTCCCTGGCAAGCAGGATGTTCTGCGTTATGTCCTCACAGCTAATGCTCCTGAGACTAAGGATAATGACTTCACTTGGAAAGACTTCCAGGCACGTAATAACAACGAACTTGTAGCCGTTTATGGTAACTTCGTAAACCGTGCACTCGTTCTTACAGGCAAGTATTTCGACGGTAAGGTTCCTGCTGCAGGCGAACTGACAGACTACGACCGCGAAACTCTGAAAGAATTTGCCGATGTTAAGGCTGAAGTGGAAAAACTTCTTGACGTGTTCAAGTTCCGCGACGCACAGAAGGAAGCAATGAACCTGGCACGTATCGGTAACAAATATCTTGCTGATACAGAACCTTGGAAACTTGCAAAGACAGATATGGGCCGTGTGGCTACTATCCTGAATATAGCTCTTCAGCTTGTTGCCAACCTTGCTATTGCATTCGAACCGTTCCTGCCGTTCAGCTCTGCAAAACTTCGCGGTATGCTTAACATGGATTCATTCGAATGGGAAAACCTCGGACGTACTGACCTTCTTGCTACAGGACATCAGTTGGGCAAGGCAGAACTTCTGTTCGAAAAGATTGAAGACAGCGTAATAGAAGCACAGGTTCAGAAACTTCTTGATACTAAGAAAGCCAACGAAGCTGCAGCTTACAAGGCTAACCCTATCAAACCTACAATAGCATTCGAAGACTTCGAAAAGCTTGATATCCGTGTGGGTACAGTTTTGGAATGCGAAGTAGTGCCTAAGATGAAGAAGCTGCTTAAGTTCAAGATTGCAGACGGACTTGAAAACCGTACTATCGTGAGCGGTATAGCACAGCACTACAAACCTGAAGAACTGGTAGGAAAACAGGTATTGTTCATAGCTAACCTTGCTCCACGTCAGTTCAAGAACGGTCTGGTGAGCGAAGGTATGATTCTGAGTGCAGAAAACTTTGATGGTTCACTGGCTGTTACTTCACTGCTTAAGGAAGTAAAACCGGGAAGTCAGGTTTGCTAATAAGATTATTACAGAATTTAATCATAAAAAGGGCGGGATACGGATGTCCCGCCTTTTTCATAAAAAATCAGAAACGTGTCAAATAATTCTCTAAAAGAAAAAACAGCTAAAGGACTTCTATGGGGAGGACTGGGAAACGGTATCATGCAAATCCTGAACCTGGTCTTTGGCATATTTCTTGCCCGTCTGCTTACTCCTGACGATTATGGAATGGTGGGAATGCTTGCCATATTCAGTGCCATAGCCGGTACAATACAGGAAAGCGGATTTACCAATGCTCTGGCAAACAAACAGAACATTACTCACAATGACTACAATGCCGTGTTCTGGTTCAGTACGCTGACTGGAGGACTGCTCTATATAATACTCTTTCTGTCGGCTCCTCTGATTGCCGACTACTACAATCAGCCGGATCTGATCAGGCTTTCAAGAATATACTTCCTGGGATTTGTCATATCAAGCACTGCCACATCGCACAATGCTTATTTGTTCAGGAACCTGATGACAAGAGAAAAAGCGACTGCACAGATTTACGCAATAACCATATCCTGCCTTATAGGAATAATTCTTGCATATAACGGCATGTCATATTGGGGGCTGGCCATACAGAACCTGATATATATTGCCATAGTAAACCTCAGCCTATGGTTCTACTCACCATGGCGTCCAACATTTAATATAGATTTCGGTCCGATAAAAGAGTTTTTCGGTTTCAGTGTCAAGATACTGCTCACCAATATATTCAATCAGGTAAACAACAATATATTCTCAACCATTATAGGACGTAGGTTTACCCCATATTCCGTAGGTCTATACACTCAGGCTAACAAATGGAACTCAATGGGTTCATCACTGATAAGCTCCACAATAGGAGGAGTTGCCCAACCGATATTCGCACAAGCAACTGACGACAAAGTCCAACAACTCAGTATATTCAGAAAAATGCTGAGGTTTACATCATATATATCTTTTCCAACCATGCTTGGACTGGCACTTATCGCACCGGAATTCATACTTCTGACGATAAAGGACAAATGGGTGGACTGTATTCCTATCCTTCAACAACTATGTATATGGGGAGCATTTTTCCCTATTACAACACTATGTTCCCACCTCCTGATAAGCCGTGGAAAATCAAATCTCAATCTCTATAGCAATATAACATTAGGCTGTCTGCAAATCGTAGCCTTGCTGATAAGTTGGAGATTTGGAATTTCAATAATGATCTCTACATACGTAATCATAAACATTCTATGGATGGCTGTTTGGTACCTTATGGTGAGAAAAGAAATAGGATTGCGATTTATGGACGCTATCAAAGATATATGTCCGTTCATAATTATAACTATAGTTGCAGCATTCGCAGCAAAAGTAATTTGTGGATTCATGGATTCACCTTACATGATTTTAGTCTCCAAAATCATCATCACTGCTGTTCTGTATCTGGGTATATCACGCATTGCAAACTCAAAAATACAGGATGAGATTTTCTCATATTTACTTAAAAGAAAAATAAAATGATAAGTGTTATTATACCTCTATATAACTGTGAGAAGTTTATCACACGTAGTATCAGCTCCGTCCTCAACCAGACGGTACAGGAGTTTGAGATAATAGTAGTAGACGATGGCTCGACAGACAAAGGACCGGAAATTGTGGAGAAAATGAATTCTCCGCTTATACGGTTGATTCATCAGAAAAATCAGGGGGTGTCATGTGCAAGAAACAGAGGTATAAAGGAATCCAGATACGAGCTGATTGCTTTTCTTGATGCAGACGACGAATGGGATACCGACCATTTGGAAACCATTATGTATCTGTACAACAAATATCCACAGTGTGGAGTATTCGCTGCCTCATACAGGATGTCTGTTTGGAATAATATCATATACCCTGAATTCAGTTCCAAAATACCTTTTAAAGATGACGGAATATTGTACAATTATTATGAGGTAGCTTCAGGGACCAATCTTCCGATAAACTCAAACACATACGCTGTAAGGAAAAATATAATTGAATCAATTGGCGGTTACCCTACAGGTATTCCTTCAGGGGAGGACATTCTTACAATTGCCAGGTTAAATGCTGTATGCGATTTCGCATATACTACAAAAGTGACTTCTACTTACTATATTCAAGACGAAACAGAAAAGAGTATTCGTCCAGTACTAAGACACGATCCATTAGACAGACTTTTTTATGAAAACTATAAGATATCTAAGCATAAAAAAGGAGCACGTCTGTTTCTGGCATCATGGCATAAAAGAAGAATGTCAAAAGCATTGTTCCATCGCAAATATGGAATAGCAGCAATACAATTCTTCAAAGCTTTTATTATAATGCCTTTTCAGAAAAAGCTATATACATCTCTTATAGTTTCTATTATTTCCGCTATTACAGGAAAACCCGTTATAGAAATAAATAAAATATTAAAAAATAAATAAATAGGGGTTTATTGGGTTTATCGTATTTATAATGAATTATTCTACAGTTCATCATTTGAGCACAAACAGAATAAGATACGAAAATATAACCAACAAAATGAGCATAACAAACATTGTAGATTTTAACGGTATATATTACCTTTGCTATGAATATTTAGTGAACCCATATTATACTATAACAAAATAAAATGAAGTTTACAAGTTTCTTCACTTCATAGTTTTTTATACACAATTACGGATATACATACTAATGATATAGGATATGAAAACAATACCAATATTTTTCACATTCGATAAGAATTATGTGTTAGCAGCAAAAGTAGCAATCCACTCTTTAATTGCTAATGCATCAAAAGAATATAAATATGAGTTATACGTTCTACATACATCCTTATCAGAGAATAACTGCAATAACATTAAGCAGGTAGTAAATACCATCAATGCAGAAATACATTTTATAAATGTATCCGATTATGAAAAAAAAATAGAAGGACTGAAAGGAAAATCACATTACTCAAAAGAAATATTCTATAAACTTATTGCAGCAGACCTTTTTCAACAATATGAAAGGATTATATGTACTGATGTAGATGTAGTTTTTACAGGTGATATTTCAGAGGTTTTTTTCATGTTCCCAAACGAAGATTTTATATATGCTGGTGTAGGTCCCATAGAGAACAAGGGAAGAATGCAGAAATACGATACATCTTTCAATAAAGAAGAGAAAGATATTCTCGAACATGAAATAAGTGCCGGCTTTCTACTTCTTAATCTAAAAAGTATTCGAGAAAGAAACAAACAGGAAGAAATGATAAACTATTACATCAAGAACTATGAAAGACTTATCCTTCCTGAACAGGACTGTATGATACTTACTTGCTGGCCTATGGTGAGATACATACCTATAAGATACTTAATATGCACATATCTATACAATGAAGACTTATCTAAATTTAATTTTTACAAGGATAATCCAGAACTAAACTGTTCTCATAATGAGGCTTTAATCTGTATTAAGAAAGCAATGGAAAATCCAATTCAATTACACTATGCAGGGCCCAACAAGCCATGGAACAGTATAATGGTAACAAAACAAAGAGAATGGCTCAAAGCAATGATTAAAACAGGATGTTTATTGGAATATATCTATAGTCAACCTATGTTTTTTGCGCAAAAACTTAAAAGATATAGTCTAAGAAGATTTATACGAAAGCATTTTAAAATATAAATACAAGAATAAAAAAACATTTTCCCAATATCTAAATATAAGATTTGGAGAAATAAAAAATATAATCAATGAAAATAGCATTAGTCAAACAAGAAGTATATCAGGACCTTTACGTTTGCCCGGTAACAGAGAAGAACGCGGCAAACATTCTCTTCTCGTCAATGGGAAGAGTAGGACCTATCGGCCTTATGGCAGAACTCGATGCCGACTTCTATATAGTGAAGGAAGAGCCGGAGTACGAAACACAGATTTACCGTAAGGTGATACCGCACATCTCCAAACATCTGTATCTGCTCAAGACTGAAACACTCGACAAGATTCCGGGACAGGAATTCAAACAGCCGGGGAGTCCGTTTCCGAACGGTAAATTCGCCATTGACAGCCACGATATAGACTGGGGTAAATACGATGTTGTGATTTCCATTAACGTCAGCCTTCCGACGTCTGTCGTAAGAAGCTATCCGCAGACACTCTTCGCTTATATGATAGGCGAAGCCAATATGGCTACGGGAAGCGTACACTTCGGATACGATGTCACCATGAACCAGATGGCAAGAGGAATAATCTCCAGGAAATGCGGCATTATGGATTTTCCATATACATTCCTCAGTTCGGACACTCTGCAGAAAATCATGCAGAATCACCTGGGAAGAGAATCGGAGAATAAAGGAATCTTTATGGAAATAAATTCCACTACAGAACGTCCCGTAACAAAGGCACCCGCACATTTCCAGCCTCTAATAGATGCCGGATACGAAATAATTCTCCACAAGCAGCGTATATTCGACAATCTGAAGAGCATATACGACGCGAAATATTTCGTGAAGATGGGAGGACGTCACATACGCGGAAACTCTGTGGCGGAAGCGGTTTCTTTAGGAACACTGGTTATAATGGATAAGAACGAAGTGACACACCACGAACTGATAATTGACGAGTGCGACGTGAAGACTATGGACCAGATGGTAAGCCTGATAAACAAGTTGGAAAACAATCCGGATCTGTATCAGGAGCTATTGGCAAAACAGCGCAAAGTGTTGAAAGAATTGTTCTTCGAAGCCCCCGTACAGTCACTTGTCAACTGCCTGGAAGAAAAACGAAAAACCGGAAAGGCAAAACCTTATAAATGGTATAACAAAATTGCAGACAGACTCTGTTTCATTAAATAAAATAACAAGACAACAATGAATGCCCCTATACTCCTCTTCGTATTCAACCGTCCGGATCATGTACGACGGACTGTGGAAGCTCTGCAACGCAACACTCTTGCAGCGGAAAGCATACTGTATATATATTCCGATGCCGCACGCACTCCGGAGCAACAAGACGCAGTGGGCGAAGTGAGAAGATACATACACACCATCGGAGGATTCAAGGAAATAAACATCATTGAGAGAGAGGAGAACTGGGGACTTGCCAGAAGCATTATAGACGGCGTTACAACACGTGTGAAAGAGTACGGAAGAGTAATAGTGCTGGAAGATGACCTTATCACCGCACCATATTTCCTTCAGTTCATGAATGATGCTCTGGAGACTTATAAAGATGAAGAGAGAGTGGGCCACATACAGGGATGTGATTTCACTCAGGATTCTTCCCTGCCTGATACATTCCTGATAAAATGGACAGGAAGCTGGGGATGGGCTACATGGGAACGCGCATGGAAGTATTTCAACCCCGACGGAAAGGCTCTTCTGAAAGAACTTGAAGACAGAAAGCTGACATATACCTTCGACTTCGACGGTAAATACGGTTACACACGTATGCTCCGCCGTCAGATTGAGGGGAAGAACAATTCCTGGGCCATAAGGTGGAATGCGTCGCTGTTCCTCAATGACATACTTTCGCTTAATGTAGGAAAATCACTTGTACAGAACGAAGGTTTCGACGGTAGCGGTACCAACTGCGGCGGTGGCGGACTGTATTCCTCAAATCTGTTCATGGACAGGATTGAGGTGAAAAGAATCACTCCGGCAGTGGAAAACAAAGAAGCAAGACAGGCATACGTGAGATACTATGCCCGCACCAATTCATTCATGGCTAAAGCCATCAGAAGGATAAAACGCACTCTGAAAGGTGATTTTGGCAGATAAAATGGCTCCAGACGTCGTTTTTAACTATATTATCATTAATTATTCATGCATCAATTGGGATAAAAAAGGACGGTTTGCACTATCTTTGCAAAAAAAAAATTCCCGACCATGAGAATACTAATCATAAACACGGCAGAACGTATAGGAGGTGCGGCTATTGCAGCGAGCCGACTGATGGACGCACTAAAAAATAATGGAATAAAAACAAAAATGCTTGTCCGCCACAAACAGACAGAGCAGTTAACCGTCATCCCTCTGAAAAACTCATGGAGGAGAATATGGCAATTCGCCTGGGAACGTATCGTAATATGGATAGCAAACGGATTTACACGCCGTAACCTCTTTGCCGTTGATATAGCAAATACAGGTACAGACATCACAAAACTGCACGAATTCGTACAGGCCGACGTGATACATCTGCACTGGGTCAACCAGGGAATGCTTTCGCTTAACGACATCGATAAAATTCTTAAATCAGGAAAGCCTGTGGTATGGACAATGCACGACATGTGGCCATTCACCGGAATATGCCACTATGCAGGCTCATGCAAGAAGTATGAAGAGCATTGCCACAACTGTGAGCTTCTTCTGAGACCTCACAAGAAAGATCTTTCATATAAAACATTCAAAAAGAAACAAAGGATTTTCTCAAACTCGAAAATAACCTTCGTAGCATGCAGTCACTGGCTGGAGGAAATGGCAAAGAGCAGTGCACTTATAGGAAGACAGAACATCACAAGCATTCCTAATGCCATTAACACCAACCTGTTCACGCCACGCAACAAACGTCAGTCAAGAGAGAAACTTAACTTACCTCAGGACAAAAAACTTCTGCTTTTCGGATCGGTCAAGATTACTGACAAGCGCAAAGGTATAGACTATCTGATAGAGGCATGCAAGATACTGACACAAAGCAATCCGGAACTAAGCAAAGAACTCGGAGTTGTGATATTGGGCTCGCATCCGGAACAACATTCTTCACTGTTCCCGTTCCCTATATATACAATGAATTATGTGAAAAGTGAAAAAGATCTGGTAGATATATACAATGCAGTTGATATATACGTTACGCCGTCACTGCAGGACAATCTGCCCAATACTATAGTGGAAGCCATGTCGTGCGGTATCCCTTGTGTAGGATTCGAAACAGGAGGTATCCCGCAGATGATAGACCATCTGCACAACGGATATGTAGCAGAATACAAGTCGGCATCCGACCTGGCAAACGGTATAAAATGGGTGCTTACCGACGGTGACTATCAGACCCTAAGCGAGGAAGCCCACCGTAAGGCAGTAAACACTTATTCCGAATCTGTTGTCGCACACCAGTATCTGCAAATCTATA
Organism: Bacteroides caecigallinarum; assembly: GCF_021530995.1. Classification (GTDB taxonomy): domain Bacteria; phylum Bacteroidota; class Bacteroidia; order Bacteroidales; family Bacteroidaceae; genus Phocaeicola; species Phocaeicola faecigallinarum. The sequence goes on from NZ_JADYTF010000004.1 coordinate 45,111, forward strand.
ACAAGCTGACAGGCAAAAATGCATAACACCGCTCCAAATTACCACATACAGCACCAGCATCCTAAGTTCAGCATTATCACAGTGACGTATAATGCCGAAAAGGTATTGGAGGACACTATACAGAGTGTCATCACACAGTCGTACAAGAATGTGGAGTACATCATTGTTGACGGCGGCTCGAAAGACGGAACACTAGGTATAATAGAAAAATACAGACAGCACATAGCACACCTGGTAAGCGAACCTGACAAAGGACTGTATGACGCGATGAACAAGGGAATCAGACTTGCAACCGGTGACTATCTGTGTTTTCTCAATGCAGGTGACGAACTGCATGAAGACGACACTCTGTTCTTAATGGTGCACAGCATAAAAGGCAATACCCTGCCCGACGTGATTTATGGCGAGACACAGATAGTTGACGAAAACGGACATTTCATCAGGATGCGACGTCTCTCAGCTCCGGAAGTACTTACGTGGAAAAGTTTCAAAGAAGGTATGCTTGTATGTCATCAGGCTTTCTTCGCACGCCGCGAACTGGCTGTAAACGAACCATATAATCTGAAATACCGTTTCTCTGCCGACTTCGACTGGTGCATACGCATAATGAAGAAAAGCAGGAGCATTCATAATTCAAGGCTAACCATAATAGACTATCTGAACGAAGGCATGACCACACAAAACCATAAGGCTTCGCTTATAGAACGTTTCAATATCATGTGCCATCACTACGGATATATATCTACCATTGCTCATCATCTGTGGTTCGTAATCAGAGCCGTGTTGAAGAAATAGACTGGCATTTCAGCCGAAAGTTGAAAATACATCCTCACCTTACGGATATTCCACTTATAGAGGGAATTAAGAAGTATAAATCACACACATAAATGATATAAATATAGGCGTTTCAAGGATTATTACCAACACAGTCTCTGAAACGCCTATATTTATTTACCGTTACACGTTCGTGTTACGCGCGTTGCACGAACGTGTTTCATGCGTAACACCTGTGTGCTGCGGTCGTTACACGTTCGTGTTTCGCTAAATATGATTATACTTTCTTTGATGATTGAATGATCGTAATATTATTTTTCTTCCAGTAGTTTGGAAGGTATATTCTTTTTCGGAGTAATACCCAGTTCCTTAAGCATTTCTGCCTGACGGATGAGATTTCCCTTACCTTCTGACAGCTGCGAACGCGCATTGCCGTATGCCGTATTTGCGGTGTTTATCGCATCACCTATCTTTTCGAAAGTTTCTGCAAATCCTGCCATCTTCTCATAGAGTGCAGTTCCGCGTTTCACTATTTCCTGAATGTTCTTTTCCTGATACTCGCGTTTCCACAAGTCGAGAGCCAGTCTGAGAGCTGCAATCAGATTGGTAGGACTCATGAGCACCACCTTTTTCTGATAAGCATAATTCCACAGGTTGTTGTCTGCCTGTAGTGCAAGTACGTATGCAGGTTCGTTGGGGATAAACATCATCACGAAGTCCAGCGCCGATACGTTGTATTTGGAGTAGTCTTTCTTGCTCAGTTCGTCTATATGGGCCTTTACCGAACGCAGATGTTCTTTCAGATACAGCTCTTTCTCGGCCTTGTCGTCAGTTCCTATATATGCTGCGTATGCTGTGAGCGACACTTTGGAGTCGATTATTACGTGGCGGTTGTCGGGGTAAACTACGATAACGTCCGGTTGAAGTCGCTGTCCCTGCTCGTTTTTCAGATACTCGCCGTTCTCGTCTTTCAGGAATTCCTGACGGAAATATTCTTCGCCTTCGTGCAAACCGGAGTTCTCAAGTATCGTTTCCAGTATCATTTCTCCCCAATTACCCTGCATCTTCGAGTCGCCTTTCAGAGCCTTTGTCAGATTGTTGGCATCATCGCTTATCTGTTTGTTCAGCAGGACCAGTTCCTTTATTCTGTCCTCGAGTGAGAAACGTTGTTTAGATTCCTTCTCGTATACTTCTGCCACCTGATGCTTGAACTCGTTCAGATTGTCGCCGAAAGGCTTTAGCAGACTGCTGAGGCTTTCAGTGCTCAGTTTGTTGAACGTCTCCGTCTTCTGTTGGAAAATCTTGTTGGCTATGTTCTCAAACTCCAGATTGAACTGTTTGTGCATAGCTGCAATCTCTTCCTTCTGGTTCTCCAGTTTCTCTGCCATATTACGGTTCTCTGCTTTCAGAGATGCCGAAACAGTGTAAGCCTCGTTCAGCAGACGTGCGTTCTCGTCCAGCTTGTCCTGTAGCTTCTGTATGTTCTGTCTAAGATTCTCAACCTGCTGTGCTGCCTTAGTCTGTTCGTTTCTCAGCAGTTCGGCAGAATGTTCCTGCTGCATTTTCAGTTGGGATTGCAGTACACCCGATTTCCTTGCGGAAATCAGGTGTCCGATAATTATTCCCAATATGCATCCTACTATTGTTCCTATTATTATATATATTGTCATTATCTAGAAGTTATAGAATATATTACATTCCTCCCTGTCCTCCGGCAGAAGAACCTGTACCGCTGCCTCCTCCTGATTTAACATCATCGTTGTTGATGCTTCGGTTTGTTTTCTTCACCTGAGTTTTCAGCTCACCGAATCTCCAGCTTATGCTGAGCGAATAGCCGAGATTATAGTATTTGTTTTTGGTCCATGAGCGGAAGGTGTCCGTAACTGTATTGTTTTCGTATGTATTGTATTTATTGAAAAAGTTATTTGCAGACAGTGAAACGCTCAGTCTCTTTTCTTTCAGGAATGAACGTGACAGTCCCAGACCGTAGTAATAATATGACGAGCCTTTACCCTGTAAAGTTATATACGGAGTACTTCCACCTCCGTAAACGCTGAGTTGCAGGTTCCAAGGAAGAGTTTGCTGTATGTTTCCGAACATGTTGCCGTTGAAACCGGAATTTCTGGTATCAAGCAAATCACTGCTATAGTCCGAATAAGAACCTGATGCGTTGATTGATATTCTGGTCTTGTTGCCCGGGTTCCAGTTCATCCACAATGACAGACGCGTAATCTGTTTCTTTCCGGCATTCATATATGTATTCTCCATTATGCTGTTGTTCATGAAAGAATATCTCTCTATACCGTTGTTGGTGAACGTATAGTTCAGGTTCGCGTTAATATTGAACTTGGCAGAGAAAGAACTGTATGTCAGTCCTACTATATGTGCCTTTTCTGTTTCCAGATCCGGGTTACCATAGCTCACTGATGTAGGGTTGCTCTCGTCGCGGAAAGGGTTAAGATACCATATACCCGGACGGTTGATACGCATGTTGTAGTTTGCCTTCAGGGTAGATGTCATGCCAAGCATATATGACATGTTCACGGTAGGAACAACATCATCGAAGCCGGCATTGAAGTTTCTCTCCGGCTGGAGGGCGTATTTCACATCCATGAAGGTATGCTCGTATCTGACACCTGCCTTGAAACCGAACTTCTTCAGTTTCAGCTGGTAATCGGCATATGTAGCAAGGATACTCTGTCCCTGGTCGAAAATGCTCGACATGTTGTTGTCCTGAATCATCGAGCCGTCGCTTTGCTGGATGAAGTATTTACTGTCACTCGCGTTCAGACGATAGATGTATTTCATACCGGCATCGATATAGTGCTTGTCGTTTATAGGATTTACGTAGTCTACTTGTCCGGTATGTTCCGCTGTGTGGGCATCATTGTCGAAATACTGATTTTCAAGCGAGAAAGGAACATCTGCAATGTCGGTATATTCAGTAGCAGATTCGCTGTTGTTTGGAGAATCATTGTACTTATACGATATGGTGAGATATTCGCCTTTGGTCTTGAATGAGTGCTGATAGTCGAAGTTAATGCCTACATTACCGAAACCGCTTGTGGATTTGTTCAGTGTATTGTATCTGTATGTCAGCTCTTCCATATTGTTCAGCATGCGGTTCTCTGAATTGCTGTTTGTCTTGAAGTTACCTCCGAATATATTGGCAGAGAATGTAATGAGGTTCAGAGTGTCAATCTCATAACTTCCCTCCAGATTGCCGAACTGGAAATTTCCGTTGCTTTTCGATGAACCTTCGCTGTTGAGATACTTGTTTGTGTCCGATGTATAGTCCTCACGTCCGGAACTGAAGTAGCTGCGTGGCTGCATGTTGTAGTTGTACGAATAGTTGCCCGATACGGTAAACTTTCCTACCTGTACGGTACCATAACCATATCCGGAGAATCCCATGTTACTTGCCCTTCCGCCGAGTGTGACATTATATCCCTGCATCTTGGTGTCAGTAGTGATAATGTTCAGAATACCTCCGATACCTTCCGCATCGTATTTAGCTCCCGGTTCGGTTATCACTTCTATCGATTTTATGCTGCTGGCAGGCAGGCTTCTCAATACCTCTTTCGGATTATTGCTCATCAGAGTGTTGGGCTTTCCGTTTACGTGTACCTTGAAGCTGCTGGAACCGTTTACCTGTATGTTGTCCTCCCCATCTACAGTTACGAGAGGAACCTTCTTAAGCATCTCCAGTGTGGTGTTTGTCTTTGAGTCCGGGTCGTCCTCCATGCTGTAGGTTATCTTGTCTATTTCAGCTTTAACTAGAGGTTTCTGTGCCACCACTTCCACACCTTTAAGCATTTCCGTTGCCTCGGAAGTGAAAATCGTTCCGAGGTCAACAGATTTCTTGCTTGTACTTAATGTAAAGTTTCTTTTTACGGTATTCTTTCCTACCGATGAGAGAGTTATGACGTAGTCTCCCGGCTCGGACAGTTTCTCGTTGAAACGTCCTTTTTCGTCGGTGACCGAAAGTTTTACGTTTTCATCAGGCTTTGCCGCACTTGATATTCTTACTGTTGCGTATGGCTCGCTTTCGTTAAGAAGTGAGTCAACTAAAGTTCCTTTCACTGAATATCTATCGCCCTGCTTTTGTGCAAACACTGTAGCTGTAGTAAGGCATACGAGGAAACATATTAATCCTCTTAAAACATTAGATGACATTTTTGTTTGATTTTGAATTTATTTTCTTGATACTTTTGAAGCCCCACTTGTTGACACGTCAGATTTGGCTGTGCCTCCGAATGATAATTTCGATGCTCCGGACACATCTCCTGTAATATTTTTGTTGCATATTATTTCAGCCTTGCTGGCACCGCTTATATCTACATCTGCATAATCGGTGTTCAGATTTTCTGATGATAATTTCGATGCTCCTCTTACACTTATTTCAGCATTCACAGCTTTACCTCCTATATTGGCAAATGATGCCCCGTTGATACTGGCTTTCAGCGACTGACAGTTGATATTGGCATCAAATTTCGATGCTCCGGACACTTCGATATCAAGTTCTTCCGCCTTAATGTCTACGTCCGAGCTGAATGATGAAGCACCTGAAATTTCGATGCTTTCCAGTTCCTTGCTTGCCGGAACAAGTGCGGTAACCTTGAAAGGGCTTTTAAAACTTGAAGCGTAAATCTCAATGCCGTCTTCATCTTGAACTACATTTATTTTGGAAAGTATGGAAGAGTCGGCAATAATCTGAATTTTGTCAATGTCGTGTCTGTAGTCCACTTTTATTGCACTACTCACGCTTAATGATTTATATGAGGTATTCACATCATATATGGAAGTAGCCTCATTTTTGCTTGTTGCAGTACTGATCATGCAGGATGTGGCTGTTAAAGAAGTTACGGCACTGATTAAAAATATTGAAAGTAAGTTCTTTGGTTTCATGATTCTATTTTTTTTATATACGAGAAAATGATATTACATTGAAGTTTCTTTATTTGTTATCTTTCAGGAATTGTTTGTAGAGAGCGGATATTTCAGGTCCTGATATGTCAAGAATCTTCATTGTGCGGAACATTTCCGGCAACTCTTCGTTCAGAAACGTCTCTTTTCTGAACGAGAGAATTTTATCCTTTGCGCCTTCTCCTACAAAATATCCTATACCTCTTTTATTATATATTATTTCCATTCCCTGCAAATGGTCGTAAGTACGCATCATTGTATTCGCGTTCACTTCCACCATAGCTGCATATTCCCTTACGGACGGTATTCGTTCTTCCTCCTTGTATGTGTCATGAAGAATCTCGTCCATAATTCTGTCTGCTATCTGCAAATATATTGATTTCGATTCCTTAAATTTCATCATGTGAACAGTTTTCTATCGGTGATTTGTGAATTTCTAAACAAATGATAACTCAGAGTCCAGTTAATAACAGTAAATATTAAGAGGACAGTGCTTATGATAACTGCATTAATCCAGAAACTTTTATCGGTTGGTTCGAAATATAAAAATAATTCTTTAGTAACCATATTTCCTAATATATATGTAATAATGACAAACAAAAGTATCATTATTCCCCAAGTCTTAATGAAAGGATGTTTCTTGAAATATGTACCTCCAAGAATATAGATTGAGTGAGACCATAAAAACCATGAAATTAAAAATATGAGTACTATTATGAAATTATGTCTTGAATCGTCGTATAATGCATTATAGTTAAGACTTGTATTACTTATTATATCAAACAGACAGAAACGGTAAAATTCTTCAGGTACATCGAATAGCGGTAGCAAAATAAGTCTTGTCAGTTCCGCAAAAAATATTCCTACAGAAAATATTATCATAGAAGTAATACATACATATATCACCCTGCTTATGAGCTTTTCTCCGATTGTTGCCGGAAGCATCATATACGAGATACGTTTGTTCTTTGTGTTCATCACTTCCATTATTCTCGAGGCGCATATCATCAGATAGAAGAATGTAACGAATGTGAGTATAGAATGGAATGTACTACAGAAACTTGTATATTGTTCTTCTGCTGTTTCACCTCTGTTACTTGATAATATGCCGTACATACCGAATAAAAATGCCATAGCCGCACCTGTATATACTCCTATAAACCTATATAAGTTAGTTTTCCAATTCTCCATCATGTCGCGTTTTATTACCGCCATGAGTCTTGTAAAACTGAAATTCATATTTGTTGTCATAAACGTTCCTCCTTGCTTATTTATTGAAAACTTCCTGTATCTTGCTTCTTTCGGCCAACATGGCATTGAAAAGGACTTCCAGATTAATAGGACTTTCTTCATCGAATCTGTTTTCCATGATGATGCTGTTGCCTTGTACAGACGGCTGTATGAACAATGCCCCGTCGGTAGGCTCGTTCATGCTTTGTTCGCAGAAGTATAGCCTGTCTGTAATTTCCTTTACCGATTTGTCCAGCAGTACCTCAGTACCGTCTATTATTGTTATGTGGTCCAGCAGTCTGTCAATGTCCCTTACCTGATGGGTAGAGATTATGATAGTCTTCTCGTTTGTCATACCCGATGCTATGACTTTCCTGAACTGGCTTTTCGACGGTATGTCGAGTCCGTTTGTAGGCTCGTCCATGAGCAGGAGAGAGGTGTTTGTGGCAAGAGCGAAGCACATAAACGCTTTCTTCTTCTGTCCCATGGAAAGTTCACCAAGATTAATATCCATTCCAAGGTCGAAATCATTAAGGCAAGTACTCAGAGTCTCGTTGCTGAAATTAGGATAGAAACCGCTGTTCAGCTTTACGAATTGTTTCATTGACAGATTGGGCAGGTCGAATTCTTCAGGAACCAGATAAATATCCGACAGAGTCTGCGGGAGACGTCTTCTGATGTCTATACCTTTTATCGTTACATTTCCGTGAGAAGGCTTGAGTAATCCGCAGATGATATACAGCAGAGTAGACTTTCCTGTTCCGTTCTTTCCGAGCAGGCCTACTATTTCCCCTTTTTCTATTTCAAGATTGAAATCATCGAACACCTGTTTGTTTTTCCCGTATCCGAAGGTGAGATGTTCGGCTTTAATCATTGTTGTGTTCATAATTATTTGTTTTAGTGTATTAGTTGATTAGTACACTGCAAATGTATTTCTTTTTCTTGGATATGCAATAGTGTGAACTTGTTTTTAACAAAAATTTTATATTCTTTCTTCGTCTATATAAAGTAATTGATAAAGAAAATCCCGACTTGAAAGCGGATTCTCAAGTCGGGATAATATTATAGGCGAGAGAGTTTTTATTTGAAGTAAAGTTATTTAGATGTATTGATGAGAAGCTTGTCTTTTATCACGTTTGCAGTCTTACTGTCCAACTTGTCGGTAGTAATGGTTAGTGTAGGGTTCTCGCTCCATTCTTTCGTCTTAATCATTATTACTCCTTCCTTCTTGTCGAATACACCGAACTTTTGGAATATCTCCTGTGCCTTGCTCTCTTCTTTTATTACTACTATGCTTTCAATGTTTTGAGGGTTTAACGCACTGAATTCTTTCTGTGATGCCACTTTATCGTCTATAACAATCAAGACATTTTCCAGTGACTTGTTGAATCTTACGACTCCGGGTATAGTAGGAGAGCCTGCTGTGGTTTTTTGCTCTGCTTTATCCTGATTGTCGAGTTTGAAAGTCACAGGTACTGTGTATTTTACAGGAACAGCCTCTCCTCTTTGCATTCCGGGAGTCCATTTAGGCATGTTGGCCAGTACCCTTATAGCTTCTGCATCAAGCGATGGAGACACGCTTTTCATCACTTTGAAGTCGGAGGTATATCCGTCTGTTCCTACTATAAACTGGACAATCACTCTTCCTTGTGTCTTTTCTCTCAAGGCATCAGCCGGATATTTTATGTTGCGTGCAACATATTTCATCAGTTCAGACATTCCTCCGGGATATTCAGGCATCTGTTCTACAATGAAGAAGGCATTGTCGTCTTTGGGGGATGTTGAGGCTTGTGGTATTTCCTTTTGGGTTCCATAGCCGACTACCACAATTTCATCCGTTTCCTGAACATCATCTTTCAGCCTTATCGGGCTCTTTTTCATTGATTTTATGTTCTCTTCTGTTACAGTTACAGAATATGTTTCTTTTCCGATGTATGAGAAAACAAGTACAGACTTTGGATTTGTTTCTATCTTGAACTTGCCGTCCAGGTCGGTTATGGTACCGTTATTGGTATTCTGTATAATTATGCTAGCTCCAATTATAGGTTGTCCTGTGGCATCGTCTATAATAGTTCCTTCAACTATTACAGACTTTTCCGATACGGAGTTTACGTTTTCTACCTCATGATTTTCCGTAATTGCCGAAAAATCATTAACTTTGACACTTGAAATCTCGTCAGTTAATTTTGAGATTTCAGGATGGGCAAAAGCGGCAACTGCTACAGCTGCCAGTGGAAGTACGTAGAGATACTTCGCACGAGCCCAAGGGCTGGATTTCTTTTTCATCATCATAGTGATACGTTTTTTAAGTTTACTGTGATTAAAGCTGTTGGCGATTGAGTAGAGCCTTGAGCCGACAGCTTTTTTTATTAATAATAGTTGATAATTCTTTGCGTCTATACCTTTTCTAATCACTGTTTCGTCAGCTTCAAATTCATGTACGTTCTGAAGTTCAGATTTGATAAGCCATGATGCCGGGTTGAACCATTGCAGAAGTATGCATATATCAGCCAGAATAAGGTCAATGGAATGGTGGTTGGAGATATGTGCCATTTCATGACATAGTATCTCTCTGCCGTTTTCCTCCAGGTCGGTACGCGATATTACTATGCGGTTTATCCAGCTGAAAGGTGATACTTTTTCGTCTGTCACTATAAGTTTGATGTTTCCGGTACTGTCTTTTACATACAGATTGATGTCTTCTTCTTTACCTTTGCGGGTGATGTTCAGTACTTTTCTGAACTGTAAAATCTCTTTTACGGCAAAGAAGAGTATTCCGATGATGTATATGATTGCTGCAAATATGGTGATATGTTCTATTGTGGAAGTATCGTTGGCTGTAGTTACTATATCCGCATCTGTTATGACGGGCGTCATAAGTGATTCATCTATGGATATTTCAACCTGAGCTGTTTCAACCGGGGTGTCCATGCTTATCTTGACGAAAGGTATTATGGAGCATATAATCATCAGTCCGAGCAGGGAGAAACGGTTGAAGCGATGAAATGTCTCGCGGCTCATCAGCAGTTTGTAGAACAGATAGAATACAGCCAGACAGACAGCTGATTTCAGTATATATATGAGTAGTGTTCCCATGTAAGTTTTTTTAGTTTAAGAGTTATAAAGTTTACAGAGAGATATTCCAATATTAAGGGATTCTTTTCTGTTGTTATTTCCTGTTCTCTTCTTCAACTTTCTTTATAAGTTCTTTAAGCTCGTCAATTGATATATCTTCTTCCTTTACCAGGGAAGATACTACATTAAGGTAGGAATTGTTGAAATACTTGCTTATTACACTTTTCAAAGTTCTGGTACTGAAATCATTCCGGCTCACTGTGGCGTAATACTGGAATGTGTTCCCGTATGCCTTGTGTCCTATATAGCCTTTATCTTCCAATCCGCGGACAATTGTTGAGAGAGTGTTAATATGCGGTTTAGGTTCGTCATAAAATGAAAGGAGTTCTTTCACAAACAATGGACCTTTTTCCCAGAAAAGTTCCATGATTTCCTCTTCTTTTGATGTCAGTTTTTTCATAAGGCTTTGCTTTTGATTATCGTTTGTGACAAATTAACTAAAAAATATAGTTGGTTAACTAAAATCTATAGTTAAATATACTTAATCCTTTGAATATTGTATGTTTTTATAGTATTTGTAATTATGATATATTAAACGTAAAGTACTATAAAACAGGAATTTCCGGAATCAGCTAGACTGAATCCGGAAATTAAACCTTTGTATATTACATTTATTCCACACTGATACCCAGTGCCTTCATGTCTTCGTCTACGGTTCCAATACCTGCTATACCGAAGTTATCAACAAGTACTTTTGCCACATTAGGCGATAGGAATGCCGGAAGAGTAGGACCGAGGTGGATGTTCTTCACACCGAGCGACAGGAGTGCGAGCAGAACGATTACCGCTTTCTGTTCATACCAGGCGATGTTGTATGCTATAGGCAGTTCGTTCACATCGTTGAGGCCGAAGACTTCCTTAAGTTTCAGGGCTACGACAGCCAGTGAGTAACTGTCATTGCATTGTCCTGCGTCAAGAATACGAGGGATACCGTTTATATCGCCCAATGGGAGCTTGTTGTACTTATACTTCGCACATCCGGCAGTAAGGATTACACAGTCCTGCGGTAATGCCTTTGCGAACTCTGTGTAGTAGTCTCTGCTCTTCATTCTGCCGTCGCATCCTGCCATAACAATGAACTTCCTTATTGCACCGGTTTTGATTGCATCAACTACCTTGTCTGCCAGACTCAAAATCTGATTATGCGCAAATCCGCCAATTATTTCGCCTTCCTCAATCTGTGTAGGTGCGTTGCATTTCTTTGCAAGTTCAATCACTTCCGAGAAGTCTTTTACCCCGTTCTTGTTTGCCGTGATATGTTTCCAGCCCGGATAACCGGTAGAGTTGGTTGTGAAAATTCTGTTTTTATAAACAGCATTCGAAGTAGGAGGGACGATACAGTTTGTGGTGAATATAACCGGTCCGTTGAACGAAGAGAATTCCTCACGCTGCTTCCACCATGCGTTACCATAGTTGCCGATGAAATGCTTATATTTCTTGAATGCGGGGTAGTAGTGTGCCGGCAACATCTCGCTATGTGTATATACATCCACTCCTGTGCCTTCAGTCTGTTTCAATAATTCCTCTATGTCGTGCAGGTCATGTCCGCTTATCAATATTCCCGGATTTGTTCCTACACCGATATTTACCTTTGTAATTTCCGGATTTCCGTAAGTTTCCGTATTTGCCTTGTCCAATAGAGCCATGACCTTCACTCCTGTTTCGCCAACGGCAAGAGTTAATGCTGTAAGCTCGTTTGCCGATAAGTTGCCGACTGTGATTTTTCTTATCGTAGACTGCATGAAGGCATGTATGTTTTCGTCATTATATCCCAGGCGCATGGCATGCTCGTGATATGCAGCCATACCTTTCAGACCATATATAATAAGCTCTTTCAGCGAGCGGATGTCCTCATTCTTTTCTCTCAGAATACCAACAGTTCTTGATTTCTCATCGTAGAATTTTCTGTTTTCTGTGTTCCAGATTATTTCATCTACGGCAGGAAGCTTGATATTCTCTTTCTCTGCAATATTCTTCAGTTCAGCTTTCAGTTCCAGTCCGCGGTCAACTCTCTTCAGTATGCTTTCGTCGTCGAAATTGGCATTTGTGATAGTAGAGAACAGTGCGTCAGTCACAAAAGTGTTTATCTCTTGGCTTGTTTTGATTCCGTTTTCTCTCAATATGTCCGATATGGAGCATACTCCTCGAACTACGAACAACAGCAAGTCCATGGCTGCCGATGTTGAGCTGCTCTTGCCGCATACACCCTTGATGGTACAAGCTATTCCCTTGGCTGTCTCCTGACACTGGAAACAGAACATTTCGTTTACTGCAATAGAATTTTCAGTCATAATAAATGTGATTTGAATTTGTGGCTAATACTATTGTTTATTATTTTTGTGCAAAGGTATTCCGTTGTTACTCTTTGTTCCGTAACAGATGTTACCATGACTGATAAAAATGATTAATATATTTAGGATAGGTATATGGGACGATTTTATGACATATTGGATTTCGCTCTTTTCGAAGGAGTAAACAAAGATGGTATAGCAGTATTTCTAAAGAATGCCTCCAATAAGATTTCTTCGTACAAGAAAGGTGATATTGTCGTCCTTCAGGACAGCCTGTGTAAGTCATTGTTGCTGTTGTGTCAGGGTACGCTGCTTGCCAAGATGACAAATGCTGAGGGAAAGGAGATAGTTATTGAACATCTTTCGGCTCCTGAAATGCTGGCACCGGCATTTATTTACGGAACAGAGAATAGGTTTCCCGTAACTCTGCAGGCAGAGGATGAAGTCATAATATGGTCTCTTTCGAAGGATGATTTTCTTAAGATGATGGAAACTGATGATGCTCTTCTGCGGAATTTTCTCCGTCAGATATCAGACAGGAGTGTCTTCCTAAGCCGGAAACTGAATGAATTCGCCTTGCAGAATCTTAGTACAAGAATAGTAAGCTATCTGCAGAGGAATGGTGTTATAACAAATATCCAGGATGTTGCTTTTATCATGGGAGTGGCACGCCCGTCGCTGTCGCGTACGCTGTCGGCTATGGTTGAGGAAGGTGTATTGATAAAGACTGAAGATGGGTATATATTGTCAAAATTGTGAGTAAAAATATCCTGTCATCAGAAAAACGACAGGATATTTGAGAGGTATTCACAGATTTACAGAGTTCTGATATTTGGCTTTGATTATCGTTTTTACTTTTGATTTCAGATGATCTTTACCATATCCCGACCAACTGTCCAAAATTTTTCCTTCGGGAGAAATCATCACGAAATGAGGAATGCTTCTTACACCATATACAGCGCCCAGACCATTAAAACCTTTCAGATCGCTCCAATTATGCCAGGTTATGGGATATTTTTCTGAAACTTTTTTCCAGCCTTTCTTGTCCTGCAAATTAAGACTTACCACCTCAAGTTTATCTTTATACTCTTCACTGACAGCCTTCAGCTCTGGTTGTGCCATGATACAGGGACCACATCCGTCGCTCCAGAAGTCAAGCAATACAAACTTTCCTCTTAAATCGGATATGTGGTGAATATTTCCTTCCAGATCATATATATCGCTATCAGGAGCGTCATCACCTTTCGCTGCAACAGTCGGTGGATTCAAGGCTAAATAAACAGAAGTTCCGACATCAGATTTTTTCTGCTCTTCATCGAGCATATCATAAAGCTGTCGCAATTCTTCTCTAATGGGAATATCCTTCTCGTAACTCAACATTCGTGCAAGACCTTCAAGTTCCTTCAGCCAGGCTGCATTGATGTCTGAGTCCAGCATTATTTTTGCAATCCTCTTATATATGATATTAAATTGTATATCATCTCTTATTTTATTCAAACTGTCTGCTATGGTCTTCATCCTTTGATTTCTTTCCATAGCATAAGCTCTGTAGTATTTATTTGTTTCTATGGACAGACGCTGGACTTCTTTCCATTCGTTCAAGGAAGCTTTAATAAGTTTCTGCCTGAATTTCTGTTCGTTTAAATTGCTTTCTACGTCCCATGTGAAAATATAACGGTCCTTTCCAGTTATACTGACATCGCACCCTTTCTTCACCCATAAATCAAGAGGCATGGAAGGAAAATTATCCGAGCGTAACACTATCATTACATTTCTTAAATTGTCGTCCTCAGGGGTATATGCAAATCTGAATTTTCCGTCAATGATAGTATCAGCCATCAGGCATTTCCCCACACCTCCTTCATTTGAAAACAGTTGTATGACCATTCCGTCATCTACATCTTTAAGCTGACCTTCGATTCTTACTTCATCGTGCTTTGGAGTGCAAGAAGCAAGCAATAATATAATAGATAATAGTATTGTTTTCATATTAATCCCATTTATCATGCTGTATTAATGTTCCAGATTCATTCTCAGTAGATAGGCTTTTCTCAGCACTTGTTTTAAATCATATACCGTGCCTTCGGAAGCATCTGAAGGATACTTCAACGAAACCGTCAGTTTCTGGATATCGTATGATTCCAAAACAGAACTTATCGCTTTCTTCAAGTCGGAGATAGAGAAATCGCTCAGGCTCATGACTTCCTTGGCTTCATTTATGAATCTTATTTTATACCCGTTTAGCACAGTTTCATCACTGGTTGTTTGTGGAGGATTATTTGTGCCTACTTTGGGATAAGTATAAAACAACCTGGGTTGCATACATTTATCTACAACGTTACTTGGATACTCCTTTTTAAGCTCCGTATTTGCCAGACTGTATGCGCTTCTTACATTTCTTTTTATTTCATTTATGGCTTCCATTCTGGTGTTTCTGTCAGCTTTTATACATATAACTACCGGGCGGCAATCCTCTTTTTCCCTATTATACTCTTCTGTAAATTTTCCGACTAATACATCCTTTATCCTGTTAGTAGTATTATCGTCTATTTCTATCATAACAATATCCCTGTTAAGCAAATACTCATTACTTTTGTTCACATAGAGATCAACCACTATTTTATCATCATTAGAGTTGATTTCCGATAACAGATTGTCCGAATAATCTATCCGTACGGAATCCTTAACATTAGTCGGGACATAACTGCTCAGACTTTTTACTTCAGGAGTAGCAAAAACATACAGAACTCCTGCCACGATAGGGACTGCCGGCAAAATTCTAAGCCGTGCCCACTTGCTGTTTTTCTTTTTCAACATCATAGAAATACGTTTTTTAAGTGAATTATTGGAGAATCCGTGAGCCATTGAGTAGAGCCTTGAACCCACAGCTTTCTCTACTAGTAATAATTGATATTTGGTTGCATCGATGCCACAGTCTAATACTCCTTTGTCCGCTTGATATTCATGTATGGACTTCAATTCCTTCTTTAACAGCCATACTAAAGGATTGAACCAATGGAATACCAGCACTATCTGCAGAAACAAATCATCATAGAAATGCCTGTTCGCTACATGTATCGTCTCATGAACACATATCGGGGAGAATTTATTGTAATCATCATAAGATACTATGATATGATTCCATAAACTGAAAGGACGTATCTCTTTTCTTGTCAGCATCCATTTCACTCCGTTACACTCCATGCAGTCCATTCCTTTTATTACATTCATCACCCTTATATAGCTTGTGACCAATGATAATAGCATAATCATTGACCCTGCCAGATATACTATAGTGAGAATCTCAAAAATAAGACCTGAATTGGTTGATACTTGGTTCTCGGATACGTTATTTTTTATCTCTGCCAAATCCTGACTATTTACTGACATTGCCATTTCTTCAAGTGCATGGAAAGAAACCGGAGCGGAAACATCTTTTTCTATTTCCAGTGAAACAAACGGAAGAAACATACACGCCACAGTTCCGGTAATTATAACATAACGGTTGAACTGGAAATGTGTAGTAGAAGATAAAAACAGTTTGTAGAATATATAAAGTAATAACAGACAAAAACTGCTTTTCAATATATAGAATAATAAGGTTATCATATAATAGCTCTTTATTGTTTACGGTTATTCTCTATTTCGGATATCAGTTTCTTAAGCTCTTCCAGATCCATTTTCTGATCTTCGATGAACTGCGAAACCACCTTGGTATAAGAGTTGTCGTAATATTGTGAAATAATATCACTCAATGCGGAACCATGATATTGCTTTCTGGTTATTTTAGCTTCGTATTGATAGGTATTCCCAAGAGGTCTGTAATAGACAAATCCTTTTTCAACAAGCAGTTTTACCAATGTAGCTACAGTGTTATAATGAGGTTTGGGCTCTTTATAGAACGCCAGCATCTCACGTATGAACATTGGGCCGTTATCCCAAAGAATGTCCATTATTTCTTCTTCTTTCAATGTCAGTTTTTTCATATTTGCGAAATATTTTAAATTGTGTTATGTAGGTCGGCGGCATTGCTGCCGCTTTCCCCATTAAGAACTGTACGTGCGACTTTCACCGCATACAGCTCCGATAATTCTAAATTTAATTCTCATAAAATTAAATCGGCTCATAATCATCT
>NZ_JADYTF010000050.1 GCF_021530995.1 Bacteroides caecigallinarum
ATTTCTCGAAACGATTTAATATTTTAAAAACCACTTTATACTAAATAAAAAACGAAAAGAAATTTATCGTATTATTTGTTGTATTAAATAATATATCTATCTTTGTACAAAATTAAAATCAGTGAAGTATGAAACTCAATAAAATCAAGATATCGGGAATTTTCAATCTGAAGGATGTCGAAATATCTTTGGATGATTTAAGTGCATTGATTGCGCCTAATAATTATGGCAAGAGCAATGTGCTTCAAGCCATAGACTTTGGTGTCTTTTTCATGGAAGCTTCTTTGAAAAGAAAGTCATCTTTAATGCGTAATCGTTCTCTTATACCTATTAATACTGCGTTGGAAGGTGCCCCGTTTTCTTTTGAATTGGAAGGAGAATTTTCAAATGGAAAGGAAATGTTTACCTTCGTTTACGGTTATTCTTTTGAGTGGTGGAAGACTTCAAAAGATGATGGTGCTAGAATTATAGGTGAATATCTGAGGATGAAATCGGATGATGACTTGAAATTCAGAAGTTACATCAATCGCGAAGATACAGGTGTTGCTTATTATTTAGCTTCACCAACAGGCCGTTGTTCCAAGCAACTTTCCGTTGATAGTAATATTTTGGCATTGAATAAACTCGCTAATTTTGATGACCTTTTCTATATTGACTCTATTAGTCTGTTAAACAGATTGGATGTTCGAGAAATAGGCACATTGCAACATCCGGATAGTTTGTTTAATATGATAGCTCCGGACGATGATGTAAATGAGTTGAGTTTGGATTATCCTCGTGAGGCCAAAGTTGGTTATTATTTAAATAGTTTGAAAAAACTTGCTCCGGAAAAATATGCATTGCTAAAAGATGTAGTAACGGGACTGTTGGTAACTATTGAGGATTTTGAGCCGGTACAAATTGATTTACGTAAGGATGTCGAAGAAGAGAAAAAGAAGGATTTGCCTTTCCGTCTACCAGAAACCTTTTACGATGTTCGTGTGAAGGAAAAATACAATAACCAATATACTTCCATCAGCCGAATTTCGTCTGGCTCAAAGAAAATATTCTTTATCCTGACTTTGGTGATAGCTGCGGAAATAAATAAAATTCCATTGCTTTTGTTGGAAGAGTTGGAGAATTCCGTACATCCGAGACTTTTGCAGAACTTATTAACGGCAATTGTGCAATTGGCGGGTGATACCAAAGTGCTAATCACGAGCCATTCACCTTATTTGATAAAGTATTTGGAGCCAACGAAGATGAAATTTGGTATTCCTACTGAGTTGGGTGTTGCTGATTTTCGAAGCCTCAAACCCAATAAAGTGGCAAAAGTGTTGAAGAATGCATCGGCAGAAGAAGTTTCTGTGGGTGAGTATATGTTCGAGATGTTACTTGACATGGATTGTGATGACGAATTGATTAACGAATATTTCAAGTAATGGGAAAAGGACAATTGAAACCACATATAGTTATATTCGTAGAAGGAGATACAGACCAAATATTCTTCGAAGGCCTGTTGGAATACTATCGGAAGAATTCTACTACTTCCATTCATTCATGTGAAGTGAAGAATCTGAAAGGTGTGTCCCGATATACAAGCAAAGTCATAGGCAAACTTAAAAATGACATTTGCCCTAAGGCTCAAAAGAAAGGCATGGAAGTGAAGGCCGTTTGTTGCAGTTATGACACCGATGTTTTTGAATTTGCAGAACGTCCCATTGTTGATTGGAAAAAGGTGGAACGTGAAGTAAAGACATTGAAGATACAGAACTTCTGCCTAATTAAAGTAGAACGTATGATAGAGGATTGGATTTTGGATGATATGGTTGGACTTTCCAGGTATTTAAAACTAAATGAAGTTCCCAAACTATCTGGCGATAATGCCTTTAATAAGATTCAAACTCTGTTCAAGCGAGCCAACAAAGTTTACTTGAAGGGTATAAGCATAAAAGGATTTGTTAGAGAAATGGATTTTACTCCAATACGTAAATGCCGCAAATCAGCATTGAGCGAACTTGAAACATTGTTGAACGTAAATATTGATTAGGCCGATGAAATAGTAAAACTGGTACGACTATAAAAAAAGAAGGAGAAAGCACCGCCAAGCAACCTCTCCTTCCAGAAAATTTAATATGGTTGTAATATTTTCCGACAGAATAGTCACCTGTCGTTCTTACAAATACGCTGCAAAGCTAAGGCTTTTATTTGGTTTTTACAAATTTCAGCCTCTTTTGTCGCCTATCTACAACCCTCCGGCAAGTTTTTGTCGCCGTATTTCATTAACATATTACTAATGCTAAAAGTTTTTTGTAATGGCAAAAAAGAATCAGCATGTTATCCCCGTTGGCACTAAATGGGGAGTGAAAGGGGAGGGTAATACTCGATATACAAAGGTTACCGATACTCAGAGAGAAGCTACAGATGTAGCTCGCACGATTGCGCGGAATATGCAATCAGAGTTAGTAATTCATGGAAAGGATGGTCGTATCCGCCAAAAGGATTCTTATGGCAATGACCCATTTCCACCAAGAGGATAATCATAAATTAAAATAGCATTATGGAATTAATATATAAAAGTAGGATTGAAGCAATAGCTAACCGTGTAACAAGTTATAATTCTATAATCGAAAATAGGATATTAAATGAAGCGCATCAATATGGTCCCTCTTATCATAGGACATCGGTATTCCTTTCACATTCACATCTTGATGCAAGGATAATAAAGCCTGTTGTCGTCTTTCTTCGTTCAATGGGTGTGGATGTTTATGTTGATTGGATGGATCAAACTATGAGTCAAACAACAAATGGAGAAACTGCCCAAAAGTTAAAGTATAAGATTAAACAAAATGACAAGTTTTTGTTTTTAGCGACAGATAATTCTTTGATATCAAAATGGTGTAATTGGGAAGTTGGTTATGGTGATGCTCAAAAATACATAGATAAAATAGCTATTTTTCCATTGCTTGAAAGTAATGGCAGATGGAATGGGCAAGAATATCTACAGATATACCCTTGTGTCAAGAAGAGTGACTATAGGGATGATTTTTATGTAGTATATCCTGATGGAAAATCAATAAGTTTGGTAGATTGGTTAAAAAAATGATTCTTTATGGGTAGAAAGATTTTTATTTCATACAAATATGGTGACACTTCCGTTCAACATTTGAATAGAAATGGCATTTGGGGTATCACGAAGGTTCGTGATTATGTTGACGAACTACAAGAAAAATTATCATCAACAGATTACTTGAATAAAGGAGAATTGGACGGAGAAGATTTGTCGCAGTTTAAGGATGAAACAATCGCTTCAAAACTGCGTGATAAAATTTACGATAGTTCTGTAACTATCGTGTTAATATCACCACAAATGAAAGAATATGGTGTTCCTGAAAATGACCAATGGATTCCTTGGGAAGTATCATACTCATTGAAGGAGGTAACAAGAGCTGACCGTACTTCGCGTACTAATGGTATATTGGCAGTTGTTCTTCCTGATAAAAATGGGCAATATGAATATATGTTAGAGCCTAAAAGCTGTTGTACTGGTGGTTGTACATTGTGGCATACCAATAGCCTGTTTTCAATTTTGAAAAATAACATGTTTAATAAAAAGTTGAAAGAAAGAAGTGAAACTGCTCAATGTGATACAGTCTATAGAGGATATCCAAGCTATATTCACATGGTTCGTTGGAATGAATTTATTTCTAATATTGATTGGTATATAAATTTGTCAATTGATATTAGGAATAACATTGATAACTATACTATTTATAAAACTGCATAATGAAGAGGGGAGGACTGCAATATCCTCCCCTCTTCTTATCCCCAAATATATACTATCAATTTGGTTGCTATTAAGCAAATGACATAAAAGGGTATAAGAGTTTTTGTAAAAATGCCTTGGCGAAATAAGTCGTAGATTGTAACTTTTTCTGGTGTCATGTTAAAATCAATCTCATTTTCATCTTTAATACGGACTTGATTATACATTTTCCTGAATGCTTTTTCAGTTGCAAGGAAAAAACCATCTAAAATCCAAAATACAGGAATGATGAAATAAGCTATAGCAGCAAATTTCACTTCACTATCTTTGGCCGCCAATGCAAATAATGCAGCAACCAAGGTAACACACCAGCCTTTAATTATAAAGGAATTTGAATTCATTCTTGTTATTACGTTCTGAATGAACTCAAGATGTTTGATTTTATTCTCATTTGCCATATACTATTCCTCCTCCAACTTCAATCCCAACTGCTGTGCAGACTCCTTCACCACTTTATATATCTGTGCAGATTCATCGAGCGGTTTGGCAGAAGTTGATTTTGCTTTAAATGAAACTTCTATTTCCAAATTGTTCTGATTCAATGGAACAATGAAACTGGAGAATAGTTGTGTCCATTGTTCCACAGGTACTTTACCGGAAACTTTGATGGACTTGAATTTACGTACATAAACGGTAGGCGTTTCACTTGTTTGTTCTGTAGAACCATCTGTTACCGATTCTTCATTACTTATAAAAGGTGTTTCTGGTTGAGTTGGTTCTTCCCGTTTGGGTAATATGGACTTGTCCACCAACCAATATTGACGATCTTCGATATTCAATCCGAATACATCTTCACGATGATAGATGCGTGAATAGTTTCCTTCTTCGCCGAATGCTACGTTGAATTCCCCATTGTAGCAATATTTTTGAATCGTATTCACTACTGCATCACGGCTTGTTATCATTGGTTTGTCATCGTATTGCAAGAATGCTTCATACAATGCTGTCACATTGATAGGAGTATCTACAGTTGGATATAGTCGATTAGCCTTCAATGTACCGACACCAATGGAGCGTATCAACCATTCTTCTTCAATGATCGCATCCATTAATTTTTCCGTGATTTGTGTTTGTATGTCACGAGCAAAGTCGTGCAATTCAATAGCTTCCAATCCGTCTGTTACGGAATATCGCATGGCGATGTTGTAAACAGAAATGAGCTGGGTGTTTGCTTGTGTGTTAGCATCATTCTTTTTATCAACAATGTCACGCTTTTGGTCTGCATCCAATTGTCCACTATATTCCTGTTGCACCCGTTCGCATGCCAAATATTCGGTTAGTTTGGATTGTAACAAGCCAAGTTGATTTTCTGAACAAGTTAAATAGAAGATTGTATTGCGGAAGATACGTTGGATTGTACCTTTCTTGGTTGCAATCTGTTCTACAAAGTTCTGAACCTTTTTACTGATACTATTAGCTTGAGTTGCATAATCAGGACCCAGCACAACCAATGTCAGCGATTTCTGCTCAGGAACGTCACTGGATGGGTTGATCAAAACTCGCAATTTACTGTTTCCATTGATTTGACTGTTCAGTCGTTTCAGAATTTCTGCTTTCACATCATTAGCTGTGATTTCCGATTTAGCACTATTTATCAAAATATTGATATTAGGCTTTGCTTGGAACCAATAGTTCTTGGTTCCCACATTGGTAGCATAAAGGTAATAGGCCACTTGTTCCAACTTATTCAATGCGTTGTTGATTTCGCTGTGTTGGAATGCAGATGGACGGAGCATACAGAGTTTCAATTGTTCAATACTCAATCCTTTGCTTTGTGTACAACCGATACTGCCCATTAGTAAGGTGGTAGCAATACCTTGCGCCAAGCTATATTTGCAAGTATTGCTTTGTGGATCTTCGTTGTCGATTTTATAAGCATTACTTGATGTTCCAATAATATCTGCATGCATCACAGTTTCCCATTGGCTGCCCATCAAACTGGTGATTGCACCTGTCAATGTTGGTAAATTTGCCAAATTAACATCTGATGTATGTATCAATGCTTGTGAACCGCTTAATGAACCACGGCGATTCCAAAGGTCTTTAATAATAGAAGCCAACAAACGCAAAACACCACGGGTACGCTGGAAACGTGAATCGTTACCCCATTTCAAACGAAACATATCTATCAGTTCCGGTTGGAATGGATATGCTTTGCGCATCTTATTGATATATTCTATACGATCAGCTTCTATTGGTAAATCAGAACGTCTATTATGATAAGTCTTTTTATACCGGGCCAACACCTGTTCTATCACTTCAGGATTACCGACATTTTCAAACAAACGGCGACGAACAACTTCAAAGATTTCTTCATCATCTACCGGCTTGATACCAGTACCCACTCGCACAATTCGATTTTCAAGGGATGAAAGTATCTGCTGGCCGATGTCGGATGAAGCTACTTCTGTAGCACTGGCTGGAAGAGTTGCAATCAATACACATTTTGGAACAGCTGCTACTGATTCGGTAAGCGTCTGGATGAAGCTGACTGTTTGTGTATAGAGTGTACCATTACCAACAGTTATTCCATTAGCTTTATTACAATAGTCGGCCAACTCATCTACTAATATCAGAGAAGGGGTGTTTTGTTCTAAGATAGGCTTAAATATGGAAGAGGTTGGAGCTGTACGGTTTTCGTCGTTAGCACGTACTTTGTTATACCCTTCTACACCTCCTAACTGATAAGCCAATTCTCCCCACAAGGTATAAATGGTAATTCCATCGTCTGTGGTTCGTCCTTGTATTACATCAGTTGTATTGTTAGTAAATACGGCAACTTTGGCATTCTCAAAATCTGGCGTTACTCCTTCTTGAAGTAAGTTGGCGGTATAGGCTGAATTAAGCAACGAACGTCCAGCCTTGGCTATATGAAAGAGTGAAATCAAGGTATGTGTCTTACCGCCACCAAAACCTGTTTGAAGTGATACAACACGATTTTCACTTTCTTCACCGTTCAATGCACGAATTACCCGATTGGCAATGTCACGAAGACCTGTTGTAACATAGGTCTTTTCGAAAAACATGGTAGGATTGCTATACACTTCCTGACCGATGCCCATAGCTACTTCACTTAGGTTTGCGGCAAATACGGATTCATCCAAAGCACCATTTCGGATGTCGTAATGAGGATATACATTGGTGAACCAAGCAGGGATAGGAGCATCTTCACGAACATTCACTTGTATGGTAGTAGATGATTGGGATGCTGATGCGATTGGCTGGATTACCGTTTGTACTTGTCCTTTTATATTGTCTATCTCTGTAACTAATTCATCCATCTTCATCAACTTGGCTGCTTGTTTAATATAGAGGTAAGCTCCTTCTACTTCTTCATTGTCCAAAGTTTGATAGTGGTTACACTTGTTGCGGATATCCTTTAACTCCTGTAAATAACTGATGAACTTGTTAGCCTTGTCTGGGCTTCCAAATTCAGCACTTAACTCACGCTTGAAACCAATAGCAAAATCTGTCAGATTGTTGTAATCAATGAAGTACATACATGATTGGTTTTCACCTTGTGCTCTCATGGCTTGATTCCAAGTGGCTTGTTTTACTGATTTCAGTTTTGCAAAGAACAATCCTTCCCAAGGTTCGTTGGGGAATTGTTGTTTTAAAAAACTTACTACAAACGGACGCATAGCATCTAAGAATATGCCTAATGCTTTATGTATTTTATCATTCATAACTTTCAGGTATTAGAGGATTATTCAAATAAAGTACCTTGTCTATATGTGATCTCATCACCACAATGCTGTATCAAATCAGCTGAATTGGAGATAAGTTCTTGTACTTGTTTCAGGTCATCTCCTTCGGGAAGTAATTCTTTCAAAGATGCCAATACTCGCCAAAATGGATTGCTGGCTTCGCTTCCTACTTCTTTGATATGACGAAGTATCGAAGCGCGATCTCCTTTTTGCCAAATAGCCATTGCTCTATGTACTTGGTCAATCAGTGGGTCACTGGCATTTATACCAAGTTTATCACTGGAAGTCCGCTCTTGATAGGTTGCCAAGTGCTGTTTGTTACCTGTACGAACAAGAAGATGTTTGTCAAAAATATCGCTAATGTTTACACTCATTCCCACTCGTGCAAACTTGGCGGCATCGTCAAAGTCAGTATCTCCCATGCCGTTCATCTGCAACCAGCCGATATAGAAGCGGGTATATTCATCGCCGTCGAAACCGCGAAGCAGGGCATTGAAGGCTGCGGTTCTGGCCAATTCCAGGAGTTCGCCTACGGTCACTTCGCTGCCATCCGCTTTTTCCACTATTTCATACTTGCCAAACTCACTGACAGCTTGTCCAAAGCAGGCTGTCAAGAGGTCTGCTCCCCGAAACCCCAATTCGTAGAGGGCATTGACTTCTTCTGTGACTTTGGTTTCAATGGCTCGTTTCACTCGTTTGAAACTTTCGAATCCGTTACGTTCAGATGGGCGACATGAAACGGTTACAGACGATTCGAGGGCAGCCCCAGCCAATCCTAAACTTCTATTGACCATTTCTGTATCCATTGGCCAGCTGCCGGTAATGTTCATTCTTGCTCCCAAGATTGAATTACAGAGTGTAGTCCAAGCCTCGGTACTTTGATGGGCAAACATAATGCTGACAATATCAGAAGTCTGGTATTCAATGGCATCAAAAATGGTCGTCAGTTTGTTTTCGAAATGTTTTTTGGCTTCTGCCTCACTGTTGTGATGATGGTGTTTCAATGCCGTACACTCTTCTGCTTTTGGGGTTTGGGGAGTAGCAAAGTTGATGGGGTAGATGTCTCCCAATGTGCGCTTCATCCATACATAAAAGAAGTCTGAGATATCCGCATAGGCTATGGCGTCATAATAGGGTGGGTCTGTTACGACAGCAGTCAGTGTTTTGGCAGCGAATTGTCCTTTTTCTCCACTGGAAGCATTTGCAAACAGTGCGGCAAAAGGAGAATTGCTTTCCGACTCGATGTAACGGGTTATCCACTCCAGTTGGTTGAGGGCACTACCCGAACTGTTGCAGAAAGGATTGGATTCCGGGTAATCGAAAACCATGGCAATGGCCTGGCGGCTGAAGGGGGTTTGAATGCCTTCTCTAGCATTGTCCCATCTGCCTAATGAGGTATTTGCCACAGCTATACGGTCAAACCATATAGCAAGGAAAGTGAGCAGAGCTTGGTGGTATTCGGATGTATTTATTTCGGATTTTAATTTGGATAGATTTTTTATGAATGTAAATAGCATATACAATTGTCTACAGGAAAACATGTCACCATAATTGTCAATTCCCCACCCAGGAGTATTGAAATTACGATTGTTTTCAATAGCCATTCTCTCATTGGGCTTATTTTCTATTGTCAAATGAGGTTGATAAGAATTGTCTTTACGCGGTATTGCATAGCATTTGCCAGCATCGGTTTCATAAATGATTGATAAAATTCGTTCAGAAGTTTTTTTATTTTTGAATTGTTGTTTAACCTGATCTACTGGAGTAATGTTTCCGCAGCAGGGGCAAGTCATATTTCCTCGATTATTCCATCCTGGAAATACCTTTTCATCATAAACTCCTTCTTTAATTTCAAACTGAATATCTGTACCGCTAATGATAGGATTTAGATATATCTTTTTTGACTTGGTATTCGCCAAATAAAACTGCTTTAGCAAAGGTACTTCTGCCCTACAGGACGGATTGGAGCAGGTAGCTGTCCGTGCCCAATAGTAAGCTATGGGTTTATTCCCTTTCTCGTCCACAGGGTAAAGATGTCCCACTTCGGCCTCGGTCATGGCCAGTAGTTTCTTGGCATAATACTCCACATCGAAAGATAACCTGTTAGGGATTTCCACATTACCGGTAGGCATGCACCCCATCTTTTCGATGTATAGTTTCACTCCCTCTTGTCCGTAGAGCGACATAAATTCCTCGTGGGTATAGGTGATGGGGTTGCCATACTTTTGAGGGAATTCTACAGAACCTTTCTCGATAATGTGTGCCACTGGGTTAATGTCATTACCGAAAGAACGGCATCCCAATCGGACCGCTTCCAAAGGAATGGCGCCACCGCCGGCAAAAGGATCGAACACGCTGGGCATCCGTTTTTGGAAACTTTCGATGGCTGTCTGCAAGGCGGCTTCTTTGGCGGTTATGTCTGGAGAAGCGAGATGTCGGTTAGGTGTACGATACAAGGCCGCTTCAGCATCGGTAATGGCTTTGAAAGCAGCATCAAATTCTTGAGCCAGTTCGCTATATGTCGCTTCCGGATGCTGTTCGGCATTGTAAGCCACCCATATCATCAGGCGTGCCGTGCGAAGCACCGTCGGGTCGTTCTTGCTTTCCCATTTAATCAAGCATCCTTCCTGTATTTGGTCTTTGGAAGGTGTTGATTTTCCAGCCAACATATTCAGCTGGCATGGATGTGAGAACTTACCGATAAACATCAATAGACGATTGCGTAAGTTATCCGGCATCGGGTCATAAATAGCAGTATAGGGTATATCAAGATAAGGTGCATAAAGCATATTACTCGCCAACAAATCCTGTACGGCATCACAAAAAGCCTTAGGACAGTTTTTGTCCAATGGATCAGGTACCAAACTGGCAAATATTACCGCACGGCATACAGGTAACGGACGGCGTGCCCACCACAAGTGTAGGGTAGATATGTGTCCGTGACGGATAGACTTGTCTCGCACGCTCTCTGCCGAAATTTCTTTAATCGGCAAGGCAACTTCTATGAGTTTTTTGGCTTTTGTCATAATATGATGTTTTTCTTTTATTCTTTAATGTATTTCTGTTGCCACTCTTCCAATGGCAGATAATATTGTACTCCTGTAGACATCTTTTCAAAAGAAAGACGCTCGGCTGGGTTCTGTATGCGATAAAGTTGCGGGGCCGTTTTACAATTGACTACAATATAGAGCCAAGCCTTGTTGCCCAATTGAGCCAAACGGTTCCATTCATTTTCAGAAAGCATAATTCCATCTGTTGAAGCACGACCTTTTACCTCAATGTATCGTTTCATTTCATAAGCATCGATACTCTTGATGTCGTAACCCAAATTTTGTTTAGAAACATCTTCAGGGGTACGATTTTCGTCTATTTCGTAATCCATAGCTACTTGCATAGCAATGGCCTCCACTTCTTCGTCACGCTTCATGTGAAAATGTTGCTCATATTCCACTTGGGTTAGTGGAAGCACATACGCACATCCGATAATCTCCGGTTCTTTGGGAGCAACCTCGGTCATCAGCTCCATTTCAGCAATGCGTTCTTCACGTTTACGCATTAATTCTTCTTTTCGTTCCGTCTTATGAAGCAACTTTTCTTGCATCTTCATGTCACCCATAAATGCTTTCATCTGCATTTCGTTGATGACAATATCCAAGTCCATAATGATTTGACTAAATGCAGTACGTAAGTATTCTTGTCGCTTGGCTGAATCTTCTTCAACCTTTATCTTGGTCTCTTCAAACAAAGGCAAGGTGATATTGTCGAAAGCCCAACTCATCACATTTTGACTTTGTACAGTTTCAGGTGGCAATATTTCTTTTGCAAATTGCGATGGAGCGTGTAAATCCAAGAACTTGGCAGGGGACGTACTATGGAATGAACCGTCCGGTGTTTGATAGATGAAGCTCAACAATTCGTTAGCTATACTATCATCTCCTTTGTTCGGACGGTTGTCCATTATCTGGTTCTTGACAAAAAATGCAAAGTATTCTTCGGTATCCTCAGGTGAAACAAGTATGGTACCTTTTAGCATTTCTTCTTTGAACTCCTTGCGTACACAATCCACCAATGCATCAAACAGAGCATTACCTGGATTGATGTAGTGTACCTTGCCTAATATGGCTGCAGTATTCTGATAGTCAAGAAATATCTGTTTGTCAAAACAGAACAACAGTTGGCTAAGATTATCTGCCAATATATTGTAGTTTTCCTTCAACTGTTTGCTCAAGATGTCAGGAATGGATGTTATTCTATAGATTCCCTTTTGAACTGCCTCGTAATGACCACCTAAATAGTGGAAAGCACGTTCGAAGAACAATTGGATATAAATAGGTTGCAACCGTTTCTCGTCTGAATCCTCCTTCAAGATACGAGCATCCTTGTAATCCACTTCACTATGGGCTATGGCATTCTGCTGTTCCTCGATACGATTCTTGAATTCAGATTCCAATTGTTGGTTGTTCTGATTCAAGAAAAGGTCAAGGTCGGATTCCTTGCCATCAAACACGGAAGATATGATGGCTTCAAGACTTACATCTTTTAATACGTCTTGAATCACATCATACACACGATCGTCACCCATGCTTTCACGGATGACATCCAACTTGGTCAATAACTTGGATAAGACTTGACCTTCTCGCGTATTGTCAGCGACCATGTTGAATACGAGTACATCTTCCTTTTGCCCGTAACGATGAATACGTCCCATGCGCTGTTCCAAACGGTTAGGATTCCAAGGTATATCCCAATTGATAAGCAAACGGCAGAATTGCAGGTTGATACCTTCGCCGGCAGCATCGGTGGCAATCAGGATCTGTGTATCGGGTGTCATAAATTGCCATTGTGCTGCACGACGGTCTTCAACTGATAATCCCCCATGGATAACAGCTACTTTATAACCGTTATTAGTCAAGCGTTCTTGTAGATAAAGCAACGTATCTTTATGCTCTGTAAAGATGACGAGCTTCTGACCATCAATAACTCCTTGACTCTTCAACAATTCTTTGAGTTGGATATATTTCTTTTCCTCTTGATTTTGATTGTAAAGTTGGTTGGCAATGTCGTATAAACGCTTTACCTCTTGGGCTTCGTTGGCAATTTCACCCAGACTCTTAGATGTAGTAAAGAGCTTGAATTTCTTCGGATCGGAAAGAATATTGTCAAGAGCATCCTTTTCATCATCTTCCAAGTCATCGTATTGATCCATGTTGTCCACATCCACCAAATCCAATTTTTGACGTTGTTTCCAAATGTTCGGATTTTTATTCACTTCATCTACGATACCCTGCAAGGCATTCCAACGTTTGAAAAGTGTATTTTTGATGGCAAATATGGAGCTAACCAAACGACGTTGCATAACAGCCAAAGCCAAAGTTACATGAATGTTCTTTTCTTCTGTAGCCTCTTCTTTGCGTTGGGTCAAGTAATTAGTTACTTGGTCATACAAGTATTTTTCTTCAGGTGTAAGCTGGTACGAGATTGTTTTGGTAAAACGATTCTTGTATAGCGGATTACCGTTCCAATCCTTCATATCCTCCTTCAAACGACGGATGAAGAACTTGTTCAATCCGTCTTTGCTGAGTTCCTTTACACGGTCACTTGCTACATCATCTGTTGCAAATATGTCTTCGTCCAACAATTGCAGCAACTTTTTAAAAGTGTCTGTACGTCCCCTGTGAGGAGTAGCGGTCAACAACAACATGTGTTCACATTGTTGTGAAAGCACATAAGCAGCTTCATATCTTTTGGATTTATAAGTTTTCTGTCCGTATTCGTATGCTGATAATTTATGGGATTCATCGAAGATAACCATGTCCCAACTGGTATTGCTTACAACAGAAAGCACGTCTTCACGACTGATAAAATCAATAGAGGTAACGATTTTATTAGCTGTACGGAAAATGTTGGGGTCTGCTGTAAACAAACTACGGTTTACAAGAGTGAAAGGGATGTTGAACTTTACGCCCATTTCATCTTCTTGCCATTGCTTGGTCAAACCGCCAGGAGTAATAATCAATATACGTTCGATGATACCACGCATAATGAGTTCCTTCAAAAGAAGTCCTGTCATTATTGTTTTACCAGCACCGGTATCGTCTGCCAAAAGAAAACGAATCTTAGGCTGAGGTAATAAGAATTTATAAACGGCTTCAACTTGATGAGGTAGTGGGTCAACTATACTACAATTGATAGCAAACAATGGATCGAACTGATAGGCTGAATGAATTCTTTCAGCTTCAGCATACATCACAAATTTCTCAGGATTACCCTTAAAGTTAAATTCACCCTCAGAAGTCAGTACTTCCAAAGTATCAAATTGATCCTTAGTAATCACTTTGGTACTGGTCTTATTGGTAGTAACACCAGTATATTTGATTGAGTACATTTTGCCTAGAGGCTGTATCTTGATGATGGTTACAGGCTCTGTCGGTATCAGATTCTTGACTATTTGGTTAACTTCTATCATTGGATTACTTCTTTAATTCTTCGTTATTGACCAATAAGTCTTTTGCTTCCACTCCCAAAAGCGAAGCAATCTCATATAACAATTCAATACTTGGTTGGCGACGATTGCAGACATAGGCATTGGTTTGGCTGAAACTTTTACCTATTTTTTCAGCTAACCAAGTCTGCTTTATACCTTTTTCTTCAAGTACTTCTTTTATCCGATTCATATTTATTGCTTATTTATGATTGCAAAAATATGAAAAATAATGCGATAAAAAGAAGAAATAAAAGAATTATGCTCTAAAATCTACTTTTTTAATAAAAGATTACATAGCCTTTTTTATACTTCCCTCTCAACGAATTCTCCCAAATCACTACTATGCACATATTAGCCTTTAAACGGTCGAAAGTGCGGAGTCCGTATTTGGCTTTGATTTCCTCCAAAGTCAAGTTTGTGTTGGCTATAAGTAAAGTTCCTCGTATTTCTATGCCGTCAACAATTTCAGAAAAGACGATATGGGAATTACCACAATCATAGAATGTGCCTTCGATGCCAAAATCGTCTATAGCGACGCCCTTGTCGTTTTTTTTCCTTCCTGAACATTTAAAAAAAACGTGGGCAAATTTAAGGTAAAACTTGCCCACGTTTAAGGTCGAATTTGCCCACGTTTTATTTCGGGTTTCTACAGTGCTTTATCAAAGCATTTTTCACCGATTTTACGGTCACTACGGTCATTACGGTCATATGACCGTAATTTTTCACTTCCTTTTCTTTTTGTATCCATCAGAAGTCCTTGATATTAAGCTGCTTTTGAGATATTTTGTAAGTGATTTTTTCGCTGCTGTCTCTTCAAAACCACGTTTCTTGCACTCTTTTACGAAGTCGATATATCGGAACTCTTTTTTAATTGTTTTCAGAACAGGTAAGAGCTTGTAGTGATTGGTTAATTTCTGCCTCTTCACGGTGTTGCTTATTATGGTGGAGAGGTTGATAGAATGCGCCATGCATGTGAGGACAATCTTTATTGAATTGTCGAAGTCTTCATCGCTACAAGTATATTCGTTTACGTCCCATCCGGCTTCCATGATGCGGTAGCCGCATAGCACCATTGCCACCCTCATGGTAATGAGTCCGGAACGGAACACTATAGCCATGACGTTGGGATTTTCCTCAGCTGTAACATATCCCAGTTCGCGCTGGAATATCTCGTAAGGGCAAGTTTTTTCTCATCTTCGTCCGCCTCTGCCTCTGTATTACCCTGATTATAAGATGTTTGTCCGTTTTTTTCGTCAAAATTAGGGTTCATATGACCGTAATGACCGTAATGACCGTAATTTTTCGGATTTTTCCCACCTTCCTCACCATGCATCATCCCCAAACCGGATGATGCGTTCTATCTCCTTTGGGGTGATACCCAGCTCCACTCCTCGGACGCATACCGTGTGGATGACCTGACCCAGCTGCCATCACTGGACTCCATGCCAGCGGAGGTACTGTCCGGAGGAGAGCATGGTACGCGTACGGAAAGGTTTATCATGGAGCGCACATGGTCCTTACCCTCCTAAATTCCACAATTTAGACAATAAAAAAAGGAAGATGTAAATTCTGATTACTCATCATTTACATCTTCCTTTTCGTGCGCCTGATAGGACTCGAACCTACACGTCTCACGACACCAGATCCTAAGTCTGGCGCGGCTACCAATTACGCCACAGGCGCGTGAGAAGCTTTATTTCTCATTTGCGATGCAAAGGTACGCTTTTTTTTTATACCTACAAATATTTCACTGATTTTTTTTCAAAAAAGTGCATGCTTCCTCTATTATCGTATCTTTTCCGCGCAAAATATCCTCTTCCGTCATGTCTACACGTATATCCGGATCAATGCCAAACTCTATCTGGTTCATCTCCGCATCATACATTGGAGCTGCAGAAAATCTTATAGACCATCCATTTGGTATTTCTGAAGAGAATGGCAATCCGGAACCTCCTCCTGTCTTATCGCCCATTATTGTTACAAGAGGCATACTTTTCATGCAATTTACAAAATCGTTTGTAGAGCTGTACGAGCGTCTGTTTGCCAGAACCACAGTTTTTCTTTGCCAGCGTATTCCATTGGAAGGTTCAAGATAAACCGGTTCTGGTGTTGAAAACTCATTATGGCCAGGCCCTGTCTTGTGAGACATATACCCTACAAGAATTTTTTCATTTGTAAATCTTGAAGCCAATTTCTGTGCTGTGGTAAGATTTCCTCCTCCATTGTTTCTGACATCTATTATCAACCCGTCGCAAAGTTCCATCTCTTTGAGCATATAATCCAGGTTTCCATCACCTATTCCATTAGAGAAACTGGAACAATACACATATCCTATATTGTTTTCCAATATCTGATATGTCAGCCCTGAGGTATTTACATAATCTTTTCCAAGATAATTGCTCTGGATGCTGTCACTAAAATTACGCGGATATGAATCAAACCATTCTCTGTACTGCGAAGTACCATATCCGCTACTCAAGTTCACATGCCCGTCGCGAAGTTCGTTTACCATTTCAGACAGAACTTCAAACAGATTGTAACTGGACATATCGGAAGTGATGCGTTTGGAATATCGTGAATATACTTCGTCCCAGTCAAGCCCATACACTTCGTTCTTATAATCAAGGAAACAATACTGTTCGTCGATGATCCGCCACAACGACTCAAAATTTGCCTGAGGAGTATTGCCTGAAACATCCTCTCTGATACATGATGACGAAAGCACAGACAACAGCAAGAAAATCAATACTGCAAATAAAGAATTATTCTTCAGTTTCATAAGAAATATCATTTAATCAAAATGGATTAACCTTAGAAGGAAGGCTTATTCTGTTCTTTCCTCTAATCATCTGGAAATTTCTGACAAAGCCTATCATGAAATTATGAGAATAGAAATGGCTCTTCAGATTATTTACCTTTGCCTGCTGTATATCGCACAGATAACCGGCACGCATTATTGTCTTGCCTATAGGAAAATCCAGAGTCAGCATCTGACGCACTGTAGGAGCATTGTGAAATGATGTGAACAGTACATTCTTTCCACTATGTTTCAACGAGAATATTTCATAATAAGACTGTCCGTACTCCGGAGAGAACATCACTCCGATAAAAGGAAGATTGGCCTGATACCTCAAAGTCATAGGATAGCGGCCTATTCTGAGTTTATATATTGCCATAGCCGAAGCATCAATACTGCCATAAACCTTTGCCTGGGCAGGATTATTGGAATTGCGGGTATTATAAATGAATCCGCCATTGAGGTCTAACATCGGACCGAACAATATCTTCAGCCTGTCGTCCACATTATACTGATAATGCAAAGCGTACGTCCAGTTAAACATTCCGGAATACGATTTACCGGATTTTGAGATATTATCAGTGCTTGAGGCATTGACCTGCACTATTCGCTGAGCAGAAACACGGCCTCCCATAAGCCTTGTCATACGCATGCTTTCATGCATGAATCTCAGTTCAGGGCCACGATATTCCAGCGGAGAAAGATACGTGTCGTACACATTAGTTTTACCTGCTCCTACCATAACAGAACGTACGATATACTTATCGTGTGATAATGAATCCTGTGCCAGCACTTCGGCACAAGACATCAACAGTATAAGCAAAACCGATATATATAATCTACACATAGGGCTAAAACAACTTCATCTGACCATCATCATCATTTGGAGTATCTGCATCATTATTCTCCACCTCATCAGCTTCAGACTGTACTTCCGGTTCCTCCTCCCTAATTATAGGTTCCAATTCTTCTATTTTATCCACAGCAAATGTAGTGAGTCGTTTTCCTTTAGCCTTAAAACTCTTGACTCCGACAAATTCGCCGGCATCAACAATCATAGGTTCTCTGAAACTGTCGTGACCACCAAAGACAACATTTATCCTTGGATATGTTTCCGAAGTAAGAAGCAACAGTTCGTTCTGTTTATTCTCGCCCAGGAAGTTCTGACGCCTGGTACTCTGTTCGAAACAGAACCTCTTCAGATATGGATAATTCTGCTGGTCGGCATCGTAAAGGACAGCAGTCCAAACCTTATCCGGATCGTATTTTTCCAAAATCATTATGTCTGTATCATAATGGTTATTCAAATCGAAATCCGATGTATAGAATTCTCCGTTCTTATGCACCACAAGTATGCAGTCTTCACTTTGGAATTCTCCCAGATATTCACCACGCCCATCATAGTTAAGGCGAAGCACATCAAAGTCGAACCATACTTTTCGACCTCCAAGAGTAGAGCCTCCCTTATGCTTAAGACTTATCTTATGGACTTCCAGACGAGTAAGCAGGTTACCCATAGACTGACGTCCCTTAATGGAAATCTCACTGAAATCACGTTCCAATATCAGTTTCTTTATTCTAGGATTAGGTCGGAGAGTAACCTTCACCACTTCTGCCTCACCATTTGGGTTTGCAGTAAAGTACATTATCTTGGAGCCAGGATTTCCCTGAGTGACATCATACTCGCGGTCGCGTATCATCGAAGTCACATTGAAACGCTTAATAAAGTAAGCTCCATCCTTTCCGTCGCGGTATATCACATTATATATAGTACGCTTGTCATTCTTCTTGAAGATATTCACATACAGGATATTCTTACCTACGAAGAGTTTGTCGCTTATCCTTACTATCTTATATTTACCGTCCTTATAGAATATTATCACATCGTCAATATCAGAACAGTTGCACACATACTCATCCTTCTTCAGTCCTGTACCGATGAAACCTTCCTCACGGTTGATGTAAAGTTTTTCGTTTGCTTCAGCCACCTTGGTAGCCACAATGACATCAAAGTTTCTGATTTCAGTCTTACGCTCGAAGTTCTTGCCATATTTGGCTTTAAGGCCTTCATACCAGTTGATGGTATAATCCGTGATGTGTGCAAGATGATTTTCTATTTCCTCTATTTCACCCTTCAGACGCGCAATAAGTTCATCAGCCTTATCTTTGTTGAACTTCAGGATGCGTGCCATCTTTATCTCCATCAGTTTCAATATATCCTCTTTGGTTACTTCGCGCACCATTTTAGGATAGAATGGAGTCAGACGGTCGTCAATATGTTCGCACGCCGCATCCATATTTTCCGCCTGCTCGAATTTGGCATCCTTGTATATACGTTCTTCGATGAATATTTTCTCCAATGAAGCAAAATGCAGAGCTTCAAGTTTTTCCTCACGCTCAATGTTAAGTTCCTGACGGAGCAAATCCAGAGTATTGTCTGTAGATTTCTTAAGCACATCGCTGACAGAAAGAAAATGCGGTTTCTTATTATCTATCACACAGCAGTTTGGAGATATATTTACCTCGCAATCTGTGAATGCATACAGTGCATCAAGCGTCTTGTCCGACGAAACGCCAGGAGCGAGATGAACAAGAATCTCAACCTTTCCGGCAGTATTGTCTTCTACCTTCTTGACTTTGATTTTTCCTTTTTCTACAGCCTTAAGTATAGAGTCTATAAGCGAAGATGTAGTCTTTCCGTACGGAATTTCACTGATACACAGAGTCTTGTTGTCAAGTTTTGAAATTTTTGCTCTCACTCGTACCACTCCCCCACGTTCTCCGTCGTTATATTTCGATACATCAATCGAACCTCCGGTTTGGAAATCAGGATAAAGTTGAAATGGTTCACCTTTAAGATAAGCTATGGCAGCATCACACAGCTCATTGAAATTATGAGGAAGAATCTTAGACGACAGACCAACGGCAATACCCTCAACACCCTGTGCCAAAAGCAAAGGAAACTTCACAGGCAAAGTGATAGGTTCTCTGTTTCGTCCGTCGTATGACGATTGCCACTGAGTAGTTTTCGGATTGAATACTACATCTAGAGCGAATTTTGATAATCGTGCCTCGATATAACGAGGTGCAGCCGCACTGTCACCGGTAAGGATATTACCCCAGTTTCCCTGACAGTCAATAAGAAGTTCCTTCTGTCCGAGCTGCACCAGCGCATCACCGATAGAGGCATCACCGTGAGGATGGAACTGCATGGTATGACCTACTATGTTTGCCACCTTGTTGTACCTACCGTCGTCCAGACGCTTCATGGAGTGCAGTATTCTTCTCTGCACAGGCTTCAATCCGTCATTGATATGCGGTACGGCTCTTTCAAGTATTACATACGATGCATAGTCAAGAAACCAGTTCTGATACATACCGCTCAATTGATGCCTCACAGCATCATTCGATGTATCTGCCGGTCTATAATCTGAATGACCTTCGCCTCCCTGCAATTCGTTCTCTTTATCAAAAGTATCTTCGCTCATTTTTAGTATTTTAATCTAGAATAAAACTGTCTTTGCAAATTTAAGAAAAAAGAGGATATACCACGAAAAGATATATCCTCTTATTTAGACTATTTTATTTTAAAATCTGTTATTTAGCCACTTTTTCAAGCCATTTCACCATGAATAACATTACTCCCATAGAGATGAGACATACTATCATGAAGATTGCCCAACAGTATGCAATAGGAATAGCATTATACATAAGAGGGCCAATCCACAACAGGAGGTTACCTACAGCTGTCGCACCAAGCCACAATCCCTGACAAAGTCCCAGAAGATGTTTTGGAGCCACCTTCGAAACGAATGACAACCCAAGCGGAGAGATGAACAATTCGGCCACTGTAAGAAGGAAGTAAAGAACTATAAGCACCCATGCTCCAGCCTTCACCTGCTGATCAATAGGAAGGTCTCTGTATTCTGCAGCAGAAGGATAACCCATCACGAGTGAATAACCTGCAAGGAACAGATAAGCCAAGCCAGCGATAAGCATACCGATGGCAATCTTACGAGGAGTAGAGATTTCCTTACCTCTTCTGGAGAGAGAACCGAAAATCATCATGATTATCGGTGTAAGAGTAATCACAAAGAATGGATTTACAGCCTGCCATATTTCAGGGGCAATTGTAGATGTATCAACAAAGTCTCTGGCGAAGAGCGAAAGTGAAGTACCGTTCTGATGGAAAGAGAACCAGAAGAAGATAACAACACCAAGCACCGCAAACAACGCATACAGACGCTGCTTGATTTCCTTAGCCATAGCAGCCTTTTCTTCAGCTGTATATGTAACGGCAGCCGCAGCCACTTTCTTTCCCGGATTTGGGAATTTACTCTTAGTGGCAAAGAAGATTACCAAAGAAATAAGCATTGCCGCTACAGAAGCAACGAATGAATAATGGATACCTTCATTGAATATCTGAAGATACTGAGCACAGGATGCAGCCATATCTGCAGTCTCGCCAACACACTGCGACATCAGCTGATTCAAGTTGCCCATAGCTTCAGCCGACATACCGTCAGCACCTTTAGCAATATAGTCGTGACACAAAGCAGGAAGACTTGCATTGTAAACCATATTATGCGCACTGAGCCACCAACTTCTCAACAGAGGAGCGATAAACGGAGCTATAAGTCCACCAATATTGATAAACACATAAAATATCTGGAATCCTGAATCTCTCTTGTTTTTAGCCTCAATCAGTTCCTTTTCACCTTTAGTGGCAGCCTCCGCTTCAAGGTCATCATACATCTGACCAACAATAGCCTGAAGATTACCTTTGAAAAGACCATTACCGAAAGCGATAAGGAACAATGCAATACAAGTAAGAGTAAGCAACCATGTAGTATTACCGGCATTTGCTGTAATAGGAACAGAAAGTGCGATATATCCTATAGCCATAACCACAAGACCGGCCATGATTGTACCTTTATAATTCTGCTTTCTATCGGCTATAAGTCCACCGACAAGACTCAGAAGATAAATTCCTGCATAAAAGAACGAATAGATAAGTGTACTTTTCTCCTCACTTATACCAAATTTAGAACAAAGGAACAACACCAGTACTGCGTTCATGATATAGTAGCCAAAACGCTCACCCATATTCGAAAGTGCCGCAGGTATCAATCCTTTAGGATGCTTGTTGAACATAAATAATGAAGATTTAAATGATTAATGAATAAAATTTTAGGCAAAAATAAAGAAAAAACGGATAACGCACAACACAAAAGTAACTAAACATAAATATTACATCTATACAATAACCCCTCAAAAAGTATTAAAACAAAGAATTATACATAAACTTCCATAGCTGCACACATAAAAAAAGGAGACTGTCCATTACGGACAATCTCCTCATAAATTTAAAATTCCATAACCCGTCTCAAAATAAGAAAACGAGTAGTATCTTAGTTGTATTAATTATTCAGCCAACTTGTTGTCTGAACCCAATACGTTAATGATTTTGTGTTTGTAAAGTTTTTCCATGTTGTCACGAGCTGGACCAAGATACTTACGTGGATCGAATTCAGCTGGTTTTTCAGCGAACACTTTACGTACAGCAGCAGTCATTGCAAGACGAGAGTCTGAGTCGATATTGATCTTGCAAACTGCAGACTTAGCAGCCTTACGCAACTGATCTTCTGGAATACCGATAGCAGCTTCCAATTTACCACCATACTGGTTGATTGTATCAACTTCTTCCTGTGGAACTGAAGAAGATCCGTGAAGTACGATA
Source organism: Bacteroides caecigallinarum (assembly GCF_021530995.1). GTDB lineage: Bacteria > Bacteroidota > Bacteroidia > Bacteroidales > Bacteroidaceae > Phocaeicola > Phocaeicola faecigallinarum. Next base: position 22,534 of record NZ_JADYTF010000050.1, read on the forward strand.
GGGAATCCTGGGAGTTTTTCCATAACTGCATCCAATACGTCGAATGCCAATGGAGGAGGAACCAAACGACCTGTTGCAGGATCAACATGGCACTGTTCTGGTTTGAATTTGTAAGCACCGTGAGAAGTACCGATTGAGATAGCCAATGAATCGCAACCTGTACGAGTAGCGAAGTCGATTACTTCTTCTGGGTTAGTGTAAGTGTGGTGGTCAGAAGAAACTTCGTCTTCAACACCTGCCAATACACCAAGCTCACCTTCTACAGTTACATCGAACTGATGAGCGTATTCAACAACTTTCTTAGTCAAAGCAACGTTTTCTTCGTATGGAAGGTGTGAACCGTCAATCATTACTGAAGAGAAACCAGAGTCGATACAGCTCTTGCAAGTTTCGAATGTATCTCCGTGGTCAAGGTGAAGAACGATTTCAGGATGTTCGCAACCCAATTCCTTTGCATATTCTACAGCACCCTGAGCCATGTAACGCAACAAAGTAGCGTTAGCATACTGACGAGCACCTTTAGAAACCTGAAGGATAACTGGTGATTTTGTTTCAACTGCAGCCTTGATGATAGCCTGCATCTGTTCCATATTATTGAAGTTGAAAGCAGGGATTGCATATCCACCTTTGATTGCTCTGGCAAACATGTCTCTTGTGTTCACCAAGCCTAAGTCTTTGTAATTAACCATTGTTTTTACTATTTATAATGTTAGTGATTAAATTCCATTGCAAAAATAACAATTTATATATTCTTATCTTCAATTTTAAAAGAAAAAATATACATAATTTGCATATAAAGACTATATAGACCTCATAATACAAACTTATACACCCATAATGCAATGTAGATATTGCAAGTAATAACACAAGGATAATTAGTACAACACCATCGAAAACTATAAACACTATAACATCTACACATTATATATTATATTGAAAATAGTTTTTAACAAAAAAAGATTGATAATTCTTTTTCCCATTTAAAAGAAAAGCGTATCTTTGCAACCCGAAACAGACCATTACACACGACTAAGTGTTACCAACTAGTCAAAAAATAATAATAAATAAAGTATATACTGAAATGAAAAAAGGAATTCATCCAGAAAACTACCGTCCGGTAGTATTTAAAGACATGTCAAACGGCGATATGTTTCTTTCTCGTTCAACTTGTGCTACAAAAGACACAATTGAATTCGAAGGCGAAACTTACCCATTGGTAAAGTTGGAAATCTCTAACACTTCTCACCCGTTCTATACAGGTAAGTCTAAGTTGGTAGACACAGCAGGACGTGTTGATAAGTTCATGAGCCGTTACAACCGTATTAAGAAATAATACAAAACGAACTTCAAATAAAAGCGGGCAATCTTATATAGGGTTGCCCGCTTTTGTTTTGTAATTCTCATATTTTAATTACCTTTCCTCTAAAATGATTTACGGTAGAATGATTCCAAAGGCTTCCATTGGTATATTCATATGAATAAAGGCAATAAAATATTTACCGGCAGCATATTGTTGTCGGTAATAATTTTTTATAAG
>NZ_JADYTF010000051.1 GCF_021530995.1 Bacteroides caecigallinarum
GTCCTAACTTGGCTTTTTCATTGCTTTTTCTGTCTTTCATTTTTTCAAGCCATCTTCCTAAAACGCCTATCTGCCAATAACTTTGCTACATTTTTCTGTTTATCACTTTTTATTCGTACTTTTGTAACTAGAAAGATTACTCTGGCTGCGGCACGTATAGCTCAGGGAAAGCAGGATTGTCTCTACTTAGGTAACTTGGATTCTCTGCGTGACTGGGGTTATGCGAAGGACTATGTGGAGTGTATGTGGCTGATTCTGCAGCAGGAGAAGCCGGAGGATTTCGTAATTGCTACGGGTGTGCAGCACTCGGTGCGTGAGTTTACGGATCTTGCTTTCCGCCATGCGGGCATTGAACTGAGATTCGAGGGTGAGGGACTGTACGAGAAGGGTATCTGTGTGTCGGTCAGCAATCCTGAAAACGGGCATCTGGTGGGCAAGACTCTGGTGGCGGTATCGGAGGATTTCTATCGTCCTACTGACGTAGTGAACCTGTGGGGAGACCCTACAAAAGCTAAGGCCAAACTGGGATGGAATCCGCAGACTACAAGCTTCGAGAAACTGGTGGAAATAATGGTGGAACATGATATGGCGAAGGTGGCTGCAGACAGTGTGGCTTCGAAGGTGAGAACAAACCTGGCTGAGTATCTGGAAAAAGGAATCGTGAAATAATTAATAGTTAATAATTAATAATTAAGAACTGAAAGTCGGCGAAGCCAACCAACGGTCAACGAAGTTAATTAAGGGGCTGACTGAGGTAGAGTATGAGAAATAAGAAAGTTTTCGTGAGCGGTTGTTATGACCTGCTGCACAGCGGACATGTGGAGTTCTTCCAGCAGGCTTCGAGATTCGGCGACCTGTATGTGGGTATCGGATCGGATGCGACGTATCTGGAATATAAACACAGGAAACCGATGTTCCCGCAGGAGGAGCGTCTGTTCATGGTGAGGAACATAAAGGCTGTGAAAGAGGCTTATATTAACGAGGGGCATGGGGTGATAGACTTCATACCGACTCTGGACATTGTGAAGCCGGATATCTTCGTGGTGAACGCGGAAGGTGGCAGCGAGGAGAAACGCAGGCTGTGTGAGGAACGCGGAATAGAGTACATCGAGCTGCAGCGCACTCCGCACGAGGGACTGGAGGCTAGAAGCTCGAGCTCGCTGAAGGCGGCTATGCAGAAGGCGGAGAACGAGGCGGGAGAGAGCAAGGGTATCCCAACGCGTCTGGATCTGGCGGGTACATGGATTGACCAGCCGTACGTGAGTGTGTATCATCCGGGATGGGCGATTACTATATCGCTGGAGCCTACCTTCGAGGTGAGGGAGAGGTGCGGACTGAGCACAAGCACCCGGAACATCATAAAGAAGATTTGGCCGGTGAAGATGCCTAATATGGATCCGGAGATGCTGGCTAGGCTGGTGTTCTGCTTCGAGAATAATCCGGAAAGGGAAGCGGGGCATATATCGGGGGCGCAGGATGCGATAGGTATATGCATTCCGGGGCTGTGCAGACACTATTATGACAATAACTTCTGGCCTAAGAAAGTGGAGATTTGCAGTGACGAGATGACTCTGAGGTTTCTGGAACAGCACCTGGTGATGGTTCCGATAGAGCCGAGGAAATCGGGATGCTCGGTGGTGGAAGGCAAGGACATAACCGTGGAGAAGGTGAAGGCTCTGGCGGATGCGGCAGACGCATGCTGGAAGGCTATTATGGGACGCAATCTGGAGGGCTTTGCAGCGGCGTATAAGGCCAGTTTCGAGGCGCAGACAGCTATGTTCCCGGGAATGATTAATCCGGCGTATATAGACTGTCCGCAGCAGGACAACAGTTTTATCAGTGATGCCATAGCGCACTACAGCGCAATGCCGGACGTGATGGCATGGAAGCTGGCAGGTGCAGGCGGTGGCGGATATCTGGCTCTGGTGGTGAAGGACGCAAAGGAATTCCTGAACAGACAGAGTGAGGTGATTGAGTTGCATATAAGAAGGGAATAAAGGAACAATCGACTGATAGAGGTACTCCCCCATATCCGGAAGAGTGAAGCCGGGTGTGGGGGAATTTTTCGTTTTTTTATAGTGGATATTTGGTTTTTAGAAAGAATTTAATTTCTTTTGTACAAAGGTATTTGTAAAAAATAAAGTATGCGTTTGAGCAGAAAGGAAATAGAAATAATACTGAAAGTAGCTAATGAGATATACGGCAAAGGAGTAAAAGTATATCTCTTCGGGTCACGCACAGATGAGAATAAACGCGGTGGCGACATAGACCTCCTTTTGCGTACACCTCAAAGCAATGGAGGCATACTGAAAAGAATACGAATGGCTGCCAGGCTGAAAGAACTGCTTGGAGACCAGAAAATAGACATTATCGGCGACCACGAGACATCTGTTGTAGCTCGTGAGGCATTATCAAAAGGTATATTACTGCAATGACAGAAAGAGAAAAAGTAATAAGAGAACGTATATGTACGTGAACTCAGAAACGAGATTGCTCATGACTATCCTATAGACGATCAGGAAGTGGTACAGGCTATAAACGAACTTATAAACAAAACTGATCTTCTGCTGGAAATATATAGAGAACTAATGAAAAGGTTTTATAGCGAGGAATAAACCTGTGAGAATAAACGCGGTGGCGAGGAACGTACGGGTGTGCGAAGAATTTGGATAAATGTATCTATATGAAAGGAATAGTACTGGCAGGTGGTAGCGGAACAAGGCTGTATCCCATCACCAAGGGAGTGAGCAAACAGATGCTCCCGATTTTTGACAAACCGATGATTTATTATCCTATATCTGTGCTGATGCTGGCGGGGATAAGGGAGATTCTGATAATATCGACTCCGTATGACTTGCCGGGATTCAAGCGTCTGCTGGGTGACGGTACGGAATTCGGAGTGAAATTTGAATATGCGGAACAGCCTAGTCCGGACGGGCTGGCACAGGCTTTCATAATAGGCGAGAAGTTTATTGGTGACGACTCGGCATGTCTGGTGCTGGGGGATAATATCTTCCATGGCGCGGGATTCAGCGGAATGCTGAAAGAGGCTGTACGCATGGCTGAGGAAGAGAAGAAGGCTACGATTTTCGGCTACTGGGTGAAGGATCCGGAACGCTACGGTGTGGCTGAATTCGACAAGGATGGCAACTGCCTGAGCATAGAGGAGAAACCGGAGAAACCGAAATCGAACTATGCGGTGGTGGGGCTGTATTTCTATCCGAACAAGGTGGTGGAAGTGGCCAAGAGCATCAAGCCGTCGGCACGTGGGGAACTGGAGATTACTACTGTGAACCAGCGTTTCCTGGAAGACGGAGAACTGATGGTAGAGACGCTGGGACGAGGATTTGCATGGCTGGACACGGGTACACACGATTCGCTGAGCGAGGCTTCGACTTATATAGAGGTGCTGGAGAAGAGGACGGGACTGAAAATAGCGTGTCTGGAGGGTATTGCATACCTCAAGGGATGGATAGACAAAGAGCAGATGAGAAAGAACGCACTGCCTATGCTGAAAAACCAGTATGGACAGTACTTAATGGAATTAATAGAAAAAAATGAATGTTATCAAGACTGATATAGAGGGGGTGGTGATAATAGAACCACGCATATTTACTGACGCAAGAGGGTATTTCTTTGAATCGTTCTCGGAAAGGGATTTCTGCAGGGAAGTGAGCGAGGTGAGGTTTGTACAGGACAATGAGAGCAAATCGGCTTACGGGGTGATGAGGGGACTGCACTTCCAGCGTCCGCCTTTCGCCCAGAGCAAACTGGTGAGGGTGACCAAGGGGGCTGTTCTGGATGTGGCGGTGGACATAAGAAAGGGTAGTCCGACATACGGCAAACATGTGGCGGTGGAACTGACGGAAGAGAACCACAGGCAGATGTTCATGCCCAAGGGTATAGCTCACGGATTCGCCGTATTGAGCGAGGAAGCTGTGTTCCAGTACAAATGTGACAACTTCTATGCTCCGCAGGCTGACGGGGGTATATGCATCACCGACGAGAGCCTGGGAATAGACTGGAAAATACCTATGGAGGCGGCTATAATGAGCGAAAAGGACAAGAAGCATCCTATGCTGAAGGATTTCGACAGCCCGTTTGAGTATATCTAGAGACATACCCCGAGATTGAACTGCATGGCATCTGCACGCAGAAGATGGGCATGGACATCATAGCTGACATAAAGAGGCGTAGAGGGGATGTAATAGCGTAGACCGATGGTTTCGTAATAGGGTTTTGCCATGGTCTCGCCCATCTGTCCCAAACGGCGGTGGAGGTACCAGCCAAAACCTGCACCGAGGGCTATACGACGGTAGCGGACTTCGTGACGGAGGGAGACTCCGAGCACATGGGGGCTGTAGTGATAGCCTGTAACGCCTTTGTTGCTGTCAATACGGGAGGCTTCGGCATAATAGCCGGCATACATATAGTCGAGGCTTATACCGGAACTGAACTTGAGATGATAACGGTACATGGCGGACAGCGAGGTGGCGAAGGAAGGACGCACAGGGAAATGGGCGGGAACTGTGGATGGTGACGACTGGTGGAGGTACCATGTCTCAATCATAGTGTGGAGATTGCAACCGGCACTGATATCGAAGTATATGCCTTTAGGGGAGTCCGTAGAGTTGTAGAGCCTGTAGGTAGGTTTCTCGTCGGCTGAAGGATAATAGCGTAATCCGATAGAGGTGCCGAGGGTATTGGCTCCTTTATTGGGACGGCTAAGAGCGGAGTTGGAGAAATGACGCAGTCCATACGCACACATGAACTCGAAACGGGGGTGGAACCGGAAAGCTGCGTACAGGCTGGTGGCAAAATAGATGGACAAGGGAGAACCGATGAACTCATTGTCGACATTGGAGGGATAGGAATAGGGCTGGGTGCAATAGCCTATGCCGTTGGATATGCTGTAGCCAAGGCGGAAGGAAGGGAGCTGGAGAAGGTCGCGGTTGAATCTGCCGTAGAGACCTATGATGTAGCCTATACAGGATGTATGGTCACGACCGGGACGTCCGAGTGTGGAACGGCTATAGTCCGAGAGGATGATACCTGCCTCGATGCCGGGATAGCCGAAGGTGAGATCGTAGGGGGTAGCTGTAGCGCTATCGGCACGATAGGTAGCGCTGAGAATGTAGCTGCCAAAACCGTTAGTGCGGATGAGATCCTTGCCGAACTTGTCGCCTGGTATGAGATGGCCACGCTCTAACCTGAAACCGTAAGAGAGATTGCGCATGAGATTCTGTGCTCCGGTGTACATGGACGTGAGGAGCATGATAAAGAGTGATATGAGTATGCGTGTATTCATAGCTGTAAGCTTTACTTTCCTGTGAGATAATCAAGGCCCTGACGGACGTAGGGTGCATGCATATCTTCGGACTTGAATATGGTGTCGCCATATCGCAGAAGATCAATATCGAGTGGTACGAGACCGGTGGATTTGGAGTCGGACGTGCGACCGCAGGATCTTTCCAGCTCCTTGAAACATGACCTGACAGAGGACATGGACATGGTGGTGGTGAAGAGGGCCACACGGTTGTGATAGTCGGGCACGGAACGGATCTTCCTGATATCGGGACTGACTATGACAGGACTCCAGCGTATGTCCGGAAACATACGGGTAAGAGCCTCGCAAGCCTTGTCCATATTGACTTCGGGACAGAGGTTGCTGCCAAGGCAGACAAGGCAGGTATGGGATGACATTGTGTTCATGAGTAATATAGTTATTGTATTCTTTTGCATTCTTTTGCATACAAATTTATGAATTTCTTCGTAAATTTGCATATCAATGATTAATTTATAATTTAAGGAGTGGACAGAAAGATTATTCCGGCTATCAAGGATATAGCCGATTTCAATATAGAAAGACCTGTCAGGAAGATTATGCCTAACGGCATGACAGCGAGCATTCTGGATACGGGAAAGGAAGACGTGATAAGACTGGACCTGGTGATGAGGTGCGGACAGCTGAACCAGAAATTCCCGCTGCAGGCGATGATGACAAACAGAATGCTGAGGGAAGGTACAGAGTGCATGTCGTCGGCACAGATTGCCGAGAAACTGGATTTCTACGGGGCATGGCTGGACCTGTCGTCGTCGGTGAACTGCGGATTCATAACCCTGTACTCGCTGGGAAAATTCTTTGACAAAACAATAGAAGTGCTGGCGGAGATGGTGAAACAGCCTGTATTCCCGGAAAGGGAACTGAGAATAGTGGCCGACACGAACAAGCAGATGTATATGGTAAACGCCCAGAGAGTGGAGGTTATGGCCAGGAAAAGGCTGAACGTGGAAATGTTCGGAGAGGGGCATCCGCTGGGAAGATTTGCCGAGGAGCAGGACTACGACAACCTGTCGGCGGATATGCTGAAGGAGTTCTACAGAGAGAATTACTCGAGCGACAACTGTACGCTGTTTGTTGCGGGAAAGGTGACGGAGAACGTGATGAAGAGAATAGAGGAGTGTCTGGGACAGGAGAAATGGGGTGCATGCGGCAAAAACACTGAACTGATGATTCCGGAGCCTACAGGAAAGACCGGAGAGATTGTGAAGGTGGAGAAAAAGGACGCAATGCAGAGCTCGGTGAAGCTGGGACTTTTCATGCCGGACAGAAAGCATAAGGATTTTCTGGACCTGAAGGTGATGAACACAATGCTGGGGGGATACTTCGGCAGCAGACTGATGAAGAATATCAGAGAGGACAAGGGATATACGTACGGAGTGGCATCGGGAATAGTGACATATCCGGGCACGAGCCTCTTGATTGTCAGTACGGAAACCGCAAACGAGTATGTGGAGGGTGTGCTGAAAGAGGTGAAAAACGAAATTGACAGGATGAAGAGTGAAATGCCGGACAAGGACGAACTGAATATGGTGAAGAACTATATGATGGGAGATATATGCCGGGCATATGAGAATACACTGTCAATATCGGAAGCATGGATATATGTGATGACAGCCGGACTGGAGGATGATTTCTTCGAAAAATCCATCGACTCTATCAGAAATATATCGGAAAAAAGAATCATGGAACTTGCCGACAAGTATCTGGACTGGAACAGTATGGCGAAGGTGGTGGCAGGTAATGTTTAACTATCAAAAAAAAACGGAAAAAATGAATGTACTGAAATACGGAATGGCGATATGCGCAATGATGATATGCGGGGCTGCTGAAGCGCAACTCTCTGTGGGATACTATAAATTCAAGAACGGGGCGGAATACTCGGGAGAACTGAAAAGAAGAAAACCAAACGGCATGGGAAGAACGGTATACCCGAACGGCGACATGTACGAAGGGCAGTATCTGAAAGGGAAAAGAGACGGACAGGGTACAATGATGCTGAACATTGGAGAAAGATACATAGGCGAATGGAAGGAGGACATGAAGCAGGGTGAGGGCACGTACTACTTCACCAACAACAATATGTACGTGGGAGCATGGGAGCAGGACCAGCAGGAAGGCAAAGGAAAGATGGACTACTTCAACGGCGACAAGTACGAGGGAGAATGGAGCAAAAGCAAAAGAAACGGACAGGGAAAATATGTCTGGGCAGGAGGAGCAGTGTACGAGGGACACTGGAAGAACGACCTGAAGGACGGATCGGGAAAAATGATCTGGGAGGACGGATCGCAGTATGAAGGACACTGGAAAAACGGATTCAGACACGGAAAAGGTACATTCACTTATACCAACGGAGACAAATATACCGGAGAATGGAAAGAGGACGTGCAGGACGGAAAAGGCGTGTACTACTTCCATAACGGAGAAAAATACGAAGGAGAATACGCCAACAGCGAAAGAACCGGAAAGGGCGTGTATACGTATCCGAACGGTGACATATACGAAGGTGAATTCAAGAACGGAAAACAGGATGGCCAGGGAGTATTCAAATGGGCGAACGGAGCCGTGTACGAAGGTGCATGGAGAGACAACGAAAGAAACGGACAGGGTAAATACATCTGGGCCAACGGAGATGTGTACGAAGGTGAATGGAAACACAATATGGCTGAAGGTACGGGAAAACTGTTCATGACGGACGGGTCGGTGTACGAAGGAAGTTTCGAAAGAGGTAAAGAACACGGAAAGGGTGTTATAAAGGAAAAAGACGGAACTGTGTTCGAAGGCGAATTCAAGAACGGAAAGAAGGACGGTGACTTCGTGGAAAAAGATGCCTCGGGAAAAATCATCAGAACGGGAACTTTTAAAAACGGAAGACTATTGGATGACAAAAAAATGTAAAACTTAAAGAAATACACTGTGTAAAGCTTTTTTTTATACTTTTTTCTTCCTTTTCTTGAAAAAATAATGTATTTTTGTAACAACCGGATTTAGTAATCTAAAAAACCTAAAAAAAAGAACCTAATAATAGAACCTAAAGTTGCATTAATATGGAAAAAGTTTTGAACATCATTAAGAATGATCCATGGCTGGAACCGTTTGCCAACGCAATAAACGGCAGACACGAAATGGTGCTGAGAAAAGAAAGGGAACTTACAAAAAGATGCTCGCTGGAGGATTTCGCTTCGGGACATCTTTACTTCGGCTTACATAAAATAAAAGAAGGAAAAGATACAAAATGGGTACTCAGAGAATGGGCACCTAACGCTACGGCCATATACCTGATTGGTGATTTCAACGGATGGAAAGAAACTCCGGAATTCAAACTGAACAAAGTAAAAAGAACCGAAAACTGGGAAATAGAACTGCCGGGCAAGCTCCTGAAACACGGAGACCTGTTCAAACTGAAAGTGTATTGGAGCAACGGCTGCGGAGAAAGAATCCCGGCATGGGCAACAAGGGTGGTGCAGGACGAAAATACAAAAATATTCAGCGCACAGGTATGGGATCCGGAAAAACCTTATAAATTCAAAAAGAAAGTGTTCCTGCCTAATGTGGGACCTCTGATGATATACGAATGTCATGTGGGTATGGCTCAGAACGAGGAAAAGGTGGGCACTTACAACGAATTCAGAGAAAACATTCTGCCTAGAATAGCCAAGGACGGATATAACTGCATCCAGATTATGGCCATACAGGAACATCCATATTATGGAAGCTTCGGATATCACGTGTCGAGCTTCTTCGCTCCATCTTCAAGATTCGGTACTCCGGACGAACTGAAACAACTTATCGATACAGCCCACCAGATGGGTATAGCGGTGATTATGGACATAGTACACTCGCACGCAGTGAAAAACGAAGTGGAAGGACTGGGTAACTTTGCGGGTGACCCACACCAGTATTTCTATCAGGGAGACAGAAGAGAGCATCCGGCATGGGACTCTCTATGCTTCGACTACGGAAAGAACCAGGTGCTGCACTTCCTGCTTTCGAACTGCAGATACTGGATGGAGGAATTCAAATTTGACGGATTCAGATTCGACGGTGTGACTTCGATGCTATATTACAGCCACGGACTGGGAGAGGCGTTCTGCAACTATGGTGACTACTACAACGGACACCAGGACGACAACGCCATCTGCTACCTGACTCTGGCAAACAAGCTTATACACTCGCTCAACCCAAGGGCTATTACCATAGCCGAAGAGGTGTCGGGAATGCCGGGACTGGCTGCTCCATTCGAGGACGGAGGATACGGATTCGACTACAGAATGGCAATGAACATTCCTGACTACTGGATCAAGATAATAAAGGAAAGAAGGGATGAGGACTGGAAACCGTCGAGTCTGCTATGGGAGGTGACTAACAGAAGAAAGGACGAAAAAACCATATCGTACTGCGAAAGCCATGACCAGGCACTGGTGGGTGACAAGACCATCATCTTCAGACTGTGTGACGCTGACATGTACTGGCACTTCAAGAAGGGTGACGAAAACGGAGTGGTACAGAGAGGTATAGCACTGCACAAGATGATAAGACTGCTTACGGCTTCGACTATTAACGGAGGATACCTGAACTTCATGGGTAATGAATTCGGTCATCCGGAATGGATTGACTTCCCGAGAGAAGGTAACGGATGGTCGTACAAATATGCCAGAAGACAATGGAACCTGGTGGACAACAAGGAACTGTGCTATCACTATCTGGGAGACTTCGACGAAAAGATGGTGGCTCTGATGAAGAGTGTGAGAAACATACAGAAGACGGATGTGGTGGAAGTATGGCACAATGACGGAGATCAGGTTCTGGCATACAGAAGAAAGGATCTGGTGTTCGTGTTCAACTTCAGCCCTACAAGGTCGTTCACAGATTACGGATTCCTGGTTCCGAAAGGTGAATATCAGGTGGTACTGAACACTGACAACAAGGATTTCGGAGGCTTCGGATTCAACGACGACTCGGTGAGACACTTTACATGCGCAGACCCTGTGTATGCCAAAGAGAAAAAAGAATGGCTCAAACTTTATCTGCCGGCAAGAACTGCTGTTGTCCTGAAGAGGATTAGTAAATGATTATGGGATGGAACAATAACAGATATAATAACAGATACTTAAAATATGACAGAAAGACTGCACGCCTGAGTTATCTGGTGTGCAGCCTGATGTTTTTAGCCTTTTCTACGGTGTATCTGGCCTTGTTCCAAAGGGACTTGCTGGAAGCTGTCCACCTGTCAATGGCTAAAGGAAACACGGAATTTAAGATTGTACCAGCAACAGCAGTCATCATAATTATACTGATGATTATGAAATGGGGACTTAACCTGCTGATGAGACTCAGAGGGAAAGTGCATGCACTGGCATATCTGCCTTCGTTCATGGGACTGGTGGCACTGACAGGATTCGGCAGGGATGTATACATGGGAGAGTCATACCACGCATGGTGGTGGATGATGCCGGCTGCAACAGCCGTGTTCGTGACGGTAATGACGCTGATAAGAGTGTTTGGCAGAACAGGCAATAATAGTTCCGAAATGATACAGACAGTGATGTGGAACGTGACACTGATGACGGCAATGAGTGTGGCTACGGTGTGTCTGGGAAACACGGACAGATATTTCCATAACGAACTGAGAATGGAGAGCCTGATGGCTAAAGGCAATAATGAAGAGGTCATGAGAGTGGCCGGGAAATCGCTCAGGACTACAAGAACAATGACCGCACTGAGGATGATGGCCATGACGAAAATGGGGAAAGCAGGAGAAGAGGTGTTCAGATATCCGCAATACTATAATGTGGAAGGAATGTTCTTCGATGAAGACTCGACAAAAACACTGAGATATACAAACGATTCGATATACTGCATGCTGGGAGGAGTACCCAAATATGGCGAAAGCAGGATGGAGTATCTGAAAAGAATGGCCGGAGAGAAGGACAGCTGCGGATATGCAAAGACTTACTATCTGACTGGACTGATGCTGGACAAAGATCTGGAAGGATTTGCAAATGCACTGAAACGATATGGAATAAAAGGCGACTCGCTGCAAAGATACCAAAAGGAAGCGGCACTGATGTATAAGGCAATGAACCCGAAATGGAAATATGAAATTGAGGACAAGGACAGTGTGTTCCACATGGCAAGAAAAAGGTATCTGGAGAGGAAAACGGAAAGATACAAATCGGAATACGAGGAAAGAAACATAATGAGAAGAGAGTTCGGAGATACTTTCTGGTGGTATTACGACTATCAGGAATAACTTTTTTGGCGTACAGAATGATACTGTACGCTTTTTTTATTAATTTTGCACTCTCATAAAATCAAATATCAAAAAAGCTATCTAAATAATAAAATAACAGCTATGGCTAAAGAACTGAAAGAACTTACCAAAAGAAGTGAAAACTATTCACAATGGTATAATGACCTGGTGGTGAAGGCTGATCTGGCTGAACAGTCGCCGGTGAGAGGATGTATGGTGATTAAACCTTACGGATATGCTATCTGGGAAAAGATGCAGAGACAACTGGACGATATGTTCAAGGCAACAGGACACGTGAACGCGTACTTCCCGCTGCTTATTCCTAAATCATACCTGAGCCGCGAAGCTGAACACGTGGAAGGTTTCGCTAAGGAATGTGCCGTAGTGACTCACTACAGACTGAAAAATGCCGAAGACGGTTCGGGAGTTATCGTAGATCCTAACGCAAAACTTGAAGAGGAACTTATAATCAGACCGACTTCGGAAACTATCATATGGAGTACGTACAAGAACTGGATTAACTCGTACAGAGACCTGCCTATACTGTGTAACCAGTGGGCTAACGTAATGAGATGGGAAATGCGTACACGCCTGTTCCTGCGTACTGCTGAGTTCCTGTGGCAGGAAGGTCACACTGCGCACGCTACAAGAGAGGAAGCTGAAGCTGAAGCTCAGAAGATGCTGCACGTGTATGGTGACTTTGCAGAGAAATTCATGGCTGTGCCTGTAATAAAGGGTGTGAAATCGGCTAACGAACGTTTTGCAGGAGCACTGGACACTTACACTATAGAAGGACTGATGCAGGACGGTAAGGCACTGCAGTGCGGTACTTCACACTTCCTGGGACAGAACTTCGCAAAGGCATTCAACGTACAGTTCGTGGACAAGAACAACAAGCTGGATTACGTTTGGGCTACTTCATGGGGTGTATCTACACGTCTGATGGGTGCGCTGATAATGACTCACTCGGACGACAACGGTCTGGTACTTCCTCCGCATCTGGCTCCTATACAGGTGGTTATCGTTCCTATCTACAAGAACGAGGAACAGCTGAACCAGATTAACGAGAAAGTTGGCGGCATAGTGAACAAGCTGAGAAGCATGGGTATCTCTGTGAAATATGACAACGCTGACAACAAGCGTCCTGGATTCAAATTCGCTGACTACGAGCTGAAGGGTGTGCCTGTGAGACTGGTAATGGGCGGACGCGACCTGGAAAACAATACTATGGAGGTTATGCGTCGTGATACTCTGGAGAAAGAAACCCGTTCATGCGACGGCATAGAGGAATATGTAAAGAATCTGCTTGAGGAAATTCAGGAAAATATCTACCAGAAGGCTCTGAAATACAGAAACGAGCATATCGTGAAGGTGGATACTTACGATGAGTTCAAGGAACAGATTGAGAAGGGTGGATTCATCCTGGCTCACTGGGACGGTACCCCGGAAACTGAAGACCGCATCAAGGAAGAGACAAAGGCTACTATCAGATGTCTGCCTTTCGAAGCTGACGAGGAAAGCCTGACTCCGGGTGTGGATATGGTGACCGGAAAGCCTTCGGCAAGAAGAGTATTGTTTGCTAGAGCATATTGATTTCACACGAAATTACATATATATGAGAGAAACGGCGTAGGCTTGAAGGAGCTTACGCCGTTTCTTTGCAAAAAAAACTTAATTTTTACCTTCCCGTAATTTATTCAACGCAGTTTGTTTGTATTTTTGCAGTGAATTTATTCGCAAATATGAAAATTAAGGAAATTATTGACGCCCTTGAGATATTCGCGCCTCTGCCCCTGCAAGACGGATTTGATAATGCCGGACTGCAAGTGGGATTGACAGACGTGGAAGCTGCAGGGGCTTTGTTGTGTCTGGACGTTACTGAAGACGTGGTGGAAGAGGCTATAAACCAGGGAATTAACCTGATTATCTCGCACCATCCGCTGATGTTCAGAGGATATAAATCGATTACAGGCAAGGATTATACGGAAAGGTGTATAATGAATGCCATCAAAAACGAAATAACAGTGTATGCAATGCATACGAACCTGGACAATGCACCGAACGGGGTGAACTACATGATAGCCGAGAAAATCGGGTTGAAGAACGTGAGAGTGCTGGATCCGAAGGAGTATATGCAGCAGGACGGAGGAAACGATGCTCAGCAGGGAAACAGCATGGGCGAATGGCTGACGGCAGGAGCTGGAGCCATAGGCGAGCTGGAGGAACCTATGACGGAGACAGAGTTTCTGAAACATGTGAAGAAGACTTTCGAGGCTGGATGCGTAAAACACACGAAACTGACGGGAAGACTGATTTCGAAGGTGGCCCTATGTGGAGGTGCAGGCGCTTTCCTGATGGAAAAGGCGGTGAAGGAACATGCGGACGCTTTCGTGACGGGAGAAATAAAATATCATGACTATTTCTACTATGAGGACAGCATTCTGGCTACGGAAATAGGACACTACGAAAGCGAACAATACACTAAGGATATCATAAGAATGATACTGAGAAGAAAATTCCCGAACCTGAGAATTGAAATGACAAGAATTAATACGAACCCTATAAAATATTTATAAGAATTATGGCTAAAGAAGTAAAAAAAGACATTCCGGAAATTAGCGTAGAACAGAAACTTACAGCTCTGTATAAACTACAGACCATCCTTTCGGAAATGGATAAAATCAAAACTCTCAGAGGGGAGTTGCCACTGGAAGTCAGAGACCTGGAAGACGAAATAACAGGACTGAACACTCGTATTGAAAAAATCAAACACGAAATAGAAGAACTGAAGCAGAATGTAGCTACAAGAAAAATTGACATCGAAGCGGCTAAGGCTTCTATAGAAAAATATAAGGCACAGCAGGACAACGTGAGAAACAACCGCGAGTTTGACGTGCTGACAAAGGAAATCGAATTCCAGTCGCTGGAAGTGGAACTCAACGAAAAGAGAATCAGAGAGGCAAATGCTTCAGTCAAGGCGAAGGAAGAGGAAATTGTAAAGAGTGAAAACGCTCTGCAGGAAAGAACAAAAGACCTGGAAGACAAGAAGAACGAACTTGATGAAATTGTGGCTGAAACAAAACAGGAAGAAGAAAGACTGAGAGAAAACGCTAAAAGCATTGAAAGCACTATCGAACCAAGATTGCTTCAGGCTTTCAAACGTATCAGAGCTAATTCAAGAAACGGTCTTGGAATCACTTACGTACAGAGAGGTGCATGTGGAGGATGCTTCAACAAGATTCCGGCACAGAGACAGCTTGATGTACGCATGAGAAAGAAAATCATAGTATGCGAATACTGCGGTAGAATCATGGTTGACCAGGAACTGGCAGGTGTGGCTCCTACAGCAACTGAAACTGTAAAGGAAACCAAGCCAAGAAGATCAAGACTTTCAAGCTCGGCTGAATAACAGACAGATAAATACTTAATGAACAAGGCAGAACCGTAATGATGTTTTTTTGTAAAACATTTTTTACGGTTCTGCCTTTGTCTTTATGATTACCTTTGGTGTGATGGTCTTCGGATCAGATTTTTCCTTATAATTCGGAATAATGTGGAACGGAGGTAAGGAAGGTACAGCTGCCTGAGTTATAATCGACACGGCAGCAGTAATGATTGATGCCGTTGCTCACTATGAGATAGTCTACACGAAGAACAATGTTGTAACGGAGTATCTGATTGAAAACCTCGCGGGTAAGAGGAATGTCGGATGCTTTGTACTCAACAATCATACGGGGAGACAGGGATGAATCGTATAGAACAGTGTCGCAACGACGGGAACATCCGTTGAGATTGATGGCAACCTCATTGGCCAAAAGCCCGGAGGGATAACCAAGATGGTGGATGAGATAATGGACAAAATGCTGACGTACCCATTCTTCGGGAGTAAGGGCAACGTATTTCCTGCGCAGGATATCGAATATATACTTCCTGCCGTCGCGCTCGGAAATTTTAAATGTGGCTGATGGAAGGTTTAATGATAACATTTCGTATATTTGCAATTAAAGTTATAACCGTCGGGATTTTGTAACGGAAATTTATCAGGAACAAAATTAATAAAACCGATTGAAACAAGAAAACCTGGAATAAACAAATTAAAGGACTGACAACAGCAATGACATACGAAGAAATAGCCAAAGACATAAAAAACGGAAAATTCGCACCGGTATATCTGCTGATGGGTGAAGAAGATTACTATATAGACAGAATAGCTGACTACATAGTGGAAAAGGCACTGAACGAAAACGAGAGAGAATTCAACCTGACAGTGATGTACGGACTGGACACGGAAATGGCAACAATAGTGAACAACGCGAAACGTTATCCGATGATGGCCGATCATCAGGTGGTGGTGGTGAAGGAAGCACAGAACCTGAGAGGATGGGACGAACTGGGTTTCTACATGCAGAAACCACTGGAAAGTACTATCTTGGTGATATGCTACAAACATGGCACACTGGACAGAAGAAAGAAGGTTGTGGCGGAGATTGAAAAGAAAGGTGTGGTGTTCGAATCGAAGAAGCTGAAGGAAAACATGCTGCCAGGGTTTATATCGGCTTACCTGAAAAGAAAGAAGATGGATATAGAAGATCAGGCATCCGAACTGCTGGCTGAATTTGTGGGAAACGACCTGAACAGACTGGCAGGGGAACTGGAAAAGCTTATCATCACAATGCCGAAAGGGAAAAACAGAATAACTCCGGAGGAAATAGAGAAGAATATCGGCATAAGCAAGGATTACAACAACTTCGAACTTAAGAATGCCATAATAGCAAAGGATGTGCTCAAGGCAAACAAGATAGTGAAATATTTCAACGACAATCCGAAGAACAATCCGATACAACCCACACTGACACTTCTGTTCAATTATTTCTCGAATCTGATGGTGGCCTTTTATGCTCCCGAAAGATCGGAAAACGGAGTGGCTGCATACCTGGGCCTGAAATCGCCATGGCAGGCAAAAGAGTATCTGCTGGGCATGAGGGCTTATTCGGGAGTCAAGGTGATGAACATAATAACGCAAATAAGGCTCTGTGACGCACGTTCGAAAGGAATAGGTAATGTAACACTTACGCCGGGAGAAATGCTCAGAGAACTCGTCTATTTCATTCTACACTGATATTTACAACTGATTAATACTTCAAGAAGCTTTATCCGATGAGGATAAGGCTTTTTTTGTGCATATACGTAAACAAGGCTGAGATTTTAAAATTTACGGACAAGTGTACATTTGGACGAAAATTTTCAATTCTCAGCCATTTGGAGAAAAAACAGAGAAAGAGTTTACATCTGTATATAGAATTGCGGTTTAATTATGTAAATTACAATTGTAATTTGATTACAGTTGTATAGAAAAGGAATGTGAATTTGACATTGATAATGTGATTTACAAATGTAATAGGGGAGAGTAGACCTTTGTAACGTAACAGAGGATGCATACTTTATAAATGTAAATGTATATTATTTCATACAGTATTTTATATGTTATATCACTGTATTCCAATGATATAAACATGTATAGATATAATTGACTTGAACAAATATACAGATATACAGGAATAACAGGCAGAAAATGGGCTGTATACAAATATATAACGATATAATATTCAAATTATCAGTACTTTATAGGGTATTTACAAATGTTTTATTTAAACAAATTACACATGTAAATTACAATTCTACTTTACAATTGACAATTGTATTTACGTCTGTATACTTTACATTTATGTATGTAAATTTGCTTATGTAAATTCTTATGTTTACCTTTGTAACATTATTAAAACTGATAATTCCATTTGTAAATGAAGGACAGAATAATCCAAATCATGCGTTCGGTAGGTCTAAGCAACGCTGATTTTGCAGAAAAAATAGGAATTTCCACTTCATCGCTATCACACATATTCAGCGGAAGAAACAATCCGAGCCTGGATATGGTAAAGCGACTTCACAAGTCTTTTCCTGACATAAGCCTGAACTGGATAATGTACGGTGAAGGCAGCATGTACATGAACGAAGCAGGAAATGGCACTACGGACAGTAGCAGATCCGGTCAGACAGACTTTGGCCAGGAAACTACGGGCGGCATGCCACTGTTTGAAAACGCCGAGAATCCGGAAAATACGGGTAGCGGGCAGTTTTATTTCGATTTTCGCAAGGAGAAAACATCAGAAACGCCTGTTTATACACATAAAGAATCTGAAAAAGAGGTTGTTAGATACATAGAAAAGCCTGCTCCGAAAATCACTGAAATAAGAATATTCTACGATAACGGTACTTTCGAGGTATTCAAACCGGACAACAAGTAAAGAGCGGACTGAACTTTCAATAAAAAAATACCGATTTGCCACAGGGCTACACCTTATATATAAAGGGAAATGAGTATCTTTGGATAAGATAGGCTGCACCTCGGAATTAAAAGTTGAAAACCATGTTTTCACTTTGTACTTCACTCGGTTTGCACTATCTTTGCATTACAAAACGATTTTTATCCGGTTTTTTATGAAAAAATACATTTTAGATTTGACTGTAACTGAGAACGTACGTCTGCACAACAACTATGTTCTCATAAAGCTGACACAGGACAAGCCACTTCCTGAAATGCTTCCCGGACAATTTGCAGAAATAAGAATTGATGGTTCGAACACCACTTTCCTGCGTCGTCCGATTTCGATAAACTACGTAGACCGCACTACTAACGAGGTGTGGTTCCTTGTACAGCTGGTGGGCGACGGCACAAGACAGCTGGCTACAGTGAAAAAAGGTGATACAGTAAACGTAGTACTTCCTTTGGGCAACGGATTCTCTATGCCTGAAAACAATGAAAAGAAACTCCTGCTGGTAGGCGGAGGTGTGGGAACTGCTCCTATGCTTTACATGGGCGAGGCTCTTAAGAAGATGGGTTGCAAGCCTGTGTTCCTGCTGGGTGCACGTTCGGCAAACGATCTTCTGCAACTGGATGAATTCAAGGCTCTGGGCGATGTGTATACCACAACAGAAGACGGTTCGGCTGGCGAAAAAGGATATGTGACTATGCACAGCATCCTGAAATCGACTAAATTCGACATGATATATACTTGCGGTCCGAAACCTATGATGATGGCTGTGGCTAAATATGCAAAGGAAAACGACATAGAGTGTGAAGTATCGCTTGAGAATACAATGGCATGCGGTGTAGGTGCATGTCTGTGCTGCGTGGAGAACACTCAGGAAGGTCATGTGTGTGTATGTAAAGAGGGTCCTGTATTTAATTATAAGAAGTTATTATGGCAGATTTGAGCGTAAACATTGGCAAGCTGAATATGGCTAACCCGGTGATGACTGCATCGGGAACTTTCGGCTACGGTCTGGAATTCGAGGATTTCGTTGACCTGGAAAGAATTGGTGGTATCATAGTGAAGGGTACAACACTGCATCACCGCGAAGGTAACCCTTATCCGCGTATGGCGGAAACTCCGATGGGTATGCTCAATGCAGTAGGTCTGCAGAACAAGGGTGTGCACTATTTCGTGGAAAACATCTATCCGAAAATCAAGGATATCAAGACTAATATGATAGTGAACGTGTCGGGCTCGCAGATTGAAGACTATGCAGAGACTGCACGTATCATCAACGAATTGGAGAACATTCCGGCTATAGAGCTGAACATCTCATGCCCTAACGTGAAACAGGGAGGTATGGCATTCGGTGTGACTGCAAAGGGTGCCGAAGAAGTTGTGAAAGCAGTAAGAGATGTTTACAAGAAGACTCTTATTGTGAAGCTCTCGCCTAACGTTACAGATATTACTGAGATAGCTCGTGCTGCTGAAGGAGCAGGTGCGGACAGCGTATCGCTTATCAATACTTTACTGGGTATGGCTATCAATGCTGAGAAACGCAAACCGGTACTTTCGACTATCACCGGTGGTATGAGCGGTGCCGCTGTGAAACCTATCGCCCTGAGAATGGTATGGCAGGTAGCTAAGGCTGTGAATATTCCGGTAATCGGACTGGGCGGTATAATGAACTGGAGAGACGCTGTAGAATTCATGCTGGCAGGTGCAACTGCCATCCAGATTGGTACTGCAAACTTTATAGATCCTGCAATTACAGTGAAAGTGGCTGAAGGTATAAACGATTATCTGGAACGCCACGGTTACTCTTCGGTACGCGATATTATCGGGGCACTGGAAGTGTAAGATTAGATAAAGCAGAGGAAGTTCTTAACTTCTCATTATATAATAATAAATCCCGTGAAACTCAGGTTCCACGGGATTTATTATTTTGTACCTTATTATATACTACAATACTTTTTCTAAAAGAAATCATTCCCCAAGCAAGTCCGGACGCAGGCGTTTGGTACGTTCGAGCGACTGCTGGAATTCCCATTCGCGTATCTTGGCTTCATGACCAGAAAGAAGGATATCAGGCACTTTCCAGCCTTTGTATTCTGCCGGGCGTGTATATACGGGAGGAGCCAGAAGGTTGTCCTGGAAAGAGTCGGACAAAGCAGACTGTTCGTCGGAAATCACTCCCGGAATGATACGTACGATGGCATCGGTGATGACTGCAGCGGCAAGTTCGCCACCGGTGAGAACGTAGTCGCCTATGCTTATCTCCTTAGTGATGAAATGTTCGCGGATACGATAGTCGATACCCTTGAAATGACCGCACAGAATCATGAGGTTTTCCTGCATGGAAAGACTGTTTGCCATAGGCTGGTCGAACTTCTCGCCATCGGGACTTGTAAAGATTATTTCATCATAATGACGCTGTTCCTTCAGCGCTGTGATACAACGGTCGATAGGCTCTATCTTCATCACCATACCGGCACATCCGCCGAAAGGATAATCATCTACACGGCGGTATTTGTCGAGAGTATAGTCACGGAGATTGTGTATATGAATCTCGGCAATACCTTTTTTCTGGGCACGGCTCATTATAGAGCAGTTGAAGAAGCCTTCTATCATCTCAGGCAAAACGGTTATAATGTCTATTCTCATATATAGTTGTTGGGTTTTTAGTTCTTAGTTGTTAGTAGTTGCAAAAATACACATTATCATCCGTACATATAGCGGCTGGATGAGTTTTTTTGCTAAATTTGCATTACTAACATCGTAAATATTATGACAAATCCTGAAATTGAAAGAATATATAAACTGCGTGAAGAACTTCACACACATAATTATAATTACTATGTATTGAACTCGCCTGTGATAAGCGACATCGAATTTGACCATCTGATGCGCGAACTGCAGGATCTGGAAGCTAAGTATCCGGAGACGTATGACGAGAACTCGCCTACAATGAGAGTGGGAAGCGACATCAGTAAAGAATTCGTACAAGTGGAGCATAAATATCCCATGCTGTCGCTGGGAAACACATATTCGGAAGAAGAAGTGACAGACTTCTACGAAAGAGTTAGAAAATCACTGAACGAGGAGTTTGAGATATGCTGCGAGATGAAGTTTGACGGAACCTCAATATCGCTCACATACGAAGACGGAAAGCTGGTAAGGGCTGTGACACGAGGCGACGGAGTGAAGGGCGACGACGTGACAAACAACGTAAAGACAATACGTACAGTGCCACTGGTGCTGAAGGGAGACAACTATCCAAAGGAATTCGAAATACGCGGAGAGATACTTATGCCGTGGGAAGTGTTCGAAAATCTGAACAGAGAACGTGAGGCTAAAGAGGAACCACTATTTGCCAATCCCAGAAACGCTGCTTCGGGAACACTGAAACAACAGAACTCAGCAGTAGTGGCATCAAGAAAACTTGACGCTTACCTGTACTATCTGCTCGGCGAGAACCTGCCATGCGACGGACACTACGAAAACCTGCAGGAAGCACGCAAATGGGGTTTCAAGATATCGGACACAATGCGCAAGGTGAAGACTCTGCAGGAGGTTTTCGACTTCATAAAATACTGGGATACGGAAAGAAAGAACCTGCCTGTAGCCACAGACGGAATAGTACTGAAAGTGAACTCCATCAGACAGCAGAAAAACCTGGGATACACAGCCAAATCGCCACGATGGGCAATAGCATATAAATTTCAGGCAGAAAAGGCACTAACGAAACTACAGAAGGTGACATACCAGGTTGGGCGTACGGGAGCCATAACTCCGGTGGCAAACCTTGACCCTGTGCAACTTTCGGGAACGATAGTGAAAAGGGCATCACTTCATAACGCAGACATCATAGAGAGTCTGGATCTGCACGAGGGTGACATGGTGTACGTGGAAAAGGGTGGAGAGATAATCCCGAAAATAACCGGAGTGGACATGGCTTCAAGAACTCCTGACAGCAAACCGGTGAGATTCATCACGCACTGTCCGGAATGCGGAGAGCCACTTACACGATTCGACGACGAAGCGGCACACTACTGTACGAACGAAGATTCATGTCCTCCGCAGATAAAAGGTAAAATAGAGCATTTCATAAGCCGCAAGGCAATGAACATAGAAGGTCTGGGACCGGAGACAGTGGACCTGTTCTATCAGGAAGGAATGATAAACAACGCAGCCGATCTGTATACACTTAAGGAACAGGAAATAGCACGTCTGGAACGTTTTGGAGAAAAATCTGCACAGAATATCATGGCAGGTCTTGAAGCATCCAGACAGGTCAGCTTCGAGAGAGTACTGTTTGCACTGGGAATAAGATTCGTGGGTGAAACAGTGGCCAAAAAACTAGCCAGATCAATAAAAAATATTGACACCCTGATGACTGCCACAAAAGAAGAACTGATGGCTATAGACGAGATAGGAGAGAAAATAGCGGAGAGCATCATACACTTCTTCAGCAGCGAGAAGAACCGCGAACTGGTGGAAAGGCTGAAGGCGGCAGGACTGAAAATGGAGATGGATGCCGAAGAGACAGCAGCACTGTCAAACATTCTGGAAGGACAGTCGGTGGTGATAAGCGGAGTATTCGCAGTACACTCAAGAGATGAATACAAAGATATCATAGAGAAGCACGGAGGAAAGAATGTGGGCAGCATATCGAAGAAAACAAGTTTCATCCTGGCCGGCGAAAATATGGGACCAAGCAAGCTGGAAAAGGCTCAGAAGCTGGGTATAAGGATTATGGACGAAAATGAATTTCTGAAGCTCATAGAAAGTGCTGAAAAGACCACTGTAAGCATGGATATACCTGAAGAAAACAATACGGTGGACACTGCGGCAAAGAATGCGGAAGAAAAACCGCAAAAAGCCAACAAGAACATTCAGCTGGAATTGTTTTAGTTCAAAATTTTACCCACATAACCAAAAAAAGTAATAGAAAAATAGTTTTAAAAGAAAATATTCGTACTTTTGTAACTCACAAACGAGGAATTCATTAAATTATGATACGAAAAAGATTGAAAGGAATGGGAGTGGCACTAATCACGCCATTCAAAGAAGACGGAAGCGTTGATTATGATTCATTGCTCAGACTAGTGGAATATCAGGTGCAGAACGGAATAGATTTTCTCTGTGTGCTGGGTACAACAGCAGAAACTCCTACACTGACAGCCGAAGAGAAAAAGAAAATCAAATCACTTGTAATAGAGAGAGTTAACGGACGTGTTCCTATACTTTTGGGCGTTGGAAGCAACTGTACACAGACTGTGATCGACACTATAAAGAACGAAGATATGACAGGAGTAGACGCTCTGCTGATAGCTGTGCCTTACTATAACAAACCTTCACAGGAAGGTATTTACCAGCACTATAAGGCTATAGCACAGTCTACAAAGCTTCCTATAGTACTATATAATGTCCCGGGACGTACAGGTGTAAACATGACTGCAGCCACAACATTGAGACTGGCTCATGATTTCGACAATATAGTGGCTATAAAAGAAGCTTCGGGTGATATCTCGCAAATGGACGAAATTATAAAGAAGAAACCTGCAAACTTCGATGTAATATCTGGAGATGACGGAATTACATTCCCGCTGATTACATTGGGAGCTGTAGGCGTAATTTCTGTAATCGGAAACGCATTCCCTAAAGAATTCAGCCGCATGACAAGACTTGCACTGGCAGGCGACTATAACAATGCGCTCACTATACATCACCAGTTTACTGAACTGTTCAAACTACTGTTCGTTGACGGAAATCCTGCTGGAGTGAAAGCAATGCTCAGCATGATGGGTATGATAGAAAACAAACTGAGACTTCCATTGGTTCCTACAAGAATCACTACTTACGAGGAAATGCGTAAAGTACTGGAAGGACTGAAAGTGAAATGCTAGTTAAAAATTATATACATTATTATCTTCTTAATAAAAATGCTTTGACATCCACATTGAAAGATGTCAAAGCATTTTTTATTATTCCTCAGATTGCAGAATTTACTGCCAGATATCTGATTTCTCAGAAAAATTGAATTCTCAGCAATTAAAAAATAAATATAGATATTAGAAGTACGCAGAAAGGGAAGTCCCTTTATAATCCCATATTTCTAATTAAACATAATACCGATTATATAACTT
>NZ_JADYTF010000052.1 GCF_021530995.1 Bacteroides caecigallinarum
GGCAGCAGAACCACCACCTAAGGAGGTAATAAGCTCATAAGAGGGGCTTGTCTGATATGAAAATAACTCCCAACTTATCTATTTCAGCAAGTTGGGAGGGAATTCACGTCTTTAGCGGACAGTAATAATATCCAATAGGATTCTTTGGTGGCCAGACGGGAGGTATAGACACGCAGCGTGCCTATCATACCCTCCAACTGCTCCATCGCCTTGTTTTTGAAGGCGGTCTGGAATGGGCCGAGCAGCGGTGTCACTTCGGGATCGGTTTCCAACACCTCGAAGATGGTCTGGTAGCTCTCGTTCAGGAACGACAGAATATGCGGCATGTCGCTGTACTTGCCCAACCAGTAGGCGGGCTGCACGATATTCCCGTCCTTGCGGTCACGGACGATGCCCGTAGGTTTCCATAACTTTGTTTCCGGATCCTGCCGTTTCTCGGCGTACAGCCTGTTCCCATCCTTGTCGTATGGTTCTTTCTCGTAGTTGCAGAAGAAGTAGATGCAGGCGGCAAGGAAGTTCACCGCCGAGGTCTGGAAGAACTGGTCGCTGCCTCCGCCGCCCTCTTTCTTTCCCTTTTGCAAGGATTCCAGCAGGGTTTCTGCCGTCTCGCTCGCCGCCGCCAGATTGTTGATGTATTTCAGTTGTATCGGGTTCACCCTGCGGCTGTATTCCACATCCACGAAGTTGATGATGTTGAACTTGCAGCCCTTGGGTACCTTGCCGAGTTTCAGGTTCTTCTTGTAATGGTAGTAGAGCTTGGTCGCCAATGTCGGGAACTTGTAGTCGTATGCGACCATCACAAAGCCTTTGGCGGAGTGCTGACGGATGAACGGCTCGATGATGGAGAATGTCTTGCCGCTGCCCGGAGTGCCGACCACCCATGTTCCTCTGAAGGGATTGCTGATGTTCACCCAGCCCTTGCGGAATTTGCCCTTGTAGTAGTACCGCATCGGGATGTTCACACTGTACTTGTTCTCCACCAATTCTTCGCATTGCTCGAAACTCTCGTTCTCAAAATTGAACCGGTCTTTCATCAGCCCGTCCTTGATGAACTTCGAGATGTTGTCCAGGGCGACATGTACGAGTATCACGCCCACGAGCGAAGCGGCCATGTACAGGATGATGTTCACGGGCAGCGTGTACAGCTGCATCCCCATCGGTTTGTTGAACAGCCATACGGAGAGAACAAGCAGCGCGAGACCCGCTGTCAGGGGCAGGACGACCTGCCGCTTGGCGTTGAACTCCAGATGTTTTTTATTCCTCGTACCGATACAAGTGATGCAGATCAGCAGGACGGTGGCCAGCTTGCTGTACACAAGGTTCCCGTCGCTGTATATCGACCACCGCTTGATGCGTCCGTGAATGTCGGCGAGGATGCCGCCCCAGTCCCCGAAAAAGGCGGGGTCGAAGGCATACTCGAAGAACTCCAATAGCACCGACACATAGACCACCGCCCGGAATATCCGGTAAAATCCCTGTAACTCCTTGCTTTCTTCCATGATTTTCCCTGTTTTCAGTCCGTCTTTCTGCGATACCAGCGGTTGTCCACACGGATAGCATCCATGCCGAAGCATACGCCGTTCTCGTCCATTTTTGCCTGTATCTTCTCTACCGTAGCCGGACCGACACCCCATATCTCCAACAGATACTGCTCGTCAAGGCGCAGCAGGTCCCCGATATATTGTATTCCGTGGGCGGCGAGGTGGTTCTGTGCGGACGGCGTGATTCCCATGCTGAATATCGGCTGTGAAAGGTAAGGCACCTCTTCCGCCGGGATATTGCTCATTGCGATTTCCAGCCCCTCCTTGATTCTCTTGAGGAGGTCGATAGACTGCTCGGCCTCGCAGATAGCCTGTTCGTCGTGTGCGATGGAGTCACGCAGGCGGGCAGCCTTCTCCACAAGTTCGGCGTTGCTCCGCTTCAGTTCGTTGTTGGTTCTCGTCATGGACTGGTTGTCCCGGTCAAGCTCGTCCCGCCTGTACTCCAGGGAGTCAACCGTATCCTGCAGTAGCCCAATCCGGTATTGCAGGGCGGAACATTTTTCATTGTCGGAGGCTATTTCTCCCGACAGGGTTTCCAATCTCCTGACCTGAAGCTCAAGGCTGTCGTGGATAGAAAGGAGTGTATCCGCAAGTTCGTTCATCCGCTGGCGGCGGGATTTTCCCCGTGCACATCGGTAAAGGATGACAAGTGCCGTTATCATCAGCACCAGTCCGATAAGCATAGTGATGTCCAATGTTTCCATATAGTTGTATTTTTATTTGTTTAATGTGATAATGGGACGCACCCTGTGCGCCTGTATCTTCGGAGTTTCCTGCATGGATCCGCTGCCTGTCGAGTAGAGCCACGCTTTGGCGGTCTGCTGTCCCTCGACTTCCGTCGAAGTCCAGTACCAGCAGTCGCCGTTGTTGTCGGCAGGCAGGGTGTCCCCGCCGCATAGCTCAAGGACGGGATTGACCGTTTCCCGTGCCGCATACAGCAGCCGCATCTGCGCTACGGATGGAATGTATGCGCTCTGTCCGTAGCACCACAGGTCGAAGACCGCTGCCGCCATAGGCGAGGCTGTTTCCTGCGTGTCGTATAGGGCGAAGGTATTCGCATTGCCGTCAAAAGCCCCCGTGTCGGCGGAAGTCCCTTGCTCCGCACCGAGGCTGTCTGCAAACGCTTGGGGAGCGATGTCCCACAGATAGACGGCATAGCCGTTCCCCTCCGTACCGCCGTGCTGTCCGGTGTCGAACACGACCGCCACGGCCTGCTTGCCGGATGCCTTGTACTGGGCGTAGGACAATGCCGTGCCGTCATCGCAGAGGACATGTCCGGGGCGTACCGTCATGTCCGGGGTCTCGATATGCGCATCGCAGGCGGCCAGTGTCAACGCCGCTGCCGCCGCAATGATTGTATGCATCTTATTCATTGTCATCTGTTCATATTTTTATTTTCCCTTATTTTATCTGTCATCTTATCGGCAGCTTCACGCCGAGACCGACACCTGCCCGCAGCAGGTCGGCTCCCTTTATCATCACGTCACCCTTCACCTGCCAGAAGAACACCCAGCCCGACCGCAGCACATAGTTGTGTTCGTAGCCAAGGTGGATGCCTGCGAGGAACTTCTTCGTGTCGCTGCCGCCCGATGCGCCGATGCGCAGGTTACCGAAGTGGTTGCGACCCCGTACCACGCAGGGCTTGTAGGCCACGCCGAAGCCGTAGGTGCGGTAGTTCCGCCAGAATGAATCCGGGCAGACATGCCCGCATGTCCCGCACTCCTTCCATTGCAGGTAGCCGTTGGCAAAGAACCCCCAGGCGTTGTGGTAGTTCGTCTCATGCTCGTAGGCAAGGGTCACGTCCATGCCGTTCCGGTACAGCAGCCCGGCTCCGAGCGAGAGCCGTCCGGTGTTCCGCTGTGCCGAAGCTGTTACAGACAAGGTGAACATGGCCACCGCCAAGGCAAGCAGTCTGTTTCTTGTCCTTCCCTTATTTTTCAATGCTTCACTCATCATTTCCAATTCTTAATTCGTCACTCTTAATTCTTCATTGACATCATTCCTCCTCCAATAGCGATTGGTCAAACGAATCGGCGGCAAGCACGTCCTCGTAGTCGATGTGCAGGCTGATGTTGCGCCCGCTGATCTGTTTCTCCGTCATCTCGATGGTCAGCACCTTGTCGTTGGGGAAGGTCATCTTCTTGACGACTATCACATTGCGGTAGCCCCGCTTGAATGATTTTCCCGGTTCCAGCACCATTGCCGGAGTCAGCTCAATGACCTGCGAATTGGTTGCTTTCGACACCTTCTTGTCAGCGAGCTTCACACGGATTTCATCGATGTCAAACCGGATATGGGTCTTGTTCTCTATCGAGAAGTCGATGAAGAAGTAGTCGCCGGCCGCATAGATGTTGTTCAGCCGCATGGTCAGGCGGTGTGCCTTGCTCGCCACGTTCCGTATCTTGGCCGGGGAGTTCCAGATGCGTCTGGCCAGTCCGGTCATCTCCACTGTGGACATGGAGACGGTGGGATTGTGGTAGGCTTCCCGTTCCGCAGGCAGTATCTCCTTGTCGGTCACGGCTTCCTTCAGCCGGGTAGTATAGAGTAGCGCGTACTGCGTGCGGTATCGTTCCGTCACGATGGTGACGATGGCGAGCACTTCGCCGTCCTCGTGCCCGGCCTCCTTGGGCTTCAGGCGGATGATGTTTTCAAGCGGCTGGTCACCCGCCACCTTGTCGGTGGAGATGTCCACCAGACGCACCGGCTCCGATGCCGTGATGACGGTCGTCACCTGCTCGTTCACGGTCAGCAGTTCCATTTCCTCGTAGGTTCTCTGGGCTTTCGCCTCGTGTGCGGCGGAAAGTCCCGCTGCAAGGAGGCACAGGCCCATCATTCGATGTCTGTTCATTGTCTTTGCCTTTTTATTGGTTTTTCTCGTTATCTTTTCTTTCCCTCTGTTCAATCTCTTCCCGTATCCGCCGCTCCGCAATCCCGCAATAGCCGCTGTCTGTCTCGAAGCCGATGTAGTGTCGGCCTGTCCGCAGGGCGGCGATGGCGGCGGTTCCGGAGCCGATGCAGTTGTCCAGCACGGTGTCGCCCTCGTCCGTATAGGTGCGTATCAAGTATTCTATCAGGGCCACAGGTTTCTGTGTGGAGTGGTAGAATGTTCCGTTCCGGTGTTCCTTGGGTACGGAGATGACCGATGTCGGGTATTTGTCATCGGCAATGCGCACCGGGGCGAGCTTCATTCCGCCGTAGCAGCGGTTGGTGAATCCTTCCGTCTTGCGGCGGCCGTGGTTCCGTTTTTCGGGCGGACACGGGGTCATCTGCGGGTGGTACACCGGTAGTTTCCTGTAAAACACCAGGATGTCCTCATGCTGGCGCAGGGGCATACGGTTGGCGTTCAGGTGTCCGCTCACCCTGTCCTTGTGCCAGACAAGGTTGTACCTCCACAGCTTGGGCTGCGACAGCACCAGTTCCGCCGAGAACATCCCCTGCGCGAACAGGATGATGGGACTGTCCGGCTTGGTGATTCTCAGGTACTGCTCCCACAAGGGCTTCAGCGGAATCCGGTTGTTCCACCGGGCTGCGCCGTTCTGCCGGTTCAGCACCCCGTAGGGCAGGTCGGCGATCACCGCATCGATGCTGCGGTCGGCAATGCCTTTCATACCCTCCAGACAGTCCATGTTGTATATCTTGTCTTGCTCTATGGTCGTCATGGCTATTGCTTTTGGTTTCCGTTCACCAAATACACGAATGTCCCGTATTTCAGCTTCACCTTGTTCTTTCGGATGGCCTTGCTGATGGCGTTGCTCGTCTTCTGGTAGGCGTTCTGCACAGCCTGCATGCCCCATTGGGCGAGGCTGTTGTTGCCGTAGCCTCCGGTGTTCATGCTCAGGTTGCCCGACATGGCGCTGCTGGCCACATCCTTGCCCGTTTCTCGGAACTGGCTTTCCGGCACATACAGCCCCTCCAGTCCGTCCGTGTCGTACACCGACAGGCTGACCTTGACCAGTTCGTCACCCACGAGGATGCTGCTGATGCTGCCCTTAACCCGTCCGGACGAGAAGCCGCTGACCGTGGCGTACAGGTAGGTGCCTTTCCGGACGGTGCTTCCGTCTATCTCCACATCGTCCAGCAGCCGCAGTCTGACCCGTGACCCGTCCACCGCCTTGATGTCCTCGTCGATGATGGCCTTGATGAGCTTCGGCTCCTGTCCGCTCCGGTCGAGCGTGTGGAAATAGTCCGAGGATGTTTTTGTTTTCTTCACCACTTCGCTGGCCCTGTCGTTCTCGCCGGGGGCTTTCACGGCCTGGCTGTCCTCGTCGATGATGCCCTCCGCCTGCGCAGGTGCCGCCGCAGGAGGCGGTGCTGTTTGGGTGGTGTCCTCTTCCGCAGGAGGAATCACCTCCTGCCGCCCGCGCAGCCTTGCTTCGGCAAGGGCTTTCTCCAGTTCCGCGAGGGCTTCTTCCTCCCGTCTCTTGGCATCGGCTGCTTCCGCCGCCATACTCTTTTCCTGCTCGATTTCTCCGAGCAGGGCGATGTCGTCCTCTGTGTACTGCGATTCATATTCTTCCTTGTTTTCATCGGGTTCGTCCCTTTCAATGTTGTCCACGGCGGTATAGTCCTGTATCCTGCCCCACGATTTGGTCATGTTCTCGTACTTGCTGCCTATGCCGTCCCCGTCCTTGATGGTGGCCTCCGGCAGTTCCGGGTTCAGGAACTCGGTGGTCTGCAGCGTGGCGTCCGGTATCTCGGCCTTCTCGGTGCGGAACAGGTCAAAGATGAAGTACGACGCGCCGAGCAGCGGCAGGTAGAGGATGGCGGGCAGCATGTACTTGGGCTGTCTGAAGTTGATTTTGTCCAGTATGCTCATCGTCATTGCGCTTTAGGTGGTTGTATATGTAGTTCGGATTGCTCGTGTCTCTCCCGAAGGAGGCTGTCCTGCATCTCGGTGGCTGTCCGCTGGGGCGGCTGGCGGTTGTACACGACGGTCAGCCGGTAGATGTTCCATGCCAGTCCCGCCGCGACAAAGGTGAATACGATAATCAGGAACAGGGTGCGGTGCATGTTGGCGAAGCCCTGCACCTTGGCGGCGGCCTTGTCTATCCGTGTCACCTTCGCGAACCTCCGCCCGGCATCCACTTCACGCTCGTAGCGTTCCTTGTATTGCGGGTCATGCTTGTCCGGCATCTTCTCGCCGAAAATCATTTTCTTCCATCCCATATCTCGGTTGTTTTAATGTTTAAATTCTTCATTCTCAACTTTTCATTCTTCATTTAGTAGTTGTTCTTTGTTTTCTGTTCGATGTCCTTGTTCAGCAGCGTGCGCCAGTTCACGATGAGCAGCCCGTGGGGGTTGTTCTCAGTCCGGGGCACCCGCTTGAGCTGTCCGGCGGTGACAAGCTCGCGCATCAGGATGTTGCTCCGCCGCTCTATGCGCTGCCGTCCGTAGTAGGTGAACTCCATCTTGGCCGCATCGAAACGGATGCTGTCGCAGAAGATGGAGAAGACCGCGCTCGTCCCGAGGATGTTGCTGTAGAAGCCTTTCTCCTTGAGGGTGTTGTACTGTGCCAGCCCCGTCTCGTCCACCAGGTACATGGCTTTCTCCATTGTATAGCGGATATACTTGTCGTCCGGCGCCAGCGTAAAGAAGTAGTGGTGGAACATCTCCACATGGCTCTTGGCTTCCACGTCGAGTGTCTCTTCCATTGTGGTCTGACGGACCAGTATCGGCACATTGCCGTCCAGCACATAGACTTTCTTGTGCGCGTCCGCGACCATCGTCCGGGCGGTCCAGATGCTCGACACGCTGATGATGACGCACCCCACGAGGAATGCGGTGCAGACGATGCCCGTCAGCCTGATCTTGTTTTCCAAATTCTTTATGACCATATCGCTTTTTGTTTATTGTTATCGTGTCATGGTTCCTATGGCTCCGGTAGCCGTCATCTTTGCCTGCTGCGCCACGCCCTCGCCGAAGTTTCGGGTCGAGAAGGCGGTGTCGCCCTCCGGTATCATCCACGCCGCAAGGTCAGGTACGAGGTTCAGGCATTTTAAGGCCACGATGCTTGCCGCCATCAGGTAGCCTGCGGAGAAGAACGAGTTCTGCAGGTAGGCGGCCATCGTCTGCTCGCTGGCGGTTATCGCCGTCAGGTTCTCCACCTGGATGCACAGCACGATGTCGAACAGGAGCAGGACATAGAAGCCCACGAAGTAGAGCATCGCACCGTAAAAATGCACGGTCAGATACCTCGTGATCCATTTCGCCCATGCGCCTTCCCACTTGGGCAGCAGGCTGAAAGCCCATTGTATCGGCCCGAATATCGTCAGCATCCCCAGCAGGATCTGCTGGCAGTATATCGTCGCCCACCACCCGATACGGAATACCACGAGGGCGATGAGCATGATGATTTTGTCTATGCCCACCACGATGCCGGAGGTCAGCGAGGTGAACCACAGCTTGGCGGCGTCCTTCTCCATGCTGGTCACTTCGTCCACGCCGGTCTGTTCCATTGTGGCTTCTATCAGGTTGGGGTCGGATGTCCCGGTATGCGCCACGTCCGCCTGCGCCTGCAGGTTGGTGTACATCGTATCGCGCACGAAGATGAGTTCCTGTGCTTCCTCGAACTTGTCGCTGATCTGTGCGGCTTCCGCTTGGTAGAGGTCGTGGGTGTACGAGCCGATACAGTTGGGGATGTAGGACAGGAAGTCCAGAAAGCACCAGTTGCTGCCACTGCCTGCCATGCCCGTGTCCGCCGGAGGATACCACCAGCAAAGCACAAGCGAAACGGCCAGCGGTCGGAACAGTTTTATCACGTCCAGCGGCTCGTGCTTGACCATCATCTTGTAGGCCATGCCCGCCGTCATGATGATGGCGAACAGGGCGGCAAGTGCCATACACATTTGGAGAATCCACCAGAAAGGTCCCTGTGCCCCCGTGAAAGTGGCGTCGGTCAGAAACTCGTTGGTCTGGAAGATCACATCGTCTATCTCTTCTTCCAGAAGGTTTATGCCGAAGTTCGACAGTATGTTTCCGTCTGCCATGCTGTTTCCTTTTTAGTTTCTCTCCACTGTTTCTTCTCCGTCACCTTCACCGCTGTCGCCGTCCGTCTGCGAACCGCGCACGGCATACCGGGATTCGTTCCATCGTTCCACGGCATTGCGCAGGATGCTTCCTTTGTCTATGGGTTGCACTTCCTGTGCGCTCAATAAGGTTTCCGTCACGGTGGCGTTCTGTTTCCGGGCAAGATAGAGCACAAGCGTCTCGTTCTGCCGGGCTACATCCTCGCTGATGCGCAGGTATTCCTTCTTCCGCTGGGCATTGGGCATATAGGCATCCTTGGTGGCGTTGATGGCGCATTGGTACACCTGATAGTATTCCTCCCAGCGTTCTCGCTCGTCCGGCGTGCCGCCGCACGGAAGGATGCGGTCGATGTTGCGCCGGAAGCGTTCCATCTGCCCGTCCACCTTGTCGCCCTCGGCGAGCCAGGCCAGGTCAACCTGCCTGTCGGCGATGTTCAGGGCTTCGATGCCCGCCCGCTTCACCAATGCCGAATCGATGGCTTCCGCCTCGTCCGTCTGGTTGTAGAGGTTCACCCCGGCCAGCGTGCGGAACGAAAGTTTGTTCTTCGCCGCCGCTGTCTTCTTGTATTTGTTGTGCAGCAGCAGGTAATAGAGGTCGGGCGACAGCGAGCCTGCACCGGTCTCCATGACCGTGATCTGGTTCTGCTTCGGCGAGTCGTGGTTGTAGGTCACATACTGCGCATGGGCGGCATGTGCCGCCAGGACTGCCGCCGCAAGAAGTGTCATTGTCCGTTTCATTTTCATATTCTTTCCCTTTTGTCGTTAATAATCCAGTCTTCCGGCACTGCGCCAGCGGCCAAAGGCCCCGTCTATAATCTCCTGACGGCTGCGTGCCTGGTATATTTTCTCTTTCCAGTAACCGATGCGCACCTGTATGTATCGCCAGGTCTCCATATAGGCCCGGTTCAGATGCCTCTCGATGTCGTCGAGCGACCCGTTGATGGCTTCCATCACCATCAGCAGGTCGGAGGTCGAGCATGCCGCCGCTCCGGTGGCGTACAGCACGAGGTCGCTGAGCGACTTGTATAGCTGCTCCCCATCATGGGCGATGGCCTCTATCGCTTTCTTGTTTATCGTGAGTATCAGCAGGTCTTCCGGCTCTGCCTTTCCCCGTTTCAACACCTTGTCGTTGAATGCCGTCAGCATCTCATTGTAGTCGCCGATGCGGTCGCTGACGGTCGTGTAGGTGTCCTTGGCGTTCAACACCGTCCGCAGGGACTGGTACATCACGTCGATGACATCGAAGGCACGGGTGTACCTGTCCAGATCCACATTCAGTTCCTTGTATTCCACCGTAGCGTCCCGGCTGTACTCGTGCAGCAGCTTGTTGCTGTATTCCAAGGTGCTGCGTGCCAGCAGCAGGCTTCGCTGCTTCTTGTGGTCGTTGATGTAGGCTTCCACCGACACGATGTCGAAAGTCCACTGTGCCTTGGCGACACACGGCAGCATGGCCAGCAGCAGGAATGTCAAAATCAGTCTCTGTCTCATATCCCGTCCTCCTTTCCTCCGTTCCCGCTTTGCAGATTCCGGGCATTCTCCACCCACCGCTCATGGCACTCTTCCACAAGGGTGAGCCTCCGTCCTTCGTCCGTGTCCAGTTCGGGCAGGACATCCTTCAGCAGGTCGATGATGCTGTACTTGTAGTGCATCATCTTCTCCAGCGACACGAGGTCGGCATAGATTCTCGTGAGGCGGGTGTCCACCTCACGGGCGATTTCGAGGCGGTCGCTCGACCACAGCAGGTGGTACACGTCGCCCGTCTGAGTCTCCTCCAATGGCGGCGTACTGGCATATTCCGTGGTGATTTTGCAGGAGGGGTATTCCCTCGCTATCTCCGCTATCCGGTCGTTGACCACCTTGGCTTTTTCCGCATCCGACAGGCTCGGGTCGAGCGTCAGCACATCGGCCACATGGGTGTCGGTGTATTCCGTGGTCAGCTCCCACGAGATCTGCAGGATGGCTCGGTGTATCTTGATGCCGAGGAAGTATTTGGGCTTCCTCGCTATCGAGAGGGTCGCCTTGAAAGTGATGACCCCGTTGATGTTCGGCGTGGTCGCCCGGCGGATATATGAATAGCCGTTCCACGAGCCTCCGTCCTGCCATGTCAGGTTGTAGGCGGTCTTGCATTCCTGCATGATGGCAGGGATACGGTAGTAGTCATCGGTAGGCACATCGTTGTCGCCTGCGGCTTCCGTCTTTGCCGCCTCGTAGTCGGCCAGCTTCTGCTGCCATTCGCCCAGTTCCTTTTTCTGTTTCTGCAGCCGGGTCAGGTTCGCGTTGTACTGCTGCCGGTAAACGGCGGCATCTTCCACGCTCGATTCGGAAATCTTCTTCAGCAGGGAGGCGTTCTCGTCTTCCAGAGCCTTTATCTGCGACTGGAGGGCGGACACCTGGCTCTCTGCTTCCTGCACCATTCCGTCCAGTTCCGAGGTGTCCAGTTCGTTGTCCGTGACGGTGGTCTGCATGGCGCAATCCTTCGAATGGGCATTCAGAGAGCTGCCGCACTTGCGGCATTTGTACTGGGTGCTTCCTTGCCCGAGGGTCGCGCCGTCGGAACAGGTCACGCTGATGGTCACGCTTTCGCAGCCCTGCAGCTTGACGGCGTCCGTCGCCTGGTAGTAGTTGCGGGCATCGGAGGCGATGTAGTAGGTGTAGCCTTCCTCGTTCTCGTTGATTTCCGACAGACGGGCGTTAAGCTGCGCCTTGAAGGTGTTCAGATCCATCGTGTACGAATCGAAGATTTCTTCGTAGATGACTTCCTCCCGGTTCCAGTTCTGGGTCACATGGATCTCGTAGGCGTATGCCTTCTTGGTCTGTTTTCCGCCCCGGCTGATGATGTAGGCCCTCTGGCTGTAATTTATCGCATAAGTGAAACCGTCGTTCCGGTTGTTCAGCTGCTGCACCTGGCTGCGTGACCACCCGGCATACCGCTCCGAGTTGGAGAGTGCCTGCTCGCGCTGCGAGGCGTTGGGGTAAAATCCGGCGTCGGTGGTCTCGAAACGGGTCCACTCGCCGCCGTTCAGGATGCTGTTGTCGTCGGTGGGCGGATAATAGTCGCACAGCGAAACGCTGCCTTGCTCCCGGCGGGCGATGTACCATCGCTGGGTGTAGTGGTTCCCGGCGGACTCGTCCATGTAGTCGGTAATCCACGAGGTCAGGTCGTAGTTGCTGAAATCGAACAGACCGGCCACATTCTCCGGACCGCCCACCATGTCGAGCAGGAGCCTGCCGGCATCCTGTTCCGCTGCCTCGTACAGGTGGCTGTAGTGGTCGTACAGGTGGAATATCTCCTCCGCCTTGCCGTTCAGCAGGTCATGGAACGAGCTGGTCTGCAGCAGGGCGTCCCCGATATTGCCGATGCCCGCCGTGGCGAGTCCGACACCCATGTTGTACAGGTTGTCGAGGTCGTTCTGCAGGTTCTCCTTTGTGAAGTTGTCCGGTATGCGGGCAAGGTCGTCCAGCATCCGCTGCCAGTCGATGTTCCCCAGTTCGGAGAGTTTCAGCAGAGGGGCTATTTCCTCTTTTATCTCAAGGAAGGCCACATCGGAGAAGGTCAGCGTGCTGTTGGTCACGATGCTCTCGAACTGCATGCACAGGCTCTTGGTGTCGTCGCATACCTTCATCAGGTAGCTGCCCCAGTAGAGTGCAGTCTGCGGGGAACGGAGCATCATCTTGGCCACTACCCAGGTCTTCGGGATGATCTTCCGGGCGACCATGTTGTAGATGCGGCGGTAATAGTAGTTCTCCGTGCTGCTGCTCCAGATGCCGAGCTCGGACAGGGCCTTGCGTTCCAGGAATTTCGACGAGAAGATTCCGGCAGCGGCGACCTCTGCGGCGGTATAGTGCTTGAGGATGTCGTCCACCTGCTCCCGGTAATAGCTCTCGGCGACCGTTTCCGTGCCGAAGGCGGCGGCCATCGCCGCCACGGTGCGGGCGTCGATGTTCACGCTGTAATACTGGGCGTGGACACGCTGCACGGCAACGAGCGACAGGAGCAGGAGTATGAGCGACAGCCGTTTCATAATCGTTTCTAATTGTTTTTATCCCTCTTTTTCAGATTGAGTACATGCCCCGCTGTGTTTACCTTCTGGGCGAACGGCAACGATTTGTTTATGCCGCTGGCATCCCAGTCGCGGCAGTAGGCTTCTATGGCTTCCTGATGAGTGCATCCCAGTTCGGCCTTGTACAGTTTCAAAGCCTCCTTCTCCGCACGCTCGGTGGTGTAGGTCATGTAGCATTCGTGCGGCTCCTCCACGCCGTACACGCCGCTCGTGCTGCCCCTGCGGATGAACACCTCCCGGAAGAAGCTGCGCCCTTCCTTGTTCTCCAGCCGGTTTATCGTGAATATCTTCTTGCAGTCCACATCGGTCAGGCCCAATATCGCCTTGATGCTGTCGAAGCGTTCCTTGAACTTGCTCTGGTCGAGCAGCATCACCACGTCAGAGTTGTTGATGATGGCTTCTTTCACAATCTCGCTGCCGATGATGTCCTGTATCTCCTGCGTCACCACGCCCACCGAGGCCCAGAACTTTCTTGCGGTCTTATACATGAACTTGATGTACTCCGCCATGAGCGGGCTGGCGATGGCTTTCCACGCTTCCTCTATCACCAGGACTTTCCTGTTCTTCTTGATGCGCATCTTCTGAAGGAACACGTCCATGATGATGAGCGTCACAATGGGGAACAGCTTCTTGTTTTCCTTGATGGCGTCCACCTCGAAGACGATGAATGTTTCCGAGAACAGCGTGGTGTCCACGTTCTCGTTCAGTATCTTGTCGTAGTTGCCGCCCTTGTAGAACGGCTGTATCATGTAGGCGTACTTGTCGTAGTCTATCTCCGTGATGTTGCTCTCCAGGCAGATGAGTTCCAGACGCTCGCAGGAATATTCATAAAAGGTGTTGAATGACAAGGATGTCACTTTCAATGCTTTCCTCCGTTCTTCCAACATCCGAATTTTGTCGTCCACTTTCTGCTCTAAAGCAGGCATGTCCTCCGCACCCCAGGTGCCTTTCCGTTTTTCGGCGGCTATCAGGGTCTTGCGCAGGGTTTCCCTTTGCACGGGGTCGTAGCCGTCGAAGCAGTGGAAATAGGCGTCGTAGTAGTCCGTCACCATCTGCTCCACGATACGGAACTCCAGTTCCGTGACCTTCGTGTCCGAGCCTTTCCATATCAGCAGGATAAGGTTCTTCAGGAAGTCTATCTTCTCGATGTTCAGCTCCGCCTGCGTGATGTTGAAGGGGTTCATCGTGATGGGTTTCTCTTCCGTGTAGCTGATGTACTTGCCGCCCAGGTATTCACACAGTCCCTCGTAGGAGTTACCCGTATCAACCATCACCACGTCCGTTCCCTGCTCGTGCAGCTGCCGCACCACGCTGTTCATGTGGAAGCTCTTGCCGCTGCCCGAAGGCCCGAGGCAGAAGAAGTTCGAGTTGTCTGTCAGTTTGTTCTTTCCCTCCTTTCCGGTGATGTCGATGGCCACCGGCACGCCCTGGCGGTCGGTGTAGTAGATTTTCAGCGGCGTGTCCTCGCTGTGCTGGATATGCTCCTTGTACATCAGGCACATGGCGGCATCGCTCAGGGTCAGGAAGCGGTCATACTCTTCGTTCAGGGCGTAGCAGTTGCCCGGGAACGAGGCGACAAACAGCTCCAGCTGGTTGTAGGCGTGCTTGCTGATATGGATGCCCATGCGCCCGAAGGCGTTCTCCAGATAGTTGGTGCATTTCTGTATGTCCGTGTCGGCAGATACTCCGACAACAAGGTTGAAATGGCTGTACACGAGCATCTTGCTCTCCCTTGCCACAACCTCCTGCACACGCTTGATGTCTTCCACGGCCATCTGGTTGCCGGGATTGGGGATGCTCGCGTGGCGGTTCTTCTTCTTGTCGAGCGCAGCCAGTTCCCGCTTCTGGTTGGGCAGGAAGATGACCTGGTTATACACCACCGTCTCGGCTTCCGGTATGCTGTCGATGACGGACAGCAGGTCAACGGGCATCTCGGTGTTGTTCACCTCGATGTTGGTGTAGGGCCGTACAAGCGACGGCAGCGACACGCAGTCCACATCCACGAGGCTGTACACCTTGCAACGCTTGCCGCCCATGGAGACCGTCTCGTCGTCCACCTTGAAATTGGTCATGGACACAATCCTGTCCCGGAAGTTCATGGCGAAGTAGCGGTCAACAAACTCTTTCGCCTGCGATTTTCCCAGAAATTCCGCCTGTATGCCCGCATCGTGCAGCAGGTCATGCACCTTACGTATCTTCACGAGGAAGTCGCGCCACTTCTTGCCGTCGAAAGAGAACAGGCCGCTTTTCCGGGCTTCCTGCGTGACGGTCAGGTAGCAGGTGCTGTCCGTGTATCTCCGTCCATTGAAGTAACGGAAATAGGCAGCGGACAGGAACTCGTGACGCTCGTTTGTCCCGTCCTCGAACCGCTTGCGGACAAAAACGTCCTGTTTGTGTATGGCGTATCCTTCGCCCAAGGTCTGCGCGATGGCGGTGAGCAGGCTTGTGAACTCGTAGTAGCTGTCGATGTCCGCCGAATACTTCTGCACGGGATTCTCCATCCGCAGGACGGCGGAGTATTCGCCGGTCTTGGTGTACAGCACCCCAATGCCGTCCACATCCTCCACAGTGAAATAGATGTCCTGGAAGATGCGCTTGCGCTTTCCGCCCGTGCCGAAGGCATAGACCGAGACGGCCATGCCCGCACACAGGGCTGCGAATGTCAGTATGATGTACAGTGTCATTGTCGGTTGCTTCCGGTTAAATAAGGGCAGGCTCGCCTGTTCCAAAGCGGGCCTGCCCGGGTTCAACATTCAATGGGGCCACACGCTTTCCGTAATGGCTTTTTCCTTTCATATCTTCTTCGAATGGGCATAGACATACACTCCTTTCCTGTTACGCTTGGTGTGCAGGCCTTTCCGCTGCTTGAGGATGATGAGCGAGATGCCCGCCGACAGGACGGCGGCCAACGCCACCAGCCCGGCGACGAATCCGCCCAGGCAGTAGGCGACGATGAAGCCGGCAATGGCTCCGCCCGCCGAGCCCGCAGCCCAGTAGATGTACCGGCCTTGGATGCCCATGAACTCAAGGGGCCGCTGGAGCCCCTTGAACAGCGGATAGTCCGGATAACGCTCGTCCCTGCCTTTCATCGTGCTTGCCGTTTAGCTGATACCGAAGAACAGGGGCAGGGCCTGTGCCGCCGCAATCAGGAAGATGCAGGCGCCGACGACCATCATGATCTTCTTCTTCACGTCCTGCTCCTCGTTGTTCATGGCGATGTACACGCTGATGGCTCCCACGATCGCCACGACTCCGGCAATGGCGTAGCACAGCTTCACCATGATAGGAACATACTTGGCGATTTCCTCGGCCACGGTGGTCAGGGCATTCGTTCCGGCAGTGTAGTCGCCTGCGGTGTTCTGCGCCATCAGCGCGGCGGGTGCGGACAGCAGCATGAGGGCAAGCATCGCCACTTTCTGCGACACCATGTCCGCCGCCTTTCTCATTGTTTTCTTGAATCTTTCAATCTTCTTCATTCTCATTGCTTTTAGTGATTATTTCGTTGTACTTCCGATTTCTTTCCTATATGCGGTAGCCGAAGAAGGCAGGGAATACGATGGAGGCTCCGATGATGAACATGCACGCGCCGAACAGCATCAGGATCGACTTCACTATGCCGTCCTCTCCCGTATTCCACTTGATATAGATCTGGAGCGCGGATATGACGGCCAGCACGGAGGCGACCGCATAGCAGATGTACAGGACATACAGCATCATCGTCACCACGAAGTCGTGCATGGTGGCAAGCGCGTCCGCTCCCCAGCTGTAATTCACGGCTCCGCTCTTGGCGAAAACGCAATAGGGAACCGTAAGTGTCAGCAATGCGCATAATATCTTTCTGGTTGACCTCATGCTAATGTTTGTCCACAGGCTTCCAGGCCATTTCGGGGCGATTCTCCAGACGGCCGCCTGAAACCATCGCCTTGTACATATCGTCCGCAGTGAATGCATCGGACAGGTATGGGACGCTGTCCTCCATCTCTGCCTCGACCTTGGCTTTCATCCGGACAAACCGCTCTTCGGACGACTCCGTCTCTTCCTCCGCAG
Source organism: Bacteroides caecigallinarum (assembly GCF_021530995.1). Lineage (GTDB taxonomy): Bacteria > Bacteroidota > Bacteroidia > Bacteroidales > Bacteroidaceae > Phocaeicola > Phocaeicola faecigallinarum. The sequence continues at coordinate 16,675 of NZ_JADYTF010000052.1, forward strand.
TGCCGTCCTGCGCGGAAGCAGGTGCTGCCGCAAAGCCCGTCTCATATCTTTCCGTACCGACATTGAATCCGGTCTCGCTTTCCGTCACGTCCACGCTCTCCTGTCCGTCATCGGGGTCGAGCTCGAATATTTCTTCGTCCTTTCCTCCCTGGCCTTTCTTCCGGTACAGGTCTCTGGCGATATTGACCGCATAATAAATGACGTAGGCAACTGTCAGTATGGTTGCGAATATCCAATATGATTTCATACTCTATTGTAATAGTATTATTATTCCTTTCAGAATTTGATTTGCAAAGAAAAGTCATCTGTTGTATATGCGGAAATAATTGTATTACAAATCGCTGTTTTCTTAATAAGATTTATGCAATTTCCCAAAATCATATTCTAAAATCATATTCTGACACTCATTTTCATACTTCTGGAGGGTCGCTTCAGGCAAAAAAAGAAGCCCTCCGTATGGAGAGCTTCACAAGTTGCGACACACCGTGCCTTGTCAGAGCCTTTTACCACGCAGGTAATCATTCAAGTCCTTGTAGCCGTCGTACCGGTAGGCTTCGTTGTTGACCTTCCCGGCGAACAGCGAGGCGACGGTCTCTACCGTCTTCTGCCCGGCAAGGTCGTTGTCAAGGTAGCAGTGGATGAACGGATATTCCTGCAGATGTCCCAGTGCCTTTTTGAGGTTGTTCACGGAGTTCATCACAAGATGGTCGCAGGGGGCATCGACGCATATCGCCTTGTCCCCGGCCTGCCGCAGGGTCATGTAGGAGAGGAAGTCCATGAAGCCTTCGAACAGGCATACATGGCCCTGCGTTTCGCCGTGCGAATGTCTTATCAGCGACACGTCCTTGCTTTTCAGGCAGCCCTTGTAGTAGGGATTGCGCACCTCGTAGCCTCCGGACAGGTTGCCGAAAGCCAGTCCGAAATAGTGCCGCCTGCGCAGTTCGTAATGCACCTCCTTGCAGAACATCTTTCCGATGTCGGCGTCTATCATGCGTGAACGGAGGTATGACAGCAGCGCATGGTGCCGCAGCGGTACCACCCTCACATCCCTCATGTCCGCCTCCACAGGCTGGAGCATAGCCACCGGAAGCCGTACTCTTGGCAGGTCACGGATACCTTCCTGCCGCTCGATACGGGACAGCACCTCGCTTACGCTGTCTGTCCCGTACAGGTGCTTCCCCAGTTCCACGAGGTCGCCGCCGGTGGCCTCCCCGAAATCATACCACTCGTTGAGCCTGTCGTTGACCTTGAACGACGGCGTGTCCTCCTGCCGCAGCGGAGAGAGATACCAGTATTGACTGTTGCATATCCTGACCGGGCTGTGTCCCAGTAATTGAAGAAAATCCACCATCCGGATTTCCTTTGCCTCTGCTATGTTCATGACTGTACAGTGTTTAGTGTAGTTCTACTATATATACCCGCAAACTAAACTGGTATATCTCAAATTCGGAATTTGTCATTATATACATAGCCTCGGCCATTTTTCTGTATGGCATTATGCTGTATAAGGTATTTGCAAAGATTGACCAGAGTGTTTCTTCCTCGGCAATATCCAATACTGTCATATCCCTTTTTCAGGGCTTCAAGCAATGCCTGATAACCTAAGACCTCCTTGTCGGAAAAAGCAGCTTCCAGGGCGGCGCGGTGCTGCTGCTCGGTCATGTCAGCGTAAGAGGTCAGCCTGTCCTTTTTGCTCATTTTGAACTGGTAGTCTTTTACCAGATGGGGGAGTGAATCATCTCCGATTTCAAAAGCAAAGGGAGTGAACTCCCTGTCCCTGATATGCATGGCTCTCACTTCGCTGATTCTTCCGTCCTCCGTGTTTTTGGATATTTGCAATATGGTTTCAGCCTTGTTGTTCAGCTCGGTTCCAATGTGTCCCCGCGTGTTGTCGTCTCCCTTGTTCAAGTGCAGTACCGTATGGATGTGAAGTTCGTAGTAGCTTGACCATCTCATCAGTTCATTGATGATGTCAAGGGATTCGCTTGGACTGTTGATGTCGTGAATAAGGTCGCGTATGCCGTCTATGATAACCAGTCCGATGTTCTTTTCTTCGTGAAGGGCCCATTTGATAATATCCCTCCGTTGGTCAGGAGTGTATTCACGGAGAACAAAAAATTCAATCCGGTCATTCTCTTGGTCAATGGGCATGCCTGCCAACATCAGTATTCTCTGAAGCACCTTATGGCAGTGGCATTTGCTTTGTTCCGTATCAATATAAAGAATCCGGTTCTTGCATGCTGGCAAATCCGCTTTGTATTTTAGGATTTCCTTGCCGGAAAGCGCAGATGCGACTATTGCACTTACATTGAATGTTTTCTTGCTTTTAGGCTTTCCGGTGGATGCGCTGAAATTGCCCAATGTGGCAATGGTCACACCGTCAATCTGTACAATTTCCTGGGGAAACTCATATTGTTCGGTGACGTTTAGCCGGATATATTTCAATAGTGATCTGTATTTTTCTTCATCTATTCTATGATAATCCGGAAGCATTAGATCAGTTCTCGCCGTTTCCATCTTTTCTTGTTCTGCGTTTACGTTTATTGTTGTTTTCAAGACGATACGACAGGACGTTCGCCTGTTTCTCGATTTCATCGTATGATAGGCAAGGATTGCGTTTTATCCAGTCGTTCAAATCGTCCCGAAGTATGAAGATATTTTTGCCATTGGGCTTGTAAACAGTAAGCTCCTTTGTTGATGTCAGCTTATAGACAAAGCTCTTGGACACTTGCAGGTATGCCGCTACTTCATCTATATTCAGGAAATCCTTTGCCGCGTATGCTATCTTTTCTACAGCTTTCAGATGAGAAAGCAGCTCATCCAGCTTGCCGAAGCGTTGCAGGTATTTCTCAACCCTCAGAATCTCTTTCTGGAAGCCTTCCAGTGTATTGTCTTCAAGAAATACACTGAGCCTTTCAATGCGGGAGAGTATGATGTCCATTTCTTTCTTGTTCATATCGTACCGCTTTTAATTGTTGTTTCCTTGTTGGGTTCTACCTGATTCCTCAATGCCCATTCGCACAGTTCTTTCCGGTTGAAAAAGACGAGTTTCCCGTTTGGCTTGTAATGGGGAATTTGTCTCGATGCGGTCAGCTTGTAAATGTAGCTCTCCGACAGCCCCAGATAAGCGGATGCCTCAGATGTTGTGAGCACTTCTTTAGTAACCCAAATGCGTTCCTTAATCTGTTGTACATAGTTTTCTATACTTGGAATTTTATCGATTTCACCGATTCTCTGTTCCAAGGATTGTATGCGTTCGATCGGTTTCTCTGATGTCATTTTGGAAACCAGATTTTCCATCTGTTTGAGATGCCGGATAACCGAACCGCCTTCGCAGTTTATCTTTCGTTGTTTCATTTGATTGTACTTCTAAATTTGACAATAGGAGGTTTGCCCTCCGTAGTAATCGATTACGGAGGGCAAAGTTATTGGCAGCCATCTGACGAACATGTTGATATTGTTGATAGTCAACACCGCTATCAATGCAATTCTCAACAGTTATGGTTTCTTTTGTTCGATTTTTTTGCCTTTGATTTGGTTTATGTATCTGTCTATCGTCTTGATGAATCTCTTTTCAAAAACGCCCGGTTGTGTGTCCTTTATCCTGTTAAGGGTAGAGGATAGGTCATGCTGGTTGAGAAATTTTCTGCCGGAGGAACTTCTGATGAGCCTCTTTTTGGCGATTATCGATTGCCAGTCATACGGTATGACACCGTGAATGGAGAGTTGGTCAAGGAGCAGCACCAGCCGCGCGTTGTTTTTCGATGTGACCGGACTTAAGATTCCTTTTTTGTAGCGGGCGATGACATCTTCAATATCCAACTTTTCTGTAAACAAGTTGACCTCATTGACAAGTTGTGCAATGAGGCCAATAGTTTCGCTGTCAATCAATGGCTCATAAGGGACAGACGATGTGTACGATTTTGACTGACGACCGTTTTCAGGAGTTGGTTCAGAAAGAACAGTTTGGCGATACTCAAATGTGTTGAACGCATCAAGCAGTTTCTTGATTTGCGATTCATTCAATGTCGCCTCGTTGAAATATTGGCATACCAGCTTTTCGTGGTTTTCCAATAGCTCGGAAACGATACAATAGTTTTTCTGATGCTCATTCTTGCTCCAGGCATCGGTAGCGTCATGATACTGCTTTGAATGGATGAAGTCAAGGACGAATCGCCTATAACTCTTTTTGCGAGTCAGGACTTCGGACGAATAAGTTTCATGGGCTTGTTTGACCAGCCGGAATAAACCTTTTTCACCGGTTTGCGCAGGAGTCGGTTCGGCTCCGCGCATCGCTCTTCTCAAAAAGAGAGAGAAGCAAAGTAAAATTCTTTGTCATTGTTTGATTGAATTTGATGTTAAGTAATATAAGCTGTCGCCATCTCGTCGGAGGCTGTTGCTTTTTTCTTTGTACAGCCGTTATATTCATCAGCTATTCTTTTCAACTCAATGTCATAGGTGCCCAATTTCCCTTTATTGATTAAAGGACGGAAATTACTTCTTAAGCTTTCCCGGTTTATCGGTTTGCCTTCCTGGATTTGAAAGCAGTTCGCGCATTTAGTCCAGAAATCAAAAGGGTTGTCCGTTCTGAAAGTCAAATACACGAAGTACATGAGCGATGTCTGGCTTTTTTTCCATAAAATAGGCCGGGTAAATTTTGTTTCGTCAAATATTCCCATAAAGATGGCAGAAGTGGTGTCAGGAGAAATGTAACCGCCCTTGATAAGCGCAGAATATACTGCCTGCTTCGTTTTTCTGCTCTTGTTCGAATAGAATACGTTTTTGCTGATATGGATAAGCCTTTCATCATTTCTTTTCTGAGGATGATTCTCACGCTCTACATGATAAAAGCTTTCGCAAATAGTTTTTAATTTTATGTCAAACCTGTCCAGCCATCCGGCGCGTTTGAGCCAGCTATACCCGGATGTAAGGCTGTCCACATGTGGAACCTGTCCATTGACGCGGAAAAATTTTTCGCCTTTCTTCCATAGCTTCTTTTTGTTGAATTTTCCAAACGCTAAATAAATGAAATATGCCAGTTGTCTTTGCCCTTTTATCCAGACTACAGGTTTGACAAATTTTTTCTTGTCAAAAATACCTTCAAATGTTTTCAATGTGGTTTCAGGGGAAATGTATCCGTACTTCAGCAGAGACTTATATAACCTTATAATATCATCCCTGTCTTGCGGGGTATAGAATGCGCTGATACCCTGTGTCGGCTCAAATAATGGTTTGAAATCTACTTCTGGATAAAGTTCCATAGCATAGTTGAGTTGGTCCACATTGCGTTTGGGTATATTGCAAGTGCTTATCCTGGATTTAATATTGTTTTCCCATTGCTTCTCGAATGGTGCATACATATGTGGAAGTTTGCACATGGAGGATACAGCGAAGGCGATCACCCGCAGTTGCAACGTGGTTGCCTTTGAAGAGGGCTGAAAATGAATGTCCAATAGTCCGGCATCAACAGCTCTTTGCATAAGAGCGACCGTTTGCTCATTTGCCAACGGTTCTATTAGATCGCTATATTGACCTTTCTCCTTATTCAGGCTATGTCTGCACAATCCCATCAGAGACCGTACCTTCTTGACAGATTCCTCAAGCGCCGTTGCGTAGGCAGGAGCCATACCTGTATTATGTTCCCTCAGAAACTTCTCAATTTCTTATGTATAGCCTATGTTCACTATTTGTCGCGCAAGGGTAGGGGAAAACTCTTGGCCTATATACTGTTGTATGTCTGCCGTCCAGTCATTTACCATAAGAAGCTGGGAGGCATAGGTGGCAAGATCCGGAATAGCACCTATATCTATCCTGTATTTCAATTCGCCAAAGACTTTGTTTATCTTGGCTATTCTTATTACGCATTCTTGTCTTGTCATATGCCGAATGTTATTATCCTATTTCAGGAATAAGTGATACTGCATTCTGCTTGTTTTTGTCCAGAACCTTCGCGTATATTTGTGTCGTGGAAAGTTCCTTGTGGCCAAGCAGTTTTGATACTGTATAGATGTCGGCACCTAAATCAAGCATCAGAACGGCAAAGGTATGACGGCCGCAGTGGAATGTTAAATTTTTCTCTATTCCCGCTTTCATGCTCCATCGTTGCAGTTCCACCGATGTCCATGAGCCATAGGTGAAGCCCGAGAAAACAGGATCCTCTGGATTTCCTCTTTCTCCAAGATATTTTTCTGCCTGAGGTGAGATGTCCAGATATTCCTGACCGCCGGTCTTTTTTTGTTTGAATACTATTCTTGTAAACTCGTTGAATTTCTGCACATCACCCCACACGAGTTTTTGAATGTCCGATTTACGAAGTCCTGTCAGGCATGAAAAAAGGAATGCCCGTTTAAGGACTGGGTAACGGCAGGGCGTTTCCGCCAGTGTTTTTATTTCCTCTAATGTAAGATAATCTCGCTTGACTTCAGCATCTTTGAAGCCTTCTATTCCGCGTAATGGGTTGATGGCGATTATTCTTTCATCGAAAGCATGGTTTATGCAGGCACACAGTTTTCTGAAATAAGATGCCTTTGAATTTTGAGAGAGTCCTTGAAACTCATCTCGCTCCATGCGTGGGCCTTTGCGCTTATGGGTGTCTTTTTCCACATTCTCCAGAAAATCCTTGAATCCCAAAATAAACTCCGGAGTAACATCCCTGAAAGTAGTATTCTCATCACAGTACATTTCCAGATAACGCAGACAACTTTGCCAGTTGCCATAATTCCCCCTTGAATCCGGAGTATTCCGCTCCCGTACCATTTTACGGTAATATTCCAAGAATGGAGTGTTCTCCTTGAATTGATGGGTGAATGAATATTCTCCGTTTTGGATTTCGATTAAGCGTTTCGATTTTATTGCTTGAGCCGTTGCCAAGGTCTGTCGATTCTGTTCCCGCTCGATAGGGGTTTTTGCATCGATTAGGTACAGTTTAAGGTACTCTTTGTGCCGTTTCCCATTTCTATAGATATCAAGGTACAGGCTGACGTTTCCATTGGCCAGCTTTTTCTCACGGACTTTAACCGGTTCCTTTTGTGCGACTGCTTTCTTTGCCATGACTGTTTCCTGCTTTATTGGTTATTGTATATGTCCTTTCTCGGGGGACAGTTTTTTGTCCCCCATACTACTTGCGGGGGACAATCTGGGGACAAAAATACAATAAAAATATGTAATTACGCAGAAAACATGAAGAAAAAGAGAAAATACGACTGCTCAATAAAATGATTGATAATGTGTATTTTAC
>NZ_JADYTF010000053.1 GCF_021530995.1 Bacteroides caecigallinarum
CAAAAATAGGGAGAAATGCATGAATAATTCGAAAGAATCTATAAGAAAATGCAAGTAGTTAACTATTTTAATATATTGATATTCAATATTTTGAGAGGTAGTTTTCTCTTCTCTTGTTTTCCTTTCTTTCACTTGTTATTATTTTGTTCTCTTTATTTGAGTTCTTATTTTCACTTGATTTCTTATTTGTCGAAACACTTTTTAACAGGCTAAGAGAGAGTTTCTGAGATGCTTCCTTGGATTTGGCATCTGCGTGTCGAGCATAAATCTCTGTGGTCGTTACGTTGGCATGTCCAAGCATGTTCTGCACGGTGTAGATGTCTGTTCCAAGTTCAACTTGAAGGGTTGCAAAGGTGTGGCGGAAGCTATGGAAGGTGATGTGCTTTTTAATTTTAGCAGCCTTCAACCATTCGTGCATTACTTTTTGAGTCATATAGTAAAACAATCCTTTAAATACCTTTCCAGTTCCTTTTCTACCCATCAGATGCAATGCGTCATCATTAATGGGGACAATATTCTGTTTCGTTGTTTTTACAGCCAGAAAATCAAGATACTTACTTCCGTCAGCATATTCTTTCACCATCTCCCAGGTCAATGCATTCACATCGCTGAAACGTAGGCCAGTAAAGCAAGAAAACAAACATGCCCGTTTCAATACATCTATTTTACAATCTGTGTTGTAAAGTTTGTAAATCTCCTGTAGAGTCAGACTTTCTTTTAATGTGTCTTCGTATTCTATGCGATCGAGGTAGTCATTTATATTCTCATTGATCAATCTGGACCTGTATGCAATCCGGAGGAATCCTCTGAATGTTGACCAATATCCGGCAACCGAGTTATTGGAAAGTCGTTCGCCAGTCCGCATACTTTGAGCATGTTCTAAGAGATATTCTGCAAATCCTTGACATAATTCCACATCAACTTCTCCAAAGGAACATTTCCCGTTGACGTAGTTCTTGAAATGTTTGCATACATATATCCACTTCTGATTATGCTTCCTGGCTTCTTTCTCATAATAATCTATGAAACTTTCATTCAGGCGTTGCTTGTCATAAAGATTATACCGTTCATTTATGATTTCCTCAAATCTTCGGCATCGAATGATTTCTGCTTTTTCTTCCATAGTTTTATTGAAAGCAAGTTCATGTGAATTCTTGGGGCTCTCGTAAATGTATATACCCAAATATTCATGACGTATGGTTTTCATCGTTTTTTTGTCCCGATAAGGTGGATAGTAATCGAGATAGTATGACATTTTGCCATGCTTACAATGGCGGAGTCTTAATGTTACTTTCTTACAATTCTGCATATCTGTGGGTATTTATAATTTGTTTCTATTTAATGGCAAATATCAAAGATGATTCTCTGCTTACTACAGGTAATAGAGAGTAATTATAGAGTAAGTTAGAATAAGCTTACTGTTTACGCTCATGGATAGCCCGGATGACATCTTCCTTTAAGAACAGAGTAAACCTTCCATCACGTTTCTTCTGTATATTTTTGTATCGGGCCAGACTGTAAACTTCTTCTCGGCTTAATCCGAACTTCTCTTTGATTTGTTCAACTGTATAATAGTCCTTCTGATCTTTGAGTCCTGGATTTCTGGCATATTCAATATCTGCTTTAGAATAGAATGTAGTTTCATGAACCTTTTTACTTGGTATCTTGTGACGGGAAACCAAAGTTCTTCTGGCTGCAGAAGACAGACCATAAAGCTCTTCAATCTGTTCTCCTGTAATCCATTCGATAGAATCTCCTTCAACAGATTCTGAAACAGGGATACGATGTCCGAATAACTCTTCCACAGCTTTTAACTCGTAGAAGTTTATGTGCTTGATAGTTATTCTCGGAACTTTTGCTTGCCTTGTTCTACCATGTACATGATGAACTGTTACCTTGAACCGTTCAGCAATCTTCTGTGCGGTTATATAGTCTTCAGGAACATCGAACTTTTCCGGATCACGGTTGAACAACTGTTCTACGGCATTTGCATTAAAGTAGTTTCGATGTTTGATGAATAGCTTTTCCAGTTTCCCTTCACGGGTTTTCGCCTGGGCAGCTTTCTCTGTAATACCATATTGTTCAGCAATCTGTTTGATTGAGATATAGCCGTCAGGAACCTTATCGGTCTTCTTCTGTTTTTTTCTTTTCTCAACTTCTTTATCAAGAAAGCTTGTACTCATTCTTTCTTTTATAATCCTGTCAAAGCTATTTCGTTCAACGATTGTCAATCGGCCTTGCTTATGGTTTGGAATATTATAATTGTGGACATAATAATTGATCTGGTCCTTACTTAATTTATATTTTTCGTGTATATCCTTATAGGTGTAATAAAGCGGATCAACATTCTCTCTTTCACCTTTGAATGTATCAATATGCGCACGTGAGTAGTAAACCTTACGTCCTTGTGTGATACGGGGAATATCATTCCTTTGAACGAAAGAAAGTACAGCAGCATGGCTCATACTGAACTTTTCCATGATTTGATCTATTGTGTAATAGTCATTCATATCCACTTCAGCAATCAGTTCTGCAAAGTGTATATCCACAAGAACTTTGTCATAGAAGGTGTTTCGCCCTTGATACACTTTTTTAATGCCATACTTCTCACATCGATTCCATACAGCACGACGGGTAGTATGGAATTTATTTACAATCTGGCTGACTGTGTAATATTCCCGTTTCTCATGAATCTTGCCTGTTCGTGTCTGATATTCTTTTGCCCGATCGAACAAACCGTCAATATCTTTCCGTCTGATAAGAGTCTTTCCTTTCATCTGAACGGCTTTTATAAGCCCACTGGCAAGTTCTCTGTAGACCGAAGATTTTCCGATGCCCAGATAAGCGGCAGCCTCTCTCGGAGTAAGGAATCTCTTTTGTTCGAGAACAGATTTCTGGGAGGAAACTTCAGCAGGCACATCTTGAGGATTTGACTCAAGATAGTCTGAAATTTCCTTCTCTCGCATCTTTCTTTTGTAATCTTTGCCATTACACTGACGTGAGCAATACTGAGTAGCCAATGTATGTGCAATAAAGAGCTTTCCGCAGTACTTACATCGTTTCTGTATCTCCATTGCCGTTTCTGATATTCGTGATAATTTCGCCAACGAAGTCGCCCAAAAGTGTCCCAAGGTGTCCCACCACGTCCCATGGTGTCCCAGCTTGTGCTCTCAATGTCATTTGGGCATTTTCCCAGGGTGTCCCAAGGAAGTGACTTCAATGTCATTTAGTCGTAATCGCACCGCTTTTAAATTCCATCGCGGTTCAAATACGGTACAAAAATAGTCGCAATAATTTGAAACAACAAAAAGCTACTCGGAAGTGTTAAAAAATAAAAGTCCCTCAAAATGAGGGACTTATTATAAGTTATTTGAAGATGTTTTGAGTTGTTTAGAGTACTTTATTTACCGATGCAAAAATTCCTGAATATATTCCCCAAAACCTCGTCATTCGTTATCTCTCCACCCACAATCTCTGCCAGATGGAACAGACATTCCCTTAAATCCTGGCTTACCAGATCTCCGGAGAGATTCATTTCCAGACCGTCCTGTACTCGGTGGATGGCTTCCAAGGCATGTGTAAGTGCTTCGTAATGACGGATGTTGCTTACCACCACATCATTCTGTGTCACTTCCGGCAGTGCGGCTGCTTTCACCAGGAGTTCTTGCAGCTCAGCTATTCCCTTACGGTTCTTTGCCGAGATGGATATTGTTTCCATACAGACATTCTCAGGGAAAAAAATCTCAGTATCAGAAACAAATACAGCAGGATCTGGTGTTACATCACATTTGTTCATCACCAGAATGAGTTTTTTACCTTCGCATCTTGGTATTACTTTATCCTTCAATGCCTCTATCTGAGCTTTCGCTTCCGTACTGTCTATCACCCATAGAACTATCGATGCCTGATCCAGCTTCTGGAAACTGCGTTCTATACCTATACTTTCTATCTCATCCGATGTCTCGCGTATTCCGGCTGTATCGATAAATCTGAACATCACCCCGTCTATGTTCATTGTGTCTTCTATTACATCTCTCGTCGTACCGTGTATATCGCTCACTATCGCACGTTCTTCGTTCAGCAGAGCGTTGAGTAGGGTAGACTTGCCTGCATTTGTTTCTCCTATAATAGCTACGGGGATACCGTTCTTTATAGCGTTTCCCACACTGAATGAGTGTACAAGACCGTTTATTACTGTTTCCACCTGCGATGCAATCTCTGAAAGTTCGCTACGGTCCGCAAACTCCAGCTCCTCATGGTCGCTGAAATCCAGTTCCAGTTCCATGAGCGATGTCAGATGCAGCAGTTTTTCTCTTAGGGCTGATAGCTCTCTGCTGAAACCTCCACGCATCTGGCTCATTGCCATACGGTGTGTGGCTGCCGATGTCGACGCTATCAGGTCGGCCACAGCCTCTGCCTGGCTCAAGTCCATCTTCCCGTTCAGAAATGCTCTCTGGGTGAATTCTCCCGGTCCTGCAGCCCTGCAACCATTCTTCACAAGCAGCTGCATTACCTGTTGCAGAATATACGACGAACCATGACATGAAATCTCCGTAGAGTCCTCACCTGTATATGAGTGTGGTCCTCGAAACAGGCTAACCAGTACCTCGTCCACTATTTCTCCGTTTTCACTCATTATATGTCCGAATGTAAGAGTGTATGGCTTGCGCTCGGATAGGGGAGCACCACCCGCTGGAGTGAATATCTTGTCCGTTATGCTTATAGCTTCCTTTCCCGAAACTCTGATTGTTCCTATTGCGCCTCCCTGTGCCGTTGCTATGGCACATATCGTATCGTCCGTATATAGAATGTTCATTTCTCCTTAATCAGTATAAATTTTTTACTATCAGTTCCACCATTTTTTCCAGATATATCCGGTCTGTCTCGTCGAAAGTGTTCAGTTCGTCACTGTCTATGTCCAGCACTCCCTTCACCTCTCCGTCTTTTATCATTGGCACCACTATTTCCGATCTTGAGAGTGAGCTGCATGCTATGTGTCCCGGAAACTTGTCCACATCCGGCACCACCTGTGTCCTGGCTTCAGCCCATGCCGTACCGCACACACCTCTTCGTTTCTTTATCCTGTAGCATGCCACACTTCCCTGGAATGGTCCCAGATGCAGTTCCCCGCCATCTGCTAGATAGAAACCTGTCCAGAAAAATCCGAATGCTTCCTTCAGTGCTGCCGTAGTGTTTGCCAGTACGCTTAGCACATTCTTCTCGTCCTCAATCAGTCGAGCATACTGTTCCAGGAAATGTAAGTATTTTTCCTCTTTCCCTATATTGTCTGCTTGTTTGAAACTTTCTTCCATTATATTCTTATATTCTTTCCAATACCAGTTTAATTAAATCGTCTATTTGGTTCTTATATCCTGTGTACGCCTCCTTTGCCACACGGTTTGCTATCACCATACATACCGTCGTAGCCTTGTGTCCCAACAGTTTTGCAAGTCCTGCCAGAGCCGAACTTTCCATTTCGAAGTTGGTTATTCTTCTTTCGCCGTATTCGAAGCTTTCTATCTTCTCGTTCTGATGAGGATCTGCCAGTGGAATACGCAGCTTTCTTCCCTGCGGACCAAAGAATCCTCCGCATGCCACAGTAATACCTCTCACCATATCCTTCCGGGCTATACGTTCCACCATCTCCTCACTGGCGTGTATAGCATACGGAGCCGGCGCACACATGTTTCCGCTCCATCCCAGATGATTAAGCAGCGCACGTTCCAGTGGCAGGTCACACACCGCGTTTCTTCCTCCGTAGAAGTTCAGAAGCCCGTCAAATCCCACAGATATTTCCGAGCAGATGAAAGTTCCTGTCGGTGTATATGGCTGAAGTCCTCCACATGTACCTATTCTCACTATCTCCAGCGATTTCAGCTCGTCCTTCTCATATCTTGTCTCGAAGTCTATGTTTGCCAGAGCGTCCATCTCGTTCATCACGATGTCTATATTGTCGCATCCTATACCGGTGGAAGTTACTGTAATCCTTTTTCCCTTATACGTACCTGTTATGCTCTTGAATTCCCGGCTTTCCACCTCACATTCTTTCGTGTCGAAGTGCGAAGCCACCAGTGCCACTCTTCCTGGATCTCCCACCAGTATCACCTTGTCAGCCAGCTGTTCCGGCTTCAGATGAAGATGAAACACAGACCCGTCTTCATTTATAATCAGTTCCGATGGTGCGAAATACTCTTTCATAAGTCTCTATTTAAGTTCAAGATTTCTTATTTTCGTAGTCATGCCTTCTATTTCTGTTCTCAGGCTTTCCACTCTTTGTTCCTTGTCCAATATTCCCGGAGTCATGGATTTCTTTTCTCCTTCTCCCGATTTGGAATATCTGTCTCTCAGTCCCTCCAGTTCATCTTCAAGTACCTTCAGGTCGCTTTTCATCTTTTTCATTTCCTGAAACATTTTCTTGGCTTCCTTGTTTCTGAAATCATTCAGTGAAGTATACACCCTGTTGTCATTCACAATAAACTCGAAATCCGCCTTTGGTGTATTATTGCTTTTACCCGAGTATGTCACTTTTGCCAGACTTTGCCTTGCCTTTGCCACCGCGTCATTATCAGTCTGTGTCATGGCTATATTGTCAAGTTTTGCCAGCGAAATCATCTTTTCCTGCCCCATGGCATCATAGTCGTATGTTATTTTCGATTCATTTGGAATGAATACATATACGCAAACCTTTCCTTCAGGCTGATATCTGTCCGATGCAAACCACCCCAGATTGTTGTAGTCGTCTATGGCATACATATAGTCATTGTATGCCGAGTTGAACGGATATCCCATATTGTCAGGTTTGAAATACGAGTTTTCTTCTGAGTCCGCTCTGGTTACGAAAATGTCATATCCTCCCAGACTTTCCTCTCCTTTGGCCGAGAAATACAGTGTTGTTCCGTCCGAGTCCAGGAAAGGGCAATTCAGCTCAGTCATATCGCCATTAATGCCTCTCAGTCTTTGTGGGTTACTCCATTTGTCAATAAGTTTTACACTTGAATATAGCTTCTTGTTGCCGTTCTCATCTTTGGCAGCAAGAAGTTTCTTGTCGCCCATCTCATTCACGAATTCCACACACATATCGCTGTCTTCCGGATTTACACCGATAGTTTCCAGAGTTCCTGCCTGACTTCCCAGTTTGTATGCTTCCAGAAAATTCTGTTTGTCCACCACGAAGCTGTCCACCACCGTAATGTTTTCCACGCTTCTTATCAGTCTTTCACCCTTTCTGTATTTTGTCATGAGCTCTTCTGCTGCAGCGGTGTCTCTGTTCTTTTTCTCCAGCCAGTATATGTGTTCCTCCAGGTTCTCAATGGCATCTTCGTATCTGTACATGTCATAATAAGCCTTGCTCACATACAGATATGCGTTAATCACCTTTCTTGCGGCACTTTTCTCCAGATAGGGTAGCCCTTCCATCATTTCTCCCGTTTCGTAGCAGCACGCTCCGTACCAGAAGTTATAGCTGGCGTTCGATGGCGACTGTTTCACCAGTTTTTTGAAAACAGGCTTTGCCTTCTCGAATTCCCCTTCTGTAAACCATTTCTTTGCCTGAGTCAGAGTCTGGGCTCCTGCTCCGACAGAAAAAATCAATAAAGCTATAGCGGTAATAATCTTCTTAAAATCCATAAATCGTTTAGGCATAGTTATTAAAATTCCGTGTGAAAAATTTTGATTCCTTATATTCGTTGCTTATACATTACAAATGTAATCAAAATATCCGAAACCGGTATTCATATCAAGAAGAATTATGCCTCACAGACAGCTCTTGTATGATTTTAACCGCATTTATTTCCAATATTTTCATTTTATCTGTACTTTTGCACCCGCATTTTTAATTACAGTTATGGCTAAACAGACCGAAGAAGATAAAATTCTATACCGTATCAACAAGCGCTTCCTCAAGGGAGTGGTCGATTATGGTCTCATCCGCGATGGCGACAAGATTCTTGTAGGCTTGTCCGGAGGCAAGGATTCCATGGCATTGCTTGAGCTCCTTGCTCTTCGTTCACGCATCTACAAGCCACGTTTTTCCGTCATTGCTGTCCATGTCCAGATGTCCAATATCGAGTACAAGTCGGATACAGCCTATCTCGAAGAGTTTTCCCATTCTTTGAGCGTACCGTTCTATACCTATACCACTTCGTTCGATCCTTCCACCGACACCCGTAAGTCTCCGTGCTTCCTCTGTTCGTGGAATCGTCGCAAGGCATTGTTCACCGTAGCCAAGGAGCACGGATGCAATAAGATTGCCCTTGGTCATCACATGGACGATATTCTTGAGACTCTCCTCATGAACATGACCTTCCAGGGAGCCATAAGCACCATGCCGCCTGCTCTGGTGATGCGCAAGTTCGATATGACCATCATCCGCCCCATGTGTCTCCTCCATGAGTCCGATCTCATCGAAATGGCACGTATCCGTGGCTACCGCAAGCAGATAAAGAACTGCCCTTACGAGAAAGACTCTCACCGTTCGGACATGAAGGAAGTTCTCCGTCGTCTGGAGGAGATGAATCCGGAGGCCCGTTACAGCCTTTGGAGCAGCATGAACAATATCCAGTCCGATATGCTGCCCATCGTAGTTCCCCCTCAGGCAGATTGTGATTCTGACTCAAGTATAACCAACAGCTAAAACAAACAACTAAAAACCAACAATATGCTATCACAAGGTATTTTTTCAGTATTACTGCTGATACTGTCAAACATTTTCATGACATTCGCATGGTATGGCCATCTCAAGATGCGCGAATACAGCTGGTTCGAGTCATTGCCGCTTATAGGCGTCATAGCCTTCAGCTGGGCAATAGCGTTTTTCGAGTACTGCCTTCAGGTACCGGCCAACCGTCTTGGCTTCCGCGAGAGTGGAGGACCGTTCGACATTATGCAGCTTAAGGTCATTCAGGAGGTCATCACCCTGGTGGTCTTCACCGTTTTCTCCGTCATAGCTTTCAAGATGGAGCTCAAGTGGAACCACCTTGCAGCATTCTGCTGTCTGATACTTGCGGTATATTTCATTTTCAAGAAATGATCGCCCTCTCATTCAGAGCATAGAAAAATGCCGGCAGGACAATGGATAATCCAAGTCCTCCCGGCATTTTTATCATTATTCCGCTTATTTCGCTTATTCCGCAGTTTTATTTCGCTTATTTCGCAGTCTTATTCCACTCCGAATCTCATCTTCCTTATCTTTTCCTCCTCAGCTCTTTTTTCTGCCTCGCGCTGTTCTTTTCTTCTCATGTATATATACAGGCTGTCCATGCTTCCCGGCAGTTCTTCCAGCATCTTCTCTTCCTTAGCTTTCAGTTCCTCCTCCTTCTGTTTTCTGATGTTAGCCTTTCGTGCCTTCCTCACGTCCCATCTGAAGCTTTTCTTCACTCTGTCCGGATTTCTTTCCTTGTCGGCCTTTTCATTTGCTCTTTCCAGATATTCTTCCCTGAGCGAGTCTCTTTTCGTCGTAATCACCTTTTCTATCTCTGCCTTCATCGAGTCCGTCAGTTCCGGAAATTCCGTTATGGCCATACCTGCTCCACCTGCCTTGCTGTAGTCGAACACAGGTGCTGTCATTCCGCTGTAGAATGTAGGGAATTTTATACTGTCGTTCAACGATGGCTGGTATTTCTGATAAATCTTCCATGCGTTTGCATGCTTCCTGTTGTGTTTCAGCATCCTTCCTCGTGCCGTCAGATTGTCGTAGAAGAATCCCATTATGTCCAGACCACCTATCGCTATCCCGGCTCCCCTCATCCTCATACCGTCGCTTATGCCTCCTGCCGATGGAGAGATACTCAGCCCATAGTTGTCGTCATCATCGCCAAAGGGATTGATAGTCCACGTAATCTCATACTCTTTCTGCTTCTTTCCGAACACCATCACGTCGTACACAGGATCTTCGCCAAACTTGGTCCAGATAGAGTAGGGCAGCATCCTAATGTATCCTTTAGGCTTTCTCACCCTCGTAGTGTCTGTCAGACTTTTCGGCACAGCCAGATCTGCCTTGAATTGCATCCACGATTTCTCCAGCGGAGACTCCAACGGCTTGTTCAGTTCGCTTTCCATTTCCGGCATGAAATCAAACTTTATCAGTTTTATCGCCTCCTCGTTCAGCTTCAGTTCGCTGTCCTTATTGTTTTGCTTCTTGAAATCATTCTTGAAGTCCGTATTCAGATGCTGTGCCAATGTGCTGTTCGCCATCATTATCATCCCGGCCATCATCAGCGTCCTGCCCAGTATATAATCATTTCCCATACTCATGCCTCTTGTCATTTCACTCTACCGCCCTGCAGCCAGTGTTTGTCGTAATATCTTTCGTTCAGGCTGCTCACCACTACACCCACACTTGTCGATGCATGTACAAATTTTCCGTCCTTCAGATAAATCCCCACATGCGATGCCTTCCTTTTCTTCTTCCCGTTGTGGAAGAACACCAGGTCTCCCTCCTTGAGGTTCCTTTTCAGCACCCTCTTGCAGTCTCTGTCTCTCTGTTCCTCCGAGCTCCTGCTCAGTTTCTTCCCGTACACCTTTCTGTATATTGCCGATGTCAGTCCCGAACAGTCCACACCCTTCTTCGTGGTTCCTCCGTACCTGTATGGAGTTCCAATCCAGTCTGCAGCTTCCAGATACAGCTTGTGGTTATCCTTCATCTCTATGTCCATGTCCAGCCTTATGGCAGCCACAGCCAGGTCTCTGAAGTCATAGCTCATCCTTCTTGTGCCGCACGATGACAGCGCTATTGCTGCCACACACACCGCCAGCCACCGTATTATTTTATGATATGAAACTGTTGTCATCTTCTATTATGGTTTGTCGTCGCAATACAAATGTAGTCAATAGTTCATTACTGCAAGTTCTCCGTTTGCACTATTTAGTTACTATTTAACATTATTCTTACAATGCCTGTAAAAAAAGTGGAGACGATACACCGCATTCCGCAGTATATCGTCTCCATTCTGTTTATTTATGAAATTCTTATTTCACAGGCGCGCTCATGCTTACTTCAATCATGTTCTTCTGTCCGAAGAAATCTTTTGCAAACTTCTTCAGGTCCTCTATTGAAATTCCGTTCACAGTGTTTTCATATCCTTTGTTCATGTCCACACCTTCCCACAGCATAGTGTTCAGTATTCCCATCCAGTAAGAGTTTTCTTTCTGGTTCTGCTGATAAGTCTTCATCATATATTCCTTCACCTTGTTCAGGTCTTCAGCCTTAGGGCCCTGGGCTATGAAGTCACTGATACCTTTGTTTATCAGTTCCACCATCTGAGGTCTGCGTTCAGGATCTGTGTCGAAATAAATCTGGAACACACCTTCCGCTTCAGGATATTTGCTCAGCTGTCCGTTGCACGACACTCCGTATGTACCTCCCGCTTCTTCTCTCACTGTCTGTGTGTACAGAATGTTCAGCAGCTGTCCAAGCATACTCATCATCACCACGTTCTTCTGTGTATATTCGCATTTTCCGCTTGCCACCATCAGTACAGACGATTTTGCAGTCTCCATCTCTCTTGTGAAGTTGTTTTCGTACATTCCTTTTCTGATATCAGGATTTACGTCACGGAACTTCTCGTTGCGTTTTGTCGATGGCAGACTTCCCAGATATTTCTCTATCAGCGGAGTGGCAGTAGCTTCGTCTATGTTACCCACCATAACGAATGTGAAGTCGCTTGCATCAGCAAATCTGTCCTTATACAGTTCCATCACCTTGCTGTAGTCAATCTTGTCCAGAGTCTCGGCCTTTATGCTGATAGCTCTAGGATGTCTGTTATACAGAGCCACGCTTATAGAGTCACTGAATGCTGTGTTAGGGTCAGCTTCTGCATTTGCCAGAGCTGCCTTGTTTCTGCCGATGAACGAAGTGAAAGCATCCTGATCCATTCTTGGGGCTGTAAATCTCAGGTAAGTCAACTGCAGCATAGTCTCCATATCCTTAGGCGAGCATGAACCGCTTATTCCCTCTGTCAGACTGTTCACGTATGCCGA
Organism: Bacteroides caecigallinarum; assembly: GCF_021530995.1. Classification (GTDB taxonomy): domain Bacteria; phylum Bacteroidota; class Bacteroidia; order Bacteroidales; family Bacteroidaceae; genus Phocaeicola; species Phocaeicola faecigallinarum. The sequence goes on from NZ_JADYTF010000053.1 coordinate 11,977, forward strand.
TGCCGAAGCCATCTTTCCTGCCAGAACCTTGTCCAGATCCACATTGCTGAAGTTTCCGAGACCTCCCAGACCTGCCACCTGGTTGATAAGTTTGAACTGAACAACGTCCTTGTCGTCAAACATCGAAGTACCGCCTGTACTGAAAGCCTGCATTCTCACCTCGTCCGCCTTGAAGTCAGTCTTCTTCATAACCACCTTCACTCCGTTGCTCAGTGTCAGCACCTTGCTTCCGAAAGGACCTTCTTCGCTCTTTACCACCTTGCCTCCTGCAGGCAGTTCCTTCATCAGCGGTTCGTCCGATACCTTGTCCACGTATGCTTCCAGTTTTGCAGCCTTCACCTTGTCAATCACAGCCTTCAGTTCAGCCTCAGTAGGATATTTCATGCCCTCTTTTTCAGGACAGAACACACTCAGTACGATGTTCTTTTCGCCTATCAGCTGTTTCAGCATCTGGTTTATGGCGTCCACAGGGATGTTAGGCACAATCTGGTTCATTATCGCATATTCGTTTTCTATGCCCGGCATAGGCTCGTTGTCGATGAAGTGTCTCACGTATTCGTTCACATACTGGGCGTTTCTCATCTTGTCCCTTTCGTTGTAAGCCGATTCCAGAGCTCTCAGATAGTCAGCCTTTGCTCTTGCATATTCGCTTGCGGTGAAACCGAACTGTCTCACCCTCTCTATCTCTGTCATCAGTGCCTCAGTCGAAGTCAGTATACCGTCTTCCTTGGCCACAGCCAGTCCCATGAATGCACCCTTGGTCTTTGCCAGCAGATAGATACCATCCTCTGCAAAAGCCTGGATGAAAGGAGGCTCAGGTTTCTGTGTCAACTCTTCCAGTCTGGCGTTCAGCATGTTTCCCACCATCGATGTCATATAGTTCATTGCCAGATAGCCCATATTGTTCTTCATCTCGTCAGGAACAGCCTCATGCTTGTGGAACAGATAGATGATAGGCACCTGCTGTTCCTTGTCCTTAGCCACGGCTATGATTGGTTCGTCATTGTCAGGCACAGGGAAATACTTTCTCTCAGCGGCATTCTCAGGCATTTCGATAGGGGAGAACATCTTCTTGATTTTCTCTTCCACCTTGTCCACGTCTATGTCGCCCACTACAATGATACCCTGCTGGTCAGGTCTGTACCATTTCTCGTAGTAGTCCTTCAGAGCCTGATACGGGAAGTTGTCCACCACCTCCATCGTACCTATAGGCAGACGGTATGCATACTTACTGTCCTTGAACATCACCGGGAACACCTTTTCATACATACGCATCATGGCTCCCGTACGTGTTCTCCATTCTTCGTGTATCACCTTGCGTTCCTTGTCTATCTCCTCGTGGTCCAGAGTAAGGTCGTTAGCCCAGTCGTGCAGAATCAACAGACATGAGTCCACCACAGTCTCTCTAGTCACAGGCACGTTCGAGATGTTATACACAGTCTCGTCTATCGAAGTATACGCGTTCAGGTTTGCTCCGAATTTCACACCGATACCCTCCAGATACTCTCTAAGCAGATTTCCCGGATAGTTGGTCGTACCGTTGAAACACATATGTTCCAGGAAGTGTGCCAATCCTCTCTGATTGTCCTCTTCAAGTATCGAACCTACCTTTTGGGCAATGTAAAAGTCAGCCTGATTGTCTGGCAGTTCATTGTGTCTGATGTAATAAGTCAGTCCGTTTTCCAGTTTTCCTACACGTACATTCGGATCTGTAGGTATAGGTGGCATCTGCTGTGCGAAGCCCGATGCCATACCGCTTATGAATATTATCATAGCGGCCGATTTTCTCCAAAAATTCATAAATTTAGTTTTTAGTTCTATTACTTATTAAGATATCTTTCCGCCTCAATAGCAGCCTTACATCCGCTTCCTGCAGCTGTGATAGCCTGACGGTAGTGAGGGTCTGCCACGTCACCTGCTGCAAACACTCCCGGCACACCCGTACATGGAGTATTTCCTTCAGTAATGATGTAACCCACCTCGTCAGTTTTCACCCATGGCTTGAAAATGTCCGAGTTAGGCTTATGTCCTATAGCCAGGAAGAAACCGTCTATAGCGACGTCATATCTTTCCTCGTCAGCTTCGCCCATTCTCTTCACCACGTGCATACCTTCCACACCGTTGTCGCCATACAGACCCACAGCGTTGTGCTCGAACAGCACCTTTATTTTCGGATGGTTCATCACTCTTTCCTGCATAATCTGCGAAGCTCTCAGATACGGTTTTCTCACCACCAGATACACCTCGCTTGCCAGACTTGCCAGATAGATAGCTTCCTCGCATGCAGTGTCACCTCCGCCCACTACAGCCACCTTCTTCTTTCTGTAGAAGAAACCGTCGCAAGTTGCACATGCGCTCACACCCATACCGGCGTATTTCTTTTCGTCTTCCAGTCCCAGATACTTTGCTGTTGCCCCAGTCGAGATAATCACTGTGTCAGCAGTGATTTCCTTCTCTCCGTCCACTTCAAAAGTGTAAGGCGCCTTGCTCAGGTCAGCCTTGGTCACAATACCGTTTCTTATGTCAGCGCCGAATTTCTCAGCCTGCTTTCTCAGGTCGTCCATCAGTACCGGACCTGTCACACCTTCCGGATATCCCGGAAAGTTTTCCACTTCCGTAGTAGTAGTCAGCTGTCCTCCCGGTTGCAGTCCTTCGTACAACACAGGGTTAAGGTTAGCTCTGCTTGTATATATAGCGGCAGTATATCCTGCCGGACCCGATCCGATGATCAGGCATCTCACGTGTTCTGTTGCCATAATGTTCAGTTTTTTGTTATGATTAAATAAAAATTATTGTTTATCTCAAGTCTATCACTTCCACTCCCGGATAATCCTTTGGGTTGAATCTGAAGAATCCGTCCTCAAGCTTCCTGACAGTATATTTCTTTATTTCTATGCTCTGTTTCTCGCCGTTTCTGTTCTCTATGTCGATATAAGCCGGTTCCATACTGGCATTCACACCCACAGTGATACTTTTTATATCCTGCTCGGTTTCCGGTGTCAGCACCACCTCTTTGCAGCTCCTTCCGTTTCTGTTCTTTGTCCCTACATACCTGTAGTCGAATCCGTTCCTGTACATCCCCAGCATCGTGTATGGGTTTATGGCCTGCACCTCTTCCGGGGTAGGGGTCGATACGTTCACCTCTCCACTGTCCTCCACATAGCTCCACAGGGTCTTGCCGTCAAACCAGCTCTTAATACCCGCACAGTCCAGAACAAACATTTCGCCTTTCAGAGCCAGCGTCCCTTCCATTGTGCCTCCAAACCGGATCTCAGTACCTTCTGCCTTCGTATAGGCGGCTGTCATCCCTTCCAGTACCTCTCTTGCCCTTGCATCCTTCTGTGCAAAAGCCTGTGGTGGCAGTATTATCATTAATATAAGCAGTATATGGTGTTTCATTCTTTTCCAGGTTTTTAATCCTTAATTATTCCCTCTCAACTGGCTCATCCTCATCTGCAGGTCATTTTCGTCCAGACAGAGCACCTCTCTGGCCTTGCTGCCGTTTGCCGAACCCACGATACCCGCTCTTTCCAGCTGGTCCATGATACGTCCCGCTCTGTTGTAACCCAGCGACAGTTTTCTCTGTATGAGCGATGTAGAGCCCTGCTGATGATATATAATCAGTCTTGCCGCCTCTTCAAACATAGGGTCCAGTCTGTTCATGTCCACATCCGCAGCTCCGCTAGGCTCAGCATTCTCGTCCACATATTCAGGCAGCTCGAATGCAGTAGGGTAGCCCTGCTGTCTGCTTATGTATTCCGAAATCTTCTCCACCTCCGGAGTATCCACAAATGCACACTGCACACGCACCGGATCATTACCCTGCAAATAAAGCATATCACCCTTACCGATCAGCTGTTGCGCTCCCGGTCTGTCCAGGATAGTTCTTGAGTCCATCATTGATGCCACACGGAATGCCACACGTGCCGGGAAGTTGGCCTTAATTGTACCAGTGATGATGTTCGTTGTCGGTCTCTGTGTCGCGATTATCGCATGTATACCCACCGCACGTGCCAGCTGTGCTATACGGCAGATAGGAAGTTCCACCTCCTTGCCCGCAGTCATAATCAGGTCGCCGAACTCATCAATTATTATCACTATATACGGCATGAACTTATGTCCGTTTGCCGGATTAAGCTGTCGGTTGATGAACTTCGCGTTATATTCCTTTATGTTTCTGCATCCCGCCTTCTTCAGCAGGTCATATCTCGTGTCCATCTCCACACACAGCGAGTTCAGTGTCTGCACCACCTTTGTCACGTCCGTGATGATTGCGTCCTCCGCGTCAGGCAGTTTTGCCAGGAAATGCTTCTCTATCGGCGCATAGATGGCGAATTCCACCTTCTTAGGGTCGATAATCACGAATTTCAGCTCGCTCGGATGCTTCTTATACAGCAGCGATGTCACTATAGCGTTAAGTCCCACAGACTTACCCTGACCCGTAGCACCTGCCACCAGCATGTGCGGAGCCTTTGCCAGGTCCACCATGAACACCTCGTTCGTGATAGTCTTACCCAGCGCTATAGGCAGCTCGTATGTACTCTCCTGGAACTTCTTGCTGGCAAGCACAGAGCTCATAGGAACGATTTTCGGAGTGGCGTTAGGCACTTCTATACCTATCGTACCTTTTCCCGGAATAGGGGCTATTATACGTATTCCCAGAGCCGAAAGGCTCAGCGCTATGTCATCCTCCAGATTTCTGATTTTCGATATTCTCACACCCTCAGCCGGAGTAATCTCATACAGGGTCACCGTAGGTCCCACATTTGCCTTTATAGACGATATCTCTATGCCGAAGCTTCTCAGCACCTGTATGATTCTGTTCTTGTTGGCCGTCTGTTCCTCCATGTCTATGCTCGGACCGTCGTCCGGATAAGTCTTCAGCAGATCCAGGGTAGGGAACTTATACAGCTCCAGGTCCAGTCTCGGATTGTAAGGCACACTCAGGTCGCCTCTCACCGTTTCCTCCTCCTTCGTTTCCTCTATTTCGAATTCAGGTTCATCGTTTTTCTCTGTCGTTTCTTTTATTGTATGCGAAATTCTTTCTTCCTCAATAATCTTTTTAGCTGTTTCAGGATAATCATCCAGAGGAAGCTCTATGGCGTTGTCTGTGTAGTTCACATCGTCACTGTACACCTCTTCTGCGTATGAATCCTCCTTGTCTGATGATTCATAAGGTTTCACATCTTCCTTATGTTCACTTTCTTCAGTGCTTTCTTTCTCCTCCACATCATCTGCCTTTTCCTCTTTATGCTTCTTTCCAAACATTTTTCCCAAAAGACCTCCAGGCATCAGCTTATCGCTCCATTTCTTCTTCTCCTTCTTCTTTTCCACCTGTTCTTCATCTGATGTTTCGTCAGCCTGTTCAGTTTGTTCGGTCGCTATCTCCTCTTCGGTTTCTTTAGGTTTCAAATCCTCTTCTACAGTCACATTTACCTGCTCCTCAGTTACGGCAGCTTCAGCCATCTCTGCATCTTCCTTCTTCTCTCCTGTCTTTCCCAGCTGAGGGTGCAACACCTTTCTCACCACCTCCATCGTCTGCCTTCTTATGGCCACACCTATCAGTATACCGCAGAACAGCAGCAGCAGTATGAGTCCCGGCACTCCTATATACGATTCAATCCATCTCGACACATTATATCCGTGCATACCCCCCGGCTGTACAAACGAGTTTATCTTGCCGAATGCGAATCCCAGTGTCACCGACAGCCAATACATCACCGCCATACATCCCAGGAACCATTTCCACACCGTAAAGTCGTACGCCTTCATCAGCTTCGTTCCCGCTATAAGCAGCACCACCACAATGAGATACGCCGGAAGTCCGAAGCATCCGTTCATCAGGAACTCAGCCAGTCTTGCTCCTGCCGGTCCCGTATGGTTCTGCACCACCTCCGTTCCGCCAGTCTGGCTGTATCCCGTCACACTCTGGTCAGCTCCTCCTGCCGACAGGAAAGAAGTAAATGCCAGGAACAAATACACCCCGAACATCAGGCATATCAGTCCCCCTATGAAATGCCCCGTCTCTCCGTTCAGGGCAGATTTTATTTTTTCCGGTTTCCCGTTGTCCTTTTTCTTGTTCTTATTCTTGTCCTCTTTTTTAGTTGCCATATCGTTTGTAAATTTGTTATCACTACAGGGTTTTTGTTATGCAAATATATAAAGATTAACGCAAAACCCACACTAAAATGATATCCAAAAACTGATAAAACGGAAAAAATTCCTACCTTTGCACTAATATAAATAAGAATATCAGACAATTTTAATCAAATGAAATCATCAAATCAACCAATTTTCGATGCAAACACTGTCGAGTTCGTTACCGTAGCCGCCGAGTTTTGCGGTTTTCTGGAACGTACTCCCGAAATGCAGCCCGATGAGTTTGTCGACCGCAGTCTCAAGCTCCTTCCGCTGCTTTATCTGAAAGCATCCCTGCTTCCCGATTGCGAACCCCTCGACGACATCGAGCCCGAAACCTTCGTCACAGAGACCGATTACGAACATCTCTGTAGCCTGATAGCCGTTCAGTTGGGTCCCGACGACGATTATCTCGAGGTATTCCTTGATGACATGGCTTTCAGCGATACACCTATCAAGCAGAACATTTCCGAAGGTCTGGCGGACATCTACCAGCCTCTGAAGGATTTCGTATGTGTCTACAGCCTCGGGCTCGACCATACCATGAACGATGCCCTCTGGCGTTGCCGCGAGCAGTTCGCTGCCTATTGGGGACGTACCCTCGTCAATGTGATGCGTGCCCTCCACAATGTCAAGTACCATGGCGAAGAGTCCGTACAGTAAACACGAATCAGACACATACATGGCAGAATATCAATCTACAATCGACAAGAAGCTCATATCCGAAATGGAGAAGGACCATTTCCCCGGACGCATAATCATAATATATACGGTGAACGATGCCCGCAAGGCAGTGGACTATCTCAGCACATGCAGTGTAGTAGGAGTGGACACCGAGACACGCCCTTCCTTCCGCAAGGGAAAAGTCAACAGCGTAGCCCTGCTCCAGATATCCACACCCGATACGTGCTTCCTCTTCCGTCTCAACCACATAGGGTTGCCCGATTTCCTCGAGGACTTCCTTCAGAACGACATCCTCAAGATAGGTCTCTCCCTGCGCGACGATTTCAACATGCTCCGCCGTGCCAACAACAGAGACCCCCGTGTAGGCAACTGGATTGAGCTTCAGGACTACGTGTCGCGCTTCGGCATACAGGAGAAAAGCCTCCAGAAAATCTATGCCATACTCTTTGGCAAGAAGATTTCCAAGAGCCAGCGTCTCTCCAACTGGGAAGCCGATACCCTTACCGGGGCACAGCAGCTATATGCCGCCACCGATGCCTGGGCAACACTGAGAATCTATCAGAAACTCAATGAACAATGAACAATTAATAATGAATAATTAATAATGAACAAAGTATATCTCAAACCCAAGAAAGAAGAATCCCTCCTCCGTTTCCACCCATGGGTGTTCTCCGGAGCCATAGCCCGTGTGGAAGGCAATCCCGAAGAAGGAGAGGTAGTCGAAGTCTATACTTCCGACAAGCAGTACATAGCAGCCGGACACTATCAGATAGGCAGCATAGCCGTCCGTGTACTCACATTCAAGAAAGAAGAAATCAATCACGAGTTCTGGGTACGCCGCCTCACCGTGGCACGCGACCTCCGTCAGGCCCTCCGTCTCATCAACACTGAGAAGAACAACGCATGCCGCCTCGTACATGGCGAGGGCGACAATCTCCCCGGACTTATCATCGACCTCTACGACCATACAGCCGTCATGCAGGCCCATTCGGCAGGCATGCACGTCTACCGTCATGAGATAGCTTCCGCCCTCAAGGAAGTCATGGGCGACACCGTACAGAACATCTATTACAAGAGCGAGACAACCCTTCCATTCAAGGCCGATCTCCAGTCCACCGAAAACGGATTCCTTCTCGGAGGAAGCACAGAGAACGTAGCCATGGAGAACGGACTCCTCTTCCATGTCGACTGGCTCAAAGGTCAGAAGACAGGGTTCTTTGTCGACCAGCGCGACAACCGTGCCCTCCTCGAGCACTACTCCCTCGGTCGCAACGTCCTCAACATGTTCTGCTACACCGGCGGATTCTCATTCTATGCCATGCGTGGAGGAGCCCGTCTTGTCCATTCAGTCGACAGCTCGGCCAAGGCCATCGACCTCACCCGTGCCAATGTAGAGCTTAATTTCCCGGGCGATACCCGCCATGAAGCCTTTGCCGAAGACGCCTTCAAGTATCTCGACCGCATGGGAGGGGAGTACGACCTCATCATCCTCGACCCGCCTGCCTTTGCCAAGCATCGTGGAGCCCTCCGCAATGCCCTCCGCGGCTACACCAAGCTCAATGCCAAGGCATTCGAGAAGATACGTCCGGGCGGCATCCTCTTCACTTTCTCCTGCTCCCAGGTAGTAAGCAAGCAGGACTTCCGCAATGCCGTCTTCACAGCCGCTGCACAGAGCGGACGCAGTGTGCGCATCATGCACCAGCTCACCCAGCCGGCCGATCATCCTGTCAATATCTACCATCCCGAAGGCGAATACCTCAAGGGACTGGTACTATATGTAGAATAAAAAAAACTCCCCAAATCGGGGAGTTTTTTTATCCGTTTATGGAGTTGTATTTTTAGAACGCGATATTAAATCCGCAGCTGAAGTTAGCGTTCGCATTGTTCACAGGGATGAACTGAGGGTTAACCTTGCCAATCAGGCAATCCATTCCCACGAAGAAGCTGAACACCTTCGGGTGGAAGTTCAGGATCCAGCCTGCAGAAGTTCCGAATGTAGACACAGCCACATTCACACCACCTTCAAGCCAGCTCAGAGGCGATACGTTGGCCGAGAGTCTACCTTCGCTCCATGAGTAAGGACCGTTGAATTTAGTAGTCGACAGCAGACCGAACGAAAGCTTGTCATACATAGGCAGTGCATATTCCGCACCCACCACCAGAGTGGCAGCCAGAGCCTTGTTCAGCTTTCCACCTGAATCTCTTAGGTACAGGTTAGTATATTCCTCAAATTCATCACCCAGAGCGTCAAGCTGGTTCTCCAGTTTGTTATCCTCGTCGCTGAACGAAAGGTTTTCGAAACCGTCGAAATCCCATGGCTCGTTGTTAGTCGAAGCGTAAGTATTGTTCGACCATCCCATGAATCCCAGATCCTTGATGGCAGCCGACAGAGTCAGGTTGTCTATCACCTCGTAAGTGGCACCCAGGTCAAAAGCCAGACCGAATCCGCTCAGTCCCGCTTTGTTTATTTCCGCATTATCGAAGTCCGCCAGACCGTTTTCCTTTGACGGCACAGTCAGTCCTCCCATTGCAAGGTTCATTTCCTGGTTTGCCGAAACCACCCATTTTTCCTCGCCCAGTTCAATATGCGTATTTTTCATTGTCAGGTCAGTATATACCAGTCCCAGCAGGAATTTAGCTTTCGCGCCCACTCTCAGTTTCTCACCAATCTGTCTTGAGTGTCCCAGTGCCACTTCCATATAGTTGGCAGATGAGAATCCCATGTCACCCAGGTCATACACACTTCTCGGGCCGCTCTGTCCCACCTTCATGAATTCCAGCATATCCTTCGGAATGTTCACTGATGAGTGCGATCTCAGACCCACTTCCACAGTGCTGAATCCTCCGAACGTTTTCAATCCAATCGAAGCCAGCGTCATGTCCAGGTTAGCCACCAGTCTGTTGTTCTCCTTCAGTCCGTCCAGGAACTCCTGTGCGCTCACGCTGCTGTTCATGAAGGTAGTCAGTCCCCCGTTAGCAGTAGGATAGAGGAAGTTCGACAGTCCGATGTTCCCCTTTGTAGTGATATTGATATTACCCAGCATAGGAATACTGAGATACCCCTTTTCGCTTGCCAGAGCCGGGTTCAACTGATGTTTGAACATATATCCGTCCAGAAAATATCCCGAGCTTAAAGCCTGTGCCGACATTCCTGTAGCCGCGCACATCATCGCCGCAGCCATCATATATTTAGTTATATTTTTCATTGTTTCTCCTCATTTTTAAATATTACAACTCCATAGTGATACCACCCTTAAGCTTCAGTTTCAGGTTGTCTATCTTGATATACTGGTTTTCGTTCAGGCCAATACCTTTTGTTTCCTCGCTACCTGTAGCAGTCACAGTCAGTTTCAGTCCGTCCAGTCCCTTCATGCTTCCGTTAGTAGTAGAAACAGAGAACTTCACATCGCTAGTAGCTCCAGCCTTGATGTCCATGTCCATATCCACCTTCACGTTGCTCAGTACGTTTCCAGTGTTATCCACAGCCACCGCATCCATCTTCACTCCCAGAGGCAGTTTGTTTTCCACACTCATCGTAGCCTCTATTTCATTGAATTCAATGTCTTCCAGGTCGCTTCCCCATCCGTCCATAGTTTCTGTGTACACAATTTCCGTACCTTCCGAGAACATAAGCGGAGTCTTCACCTCGTATGCAGTAGCCAGGTCGTAATGTTTTCCTGTCTCTATGCTGATAGCCTCTTCAGGCAGTTTCACCTCAACCTGGCTCACCTCTATCTTTTCCGGGATATTTCTGATGATGTTGTTCAGATTTTCCACTACCACCTTGCTGTCAGCCTGGATATCTTCGTCCATTTCAGCGTTCTGATGAATGCAGATTACGTAGTTCCTGCATCCTGCCGGTATAGTTACATCCTTAATCTGTACGCTCTCCAGATTGTCCATTCCGGTCTTCACAGGAGTCAGTACTGCACCGAATTTCACCTCAATAGGGCTAGGGTTAGTCACAGTGAAGAACAGTCTTGGGTCAGTCAGCTCGATAGCCACATTTTCGTCGTTCATGAAGTCAGGGATGTCTGTTATGTCCATGTCGTCAATTTCTATATCCACTTCAGGATCCACCACAGCCTTCACCTCATTCACTTCTATACTTTCCGATTCCACATCGATTTTCAGGCCCACCGATGCTCCGCTTCCCATACTACCTTCCAGTGCGATATTTCCCCTCAGTACAATTGCACCGTTAAGGCTTATCACGTTGTTATCCTTCACATTGTTGTTGTAGATATAGTCAGCTCCTTCTTTTTCGAAGTCTATTTTTGTGATATTTACCGGTACCTCTACAGATTCGTTGAAGCTGCTTCCCTCATTCTTCAGAGTCAGGATTCTTCCGTCAGTCACTTCCCAGTTTTCGTCCAGACTCTCTATTGTCATGAATTCAGGGAACACCACTTCGAAGTCACTCATTTTCGCACTAATGTTCGCATATCCGTTTTTTGACAGTTTCACCACCACTTTAGTTCCCACACAGTTTGTATTAGCCGAAACCAGTTCCTTCAGTACCGATGTGATACCGTCCGAATTGATATCTATGGCAATGTCCTCATCTATAACTATGTTGGTGCCGTCAATATCAATGTTGCTGCCGGTAGTATTGCTCACACCGTCAATTTCCACACCCGAGAAACCGCCCGCAGTGCTGATAGTCACTCCCGGAATATCTATTTCAGTGCTATTGCTGCTTCCTGCCTGTTGCAGAATATAATTACCTTTTTCGTCAGTAACCACAGCGCTTCCATCCTCTATTTCCAGAAGGTCCTTCAGCATCATATTGTCTGTGCTGCTGGTAGGAAATGTCAGGTCACCCCCCACAGTAATAGTCTTGTCAATCTCCTTGTCCAGGTCGTAAGCGTCGTCCACCTGACACGAGTTCAGACCAATCAGTCCCAGGGCACATACGCCCACGACTGCATGATTCTTAAAATTTCTCTTCATACGTCAATTT
>NZ_JADYTF010000054.1 GCF_021530995.1 Bacteroides caecigallinarum
ATATACGACTATTCAATAAATGGTTTCAGCCTAATAAAAAATGACAATGATATACCTCTCATCGCTTCAAGTGCTATCGTCCATAAGGGAAAGATTATACTTGGAGGGAAAAATACCATTTATAGTTACGACATATACAAAAAACAAATAAGCCCAATTATATCATTCAATGAATCAAATGATTATAATGTATCAAATATGATTCTTTCAGGAACAGATACACTTATTTGTAGCGACAGATGGTATGGAATGAGAATTGTTGACCTAAAATCAAAAATATCATACGCTGCTTTTCCTGAATGCGGAAATGATATAATATGCACATATCAGGACAATGAAGGCAAAATATGGATTTCTTCGTATAACCAAGGAGTACGCTGCTATGACAAAGAACTCAAATTTCTTAATTACTATTCAAAAAAGAATTCTGAAATAAGCAGTGATATTGTCTTGAGTATTATCGAGCATAAAGGAGAAATATGGTTTGGATCTGATGGTGATGGCATATCTGTACTCAATCAGGAAACAGGTGTTTTTAAAGTTCTGAAACATATTCCGGGCGAAAACAACTATTCTTTACCTTCAAATTCTATAATATGCTTGTATGAAGATTATTATGGCAATATATGGATAGGCAGTATTTATTACGGAGCAATATGTATGCATGAAATTTCAATGAGAACATATAAAGACGTTCTGTTTGGTGACAATAGCGGACTTACACATTGCACCGCACTATATTTGTTCAAAGGGGAAAATGACAAACTCTGGATAGGCACAAACGGTGGAGGATTAAATATGTATAATCTTAGGGATGAAAAATTTTCTCATTATCCGACTACCATAGGTGACAAAGTAACTTCTATCTGCGATTTTGGAAAGAATAAGCTTCTTATATTTAATTTCGCCCAGGGAATTTTTGTTTTTGATACAGTAACAGGATTAAAAAAGCCTTTTATACTTATAGATAAAAAAACTAACGAAGAACTTTGTAACCACGGTAATTCCGTTTTCATATATAGAAATACACCTAAATCTATATTGTTCCTTGCGAATTTTGTATATTGGTATGACGAAAAAACCGGAACATTCGATACTATTAAAGAAAAAAATAATGTTGAGCTAGGTATCGGTTCACTGGTTGCAATAGGGAATGACTCAACCTATACATATATTAATGATATAAATAATGTTTACAGACTGGATAACAGAACCAAAACATTGGAAATGATTTTCAAAGTTTCCAACGACGCTTCAATTACATCTGTAAGTTTGGACAATTCCGGAATTATTTGGGTTGGAACAGATAAAGGGTTAATCAGATACGACAACAAGAGTCATAAACACGAGTGGGTAAAAACAGAGCTTTTCAATCGTGTTTCATCTGTAGTATGTGTAAACAATAAAGTATTGGTAGGAGCCGAATCCATGCTTTTCTGTTGGGATGTTGATAAACAGAAGTTTTTGTTTTACGGAGAATCGGACGGCGTGATGCCCAATGAATATATGCCTAGCTCGAAATTCGTAAATTCGGACGGACGGATTTTTATGGGCGGAGTAAGAGGATTATTAAAAATAGACAAACTGTTGAATTACGAAACTACGTCTGCACTTTCTCTGAATCTTTCTGAAATAGAGCTTAACGGAATGAAAACTTTTTTTTCTACCGATGGTCAAATACCGGAACTGGAGATGTCTGAATCAGGTAGTTTGATTATAAGGGTATTTGCTAACGGTGAAGATATTTTCAGAAAAAAAATGTATAAATTTCAAATATATGGACCTGATACAAAAAAGAATATCGAGACATACAGATCAGAACTTGCATTGCATTCATTGTCTGCTGGTAAATACCGAATATTAGCCTCGTGGAATACAAAAGATGGTAACCAGACAGACGAAAAATGTATTCTCACACTTAAAGTCATTCCACCATGGTATAAAACCAAATGGTTTTTCCTGTCATGCATCCTGCTTTTGGTATTAGTATTCATTTACATAAACATATTGATTGTCAGAAAAAAGACAGAGAAACACGATCTTATTATCAAAGAACGTGAAAAGCAAATGTATGAAGATAAAATACGTTTCCTTATAAATATAAGCCATGAACTAAGAACTCCTCTTACATTAATCCATGCACCATTACAAAGAATCTTGAAAACTTTGGATATGGACAACCCATTATTACTTCCTCTTAAAGGTATCTACAGACAGACTCAACGCATGAAGAATCTTATAAATATGGTACTTGACGTCAGGAAAATGGAAGTTGGCAACGGAAAACTCAATTTAAGTATAACCGATGTAAACGAATATGTAAAATACATAGGTCAGGATTTCATTGAAGAAGCAAAAGCCATTGGAGGAGATGTTGTGTTTAAGCTAGATAATTCTGTAGGTAAAATAGAAGTGGACAAACAGAAATTTGACAGCATACTTACAAACCTACTAATCAATGCTCTGAAACATTCTCTCAGTGGTGGTAATATAACTATATCTACAGAAAACATTATTGAAAATGATTCCGTTAAAATATCAGTATCCGATCAGGGACATGGACTTAAAGAAACAGATCTATCCATGCTGTTCAGACGATTTTATCAAGGAGCCGGCGAAGAGACCGGAACTGGAATAGGATTGTCATACTCAAAAATCCTGGTTGAAATGCATGGAGGAAAAATTGGAGCATACAACAATGAGGATGAAGGTGCAACATTCTTTTTCGAGCTTCCAAAGAAACATGATAACACTAAGGCTTACGAGCCTAAACAGTATATGAATGAACTGATATTCGACTTTAACGGAGATGACAAATCAGAAGGAACAAAACTTACTGACATGGATACATTGTCTTATACCGTTATGATAGTAGATGATAATGCCGACTTGAGAAGTTTCCTAAAATCTGTACTGAAAGGGTATTTCAAAAAAGTTATTACTGCTTCCGAAGGTGAAGAAGCCCTGTTACTTATAAAAAGCCATTTACCGGATATCGTAATAAGCGATGTTATGATGCCAGGTATGAACGGTTATCAGTTATGCAAATCAATTAAACAGGACTTTTCTATAAGCCATCTTCCTGTAATTCTATTGACTGCAAAAGACGATGAAGAGAGTAGGCTTAACGGATATAAAAATGGAGCTGACGATTATATCCTAAAACCATTTGATGTTGATATGCTTTTGGAAGTAATAAAAAACAGATTAAGAAATAGAGACATTGCACGTAAAGCCTATTCAGATCCAGGAAAGCTGCCTACTGCCGAATCTACCACATTCAGTCAAATTGATGAATCGTTTATAATTAAAATGAATTCAATTATAAATAATAATATAAGTAATCCGGAATTGGGAGTACAAACTATCTGTAATGAACTTGGAATGAGTAGAACTTCAGTATACAGCAAACTGAAAAACCTCACTAATATGGGCATAAACGATTATATTAGTAAGGTCAGAATGGAGAAAGCCATAGAATTGCTTCAGAATACAAATATGACATTTGTAGAAATAGCTGTAAATGTAGGATTTACATCACAAAGTTATTTCAGCACAGCGTTCAAGCAATATACAGGGAAAACACCTACTGCATATAAAAAAGAGATGAAGAACATGGCAAACAATTCTTAAAAAACAACAGGTCAGGTAAATCCGATTTTTTCACCTGACCTGTTGTTTTATGAATATGATTTTTATTACAAATCCCCTTTCTTCAATACTGTACAGCCTTTTGCATCAAGCACTGCCAGACATGCCTTAAGGTCGTTAGGCTTGATAACCACATGTGCCTTGTCGTTTTGGGCAAAGGCATACATATATTCTATAAAGATTTTTTCTTCCGCCAGATATTCCAGAATTACGGCAAGGGAGCCCGGGGTATTTTCACAACTGAGGCAGATAACTTCAGTAGACATTACGGCAAAGTTCTGTGCGCGCAATACTTCCACCGCCTTATCTACATCAGATACTATAAGGCGTAGAATTCCGAAATCTGTTGTCTCTGCCATACTGAAGGCATGCATGTTTATGCCGTTCTGTCCCAACGTACGGACTACATCGTTTATTCTTCCTGTCTTGTTTTCCAGGAATACTGATAATTGCTTTATGGTCATGTTACTTTGATTAAAATGAAAAATTAAAAATGTCTTACACCAACTTACGGTTATCTATCACTCTCTTCGATTTTCCCTGACTGCGGGCTATGCTGTTAGGCTCAACCAGCTTGACATCGGCACTGATGGAAAGTACACTCTTCAGTTTGTCGGCAAGTGATTTCTTCAAAGCAAGCATTGCTCCAATATCATCACTGAAGAAGTCGCGACGTACCTCAACCTGTATTTCCAGAGTATCAAGATTGCCTTTACGGTCAACTATCAGCATATACTGAGGTTCGAATTCCTTCATTTCGAGGATGACACTTTCCACCTGTGACGGGAATACGTTGATACCGCGGATGATTAGCATATCGTCACTACGTCCCATAATAGGAGTCATACGCACAGATGTACGTCCACACGGACATGGTGCATCAATGAGAGACGTAAGGTCTTTCGTGCGGTAACGGAGCAATGGCATTCCTTCCTTAGTCAGCGTAGTAAAAACAAGTTCACCCTGCTGTCCGTAAGGCAATGGCTGAAGCGTGTTAGGATCGATAATCTCAGGGAAGAAATGGTCTTCGTTGATATGCGAACCGTTCTGTTCCTGACACTCGTATGACACACCCGGTCCCATTATCTCACTCAGACCATAGATGTTGTAACCTTTCAGTCCGAGACGGTCCTGTATCTCCTTACGCATATTCTCTGTCCATGGTTCTGCACCGAAAGCACCGATACGGAGTCCGAGGTCATGTTTCGTCAGCCCCATCTTCTCCATCACTTCTGCCAGATACATGGCATACGACGGTGTACATGCTATACCTGTAATATTCAGGTCGCGGATAAGGCGGATGTGTTTTTCCGTATTACCTGTAGATGCCGGAATTACTGTAGCTCCAAGGTTTTCCACTCCGTAATGTGCTCCAAGACCTCCCGTGAAGAGTCCGTAACCGTAGCTCACGGAGAATGTGTCATCGCGCGTAACTCCGTATGCAGTAAGACAGCGAGACATTACTTCGGACCAGATGGCAAGGTCCTTGCGTGTATACCCCACAATAGTAGGATTGCCGGTTGTACCCGAAGATGCATGCACGCGTACTATCTCCGATGCAGGTGCGGCCTGCAATCCATACGGATAATTGTCGCGCAAGTCCTGCTTCGTAGTGAAAGGAAGTTTCACTATATCGTCTATACTGCGGATATCATCGGGCGACAAATCCATCTCCTGCATTTTATTTCTGTAGAACGGGACATTATGATAAACGTATGTCACCAGTTTCTGAAGTCTTTTCCCCTGTAGCTCGCGCATCTGTTCGCGAGGCATACATTCCTTATTTTCATTCCAAAACATGGGTATTATCTTTAATCGTTAAAGTTATATTTGTAAATGTAATTATATCGGATGGTCCGCTTTAAAAGCTTTCATTCTTTCTTCAAGTACGGGATAAAGTTCTTCCCTCATACGCGATGTGCATGCACGTACTCCCTGCTGATCGCTTCCGGTAGTAGAAAGCGAGATACTGCTGACACCATAATACATAAGTTCTTCCAGCAACTCTCCTCCTGTCATTCCGGGATAACCTAATGTGAAGAAGAAACCGTCACCAACCTTCTGACGGACATCATAATCATAGACAATACTGAATCCGTTGTCTGTGAATATCTGTTTCATCCTGCGTGCACGACGTTCGTATTCGCGTGTATCCTCTACGAAGTCTATCACTCCATCAACAGATTTGTTAAGCATCTCTGCCATGGCATACTGTGTTGTGGCAGTACATCCTGAAGTTATCATATACATGATAGATGCGATGAATGTAGGTCCGAATATTCCAGAATCTTCATATCGCTGCGCAAGTGCCGGATATTGCTTGTCGAAAAGCTTATCAGAGATACAAGCCAGTGCTATACGCTGTCCGGCATAGCTGAATATTTTCGAAGCTGAAAGCATAAGGATATAATTATCGGTATATCTTGCCACTGTAGGTACATAAGGTTCCTGATACGGACGACCGAAAGGACTGCGGAAGTCCATACAGAAATATGCCTGGTCTTCCATCACTATTGTATCATACTTGGTAGCAAGTTCACCTATGATCTTCAACTCATCCTCGTCAAGACAGAACCATGCCGGATTATTCGGATTGGAATATACTATTGCGGCTATATCCCCATCAGACATCATGCTTTCAAGTTTAGCACGGAGAGCCTCACCACGGTAATTGTATATGTCAAAGAGTTTCCATTTGATACCAAGGATACGTAACTGCGATTTCTGAATAGGGAAACCTGGATCTATAAACAGAACCTTATCTTTTCCCGGAATGCGCTGCGTACACGCTATGAATGCTCCGAACGATGCAGCCACAGAGCCTGTAGTAGGCAGACACGCACGCGGAGAAATGTCAATATTAATGAATGCCTTTACGAAACGAGATGCAGCATCCTTTAGTTCCTTTACTCCTGCTGCAGCGGGATACTGTGCCCCCAATCCTTTGTCGAGAGCAGCCTTTTCGGCTTCAATTCCTATTTTGTTGGCAGGCAGACCCGGAGAACCCTGATCCATACGGATAAAAGGTATACCTGTAAGCTGCTCCAGACGTGATGCCACAAGCAGAACATCGCCTATGGTGGCATTGCGTAGGTCGGCAACCTTCATCTCTTCTACCACCTGCTCTACTAATTCTTTACTGAAGACTTTACTCATAATAGTTTTTGTCTTAAATTATTCATTTGGAAGCTGCAGCCTCATAACCTATATTAAAAGCACGATGGTTCATTTCTACTACAGCCACTCCCTTAGAAGAGAAAATCCGTTCTATACTGTCATAAAGAGTTTTCTTGTCCAAAATCTTAAAACATGCAGCTGCCGCACCTAAGAGAATCACGTTTCCGCATTTAGGCATATTGTTTTCCTTGGCAATGGCATCAATATCAAGCGAAACCACATTTGGAAGAGAATTAAGCTCAGCCATCACAGCATCAACATCTGGATAGTTCGGAATATTCTTGAACGGAGTGGTAGATGTTATAATCCATCCGTCCTTGGCAAGATACGGTAGATAGCGCAAAGCTTCCATAGGTTCAAGCGAAATTATCATATCTGCTCCTCCAAGAGGAATAAGGTCGGAAGCTATAGGTTTGTCCGACAGACGGAGATTTGACTGAACATCACCACCTCGCTGGCTCATGCCGTGTACCTCAGCCTGTTTCAGATTAAGTCCGCTGCGTGTGGCAGCCTCGCCTATTATGGTTGCGATGGAGAGGATACCTTGTCCTCCCACACCGGAAAGAATTATATCTGTTTTCATTGTTTTTCGGCTCTTTTCTGTTTCAACTTACGGTTCAGTGTCTGCATACATTCTCTACGTGGGATAATCACTGATACACCGTTATACTCAATCTCTTCACGAATTATGCGGGTAATTTCGTCCATGTTCTTAGGCAGCGGCACTACTACACGCACATGTTCCGGCTCAACCCCAAGACCAAGGCAGATAGCCTCGAACTTGTTTGTTCCTGCTGAATCCTGACCGCCTGTCATAGCTGTAGTAAGATTGTCGGAAATTACTACAACGATGTTCGACTTGTCGTTCACGGCATCAAGAAGTCCAGTCATACCGGAATGGGTGAAAGTAGAATCGCCGATAATGGCTATTGAAGGGAACTGACCCGCATCGGCTGCACCTTTGGCCATAGTGATGGAAGCACCCATATCAACACAGCTATGCAAAGCACGGAATGGAGGAAGAGCACCTAAAGTGTAACAACCTATGTCACCGAATATCTTTGTATCGGCATACTCGGCAGCCACTTTATTCAGAGCGTCGTATACATCGCGGTGTCCGCATCCGTTACACAGTGCAGGTGGACGAGGAACAACATTTTGTGCTGGAGGATATACTTCAGCATCATCCATACCTAATCCGGATTTTACATAATCAGGATTGAGTTCACCTGTGCGAGGCAATGCTCCGCTCAATCGTCCCTTAACCACATACTGTGAAGGCAATACACCACGAAGCAGTTCTTCCACGAAAGGCTGTCCGTCTTCAACCACCAATATTTCCTTACATGAATTTGCCAAAGCTATTATCTTATCTGTAGGCAGAGGATATTGTGATACTTTGACAATAGGATAAGGACATCCGTCAGGATAATTTTCCATTACATAATTATATCCAATACCGCAAGCTACAATTCCTAAATCAGCCTTTCCGGAAGATATATTTTCAGCCTTATTGAAAGGAGACTCTTCAGAGAGTTTACGTAACACCGGCTGAAGTTCGATTACTTCTTTATTACGGCGACGTGCATTTGCCGGTAAAAGAACCCAATTGGCAGGCGAAGAAGCCCTACCTGTTGATGTAACTTCAGAAGCCTCATCTTTCACAGCAACATTAGCTCGCGAATGTGCCATGCGTGTGGTAATTCTCATAAGAACAGGAGTTCCCTCACATTCTGACATTTCGAAAGCATACTGCATCATGTCGTATGCCTCCTGCTGTGAAGAAGGTTCAAGAATAGGAATCATGGCAAACTTGCCGTAAAATCTTGAATCCTGTTCATTCTGCGACGAATGCATGGAAGGATCATCAGCAGCTACTACCACAACTCCACCATTTGCACCGGTCATGCCTGAATTGACAAAAGCATCGGCACAGACATTCATACCTACATGCTTCATACACACAAGAGCACGCTTACCGACATAACTGACACCGAGAGCCGCTTCCATAGCAGTCTTTTCGTTAGTACACCAGCTGCTGTGCAACTTACGTTCTTTTGCAAGCGGATGTTCCTGTATGTATTCTGTAATCTCTGTCGAAGGTGTACCCGGATAAGCATATACACCGGCTATACCCGCATGAATGGCTCCCAAAGCTATAGCCTGGTCACCCAAGAGTAATAAATTCTTACTGTTTTCCATATTTCAAGTTATACTAATTCAAAAGAATCGGCGTCGTTCAACACCGGGAATTTCTTACGGAATGCTTCAAGTTCAGACATATCAATATCAACCACAGCTTCGCAAGCCTTACCGTCTTCGCAAGCAGCAATCACCTTTCCGTACGGATCAATCACAGCACTTCCGCCTATGTAATCACAGTTCGGATCTTTACCTACTCTATTAACCCCCACTACATAACACTGGTTTTCTATGGCTCTCGCCTTGAGAAGCATCTTCCAGGCTTCTACACGTGGAGTAGGCCAACTTGCAACATAGAAAGCAATATCATAATCATTCCTGTTACGACTCCATACAGGGAAACGCAGGTCATAACAAATTTGCAGCAAAATCCTTACATCCTTATAATTGACTATAACACGTCGTGTTCCGGCTGTAAAGTGCTTGTGTTCTCCACCGTAAGTAAACAAATGTTTCTTGTCATACCATTCTACTGTTCCTCCTGGATGTACAAAATAGAATCTGTTATAATACTGACCTTTTTCCTCCAACGCTATACTGCCGGCAATAGCACATTTCTTGCGCTGTGCCGTCTGTTTCATCCATTCCAGAGTTCCAGAATCGGATTTTTCAGCAATACCTTCCGGTTTAGTACAAAAACCGGTAGAAAACATTTCTGGCAAAACGAAAATATCAACACCTTCATACTTGTTTATAATTTCGTCCGCTTTTTGGATGTTGGCCGAAGGATTGGCCCAAACAATGTCCGTTTGTAAAATAACTATTTTCATGCTTTTCACATTTAGAAGAGCCCAAAGGTAACAATTTCATGATAACTCACAAAAAAATACGACATTTTATTTGACAATTGCAAACATTTGAATATTTTTGATAGCAGAAGAGATTATTAGGTACGATAAAAAACATTTCAAAAAAGATGTACATCAGGTTATTTGAGCAAAAAGTATCATACATATATTAATATATTCCGAAATGTTTCTTATTTTTGTACCAAAATATAGTTAATATATAAGAAATGAACGTATTAGAACTAAGTGAACAGGAAATTATCAGACGCAACAGTCTGAATGAGATGAGAGCTATGGGCATAGACCCGTATCCTGCAGCAGAGTATGTAACAAACGCATTTTCTACTGATATAAAAGATGAATTCAAAGACGATGAGGCAGAGCCTCGCATGGTTTCTGTAGCCGGACGTATAATGTCACGCCGCGTAATGGGTAAGGCTTCTTTCATTGAATTGCAAGATTCTAAAGGCCGTATTCAGGTTTATATCACTCGCGATGACATCTGTCCTGATGAAAATAAGGATTTATACAATGTAGTTTTCAAACGTTTACTTGATTTGGGTGACTTTGTCGGTATAGAAGGTTTCGTATTCCGTACTCAGATGGGTGAAATCTCAATCCACGCAAAGAAACTTACAGTTCTATCTAAATCTATCAAACCGCTTCCTATTGTAAAATATAAAGATGGAGTGGCTTACGACAAGTTCGAAGATCCTGAACTCCGTTACCGTCAGCGTTATGTTGACCTAGTGGTTAACGATGGAGTGAAAGACATATTCCTTAAGCGCAACAAGGTTTACAATTCTATGCGCGAATACTTCAACTCTAAAGGTTATATCGAAGTTGAGACTCCTATCCTTCAGGCTATTGCAGGTGGCGCGGCAGCTCGTCCGTTCATCACTCACCACAATGCGCTTGATATTCCTTTGTACATGCGTATCGCCAGCGAATTGTATCTGAAACGTCTTATCGTAGGTGGTTTTGAAGGTGTATATGAAATCGGTAAGAACTTCCGTAACGAAGGTATGGACCGCACACACAATCCTGAGTTCACTTGTATGGAAATCTATGTGGCATACAAGGACTACAACTGGATGATGAAGTTTACTGAAAACATGATTGAAAAGATCTGTCTAGACGTAAACGGTACTACAGAAGTGAAGGTTGGCGACAACATCATCAACTTCAAGGCTCCTTTCAAGCGTGTGACTATGCTTGATTCTATCAAGGAATTCACAGGCTATGACCTTACAGGTATGAACGAAGACCAGATTCGTGAAGTTTGCAAGAAGCTCAATATGGAAATTGACGATACTATGGGTAAAGGCAAGCTTATCGACGAAATCTTCGGCGAATTCTGCGAAGGCAACTACATACAGCCTACATTCATCACTGACTACCCTATCGAAATGTCTCCGCTTACTAAGCGTCACCGCAGCAATCCTGACTTGACAGAACGTTTCGAACTTATGGTTAACGGTAAGGAATTGTGTAACGCTTACTCAGAGCTTAACGACCCTATCGACCAGCTTGAACGTTTCGAAGAGCAGATGAGACTTAGCGAAAAGGGAGACGACGAAGCTATGATTATCGACAAGGACTTCGTTCGCGCGCTTGAATACGGTATGCCTCCTACATCAGGTATGGGTATCGGTATGGACCGTCTGGTTATGCTTATGACAGGTCAGAGCACAATTCAGGAAGTATTGTTCTTCCCTCAGATGAGACCAGAAAAAGTCATTCCAAAAGATGCTCCAGCTAAATTCATGGAAATAGGTGTTCCGGAAGAATGGGTAGCACTGATCCAGAAAGCCGGATACAACATGGTAGCCGATATGAAGGACGTAAATCCTCAGAAGCTTCACATGGACATCTGCGGAGTAAACAAGAAGTATAAACTTGAGCTTAAGAATCCTACAGTTGACGAAGTCAGCAATTGGATACAAAACATAAAATAAGTATTTGGCTTTTAAGTTTGTAGGTTTTGAGTATGATTCAAAGCTTACAAACTTAAAAACTTAAGAACTTAAAAACTCATTAAACAATTACCAAAGTGAAATTCCCTGGTAAAATAGCTATTATGGGAGGTGGTAGCTGGGCCACAGCTATTGCAAAGATTATTCTTACCCAAGCCGAATCAATAAACTGGTATATGCGTAGGGACGACAGAATAGAAGATTTCAAACGTCTCGGACATAATCCGGCTTATCTGACCAGCGTGCGCTTCAACGTTAAGAATATCAACTTTTCATCAGATATAAATAAGGTGGTAAAAGAATCAGATACCCTGATTTTTGTTACTCCATCGCCTTACCTTAAAAGTCATCTAAAGAAACTGAAAACCAAAATCAAGGACAAATTCATAGTCACTGCCATAAAAGGTATCGTTCCTGACGAGAACCTTATCGTTTCTGACTATTTTAATAAGGTATATGGCGTTCCTGAAGAAAACATAGCCGTACTGGCAGGTCCTTGCCACGCAGAGGAAGTGGCACTTGAACGACTTTCATATTTAACAGTAGGATGCAAAGATATAGAAAAGGCGAAAATATTTGCCCAGCAATTAACCGGACACTACATTAAGACTTCCGTAAATACAGATGTAGCAGGTATTGAATATGCTTCAGTATTGAAAAACGTATATGCAATTGCCGCCGGAATATGTAGCGGTTTGAAATACGGAGACAATTTCCAGGCAGTACTTATCTCAAATGCGATACAGGAGATGAACCGTTTCCTTAACACTGTTCATCCTGTTGACAGATGTACCAACGAATCAGCCTATCTTGGTGATTTACTGGTGACGAGCTACTCTAATTTCAGCCGTAACCGTGTTTTCGGAACGATGATAGGAAAAGGCTACTCTGTGAAAAGCGCGCAGATAGAAATGGAAATGATAGCCGAAGGATATTACGGCACCAAATGTATCAAGGAATTGAACAAACACTTGCACGTAAATATGCCTATAGTAGATGCCGTGTACAATATCCTGTACGAACGCATATCTCCTATGATAGAAATTAAGCTTTTAACAGACTCATTCAGATAAACTTGTGAATATGGAAAATATTAAATTGAACATTGAAAATTCTGTCAGCTTCATGGCAGAAGGCAAATTGGCTTCTTACGAGCCGTTGGTTAAGACTTATATGGAAACTCTTGAAAAAGGTACAGGACTTGGAAACGACTTCCTGGGCTGGCTTCACCTTCCATCTTCTATAACAAAAGAACATATTGAAGACATCAAAGCTACAGCAGCTGTTCTTCGTGAAAACTGCGAGGTAGTGGTTGTTGCAGGTATCGGAGGTAGCTACCTTGGCGCACGTGCCGTTATCGAAGCTATGTCTGACAGCTTCCAGTGGTTGAAAGAAAAGAAAGCAGGCGAACCTACTATCGTTTTCGCAGGACACAACATCGGTGAAGACTATCTTTATGAACTGACAAACTTCCTGAAAGACAAAAAATTCGGTGTTATCAACATCTCAAAATCAGGTACTACTACAGAGACTGCTCTTGCATTCCGTCTTCTTAAGAAACAGTGCGAAGACCAGCGCGGCAAGGAAATGGCCCGCAAGGTTATCGTAGCAGTTACTGACGCCAAGAAAGGTGCTGCACGCGTAACAGCCGACAACGAAGGTTACAAGTCATTCATCATTCCTGACAACGTAGGCGGACGTTTCTCAGTTCTTACTCCTGTAGGTTTGCTTCCTATCGCAGTGGCAGGTATAGATATCGAAAAGCTTGTTGAAGGTGCACGCAAAATGGAAGAAGTTTGTGCAAACGAAAACATGTACGAAAATCCTGCAGCTCTTTATGCCGCAACTCGTAACGAACTTTACCGCAACGGCAAGAAGATTGAAATTTTGGTTAACTATCAGCCTAAACTTCACTATTTCAACGAATGGTGGAAACAGCTTTACGGTGAATCAGAAGGTAAGGACGGTAAAGGTATTTACCCAAGCTCAGTTGACTTCTCTACAGACCTTCACTCAATGGGCCAGTGGATTCAGGAAGGAGAACGTACAATCTATGAAACTGTTATATCTATAGAAACTCCTAACCACGAATTACGCGTTCCAACAGACGAACAGAACCTTGACGGTCTGAACTTCCTTGCAGGAAAACGTGTTGACGAAGTAAACAAGATGGCAGAACTCGGAACTCAGCTTGCACACGTAGACGGTGGTGTTCCAAACATGAGAGTATCTGTTCCTGCATTAAACGAATACTATATCGGACAGCTGATTTATTTCTTCGAGAAAGCTTGCGGTATCAGCGGTTACATCCTCGAAGTAAACCCATTCAACCAGCCTGGAGTTGAAGCATACAAGAAGAACATGTTTGCACTGCTCAACAAGCCAGGTTACGAAAAAGAATCAGAAGCTATCCAGGCTCGTCTGAAAAAATAAAGAATCATAAACTGATAGAAATAACAAGGCACGTATTACGGCACAGCTGTAATGCGTGCCTTTCAATGATTTAAAGCCAACTATAATGTTTGAACAAGCGATACAAAAATATTTAGAAGAAAAAAAATATAACAAAATCAACCTGAAAGCAGTTCTGTTCGACATGGACGGAGTTCTGTTCGATTCAATGAAAAACCATGCTAAGGCATGGAACAAGGCAATGGCAATGTATGGCATGAACCTTAGCGAAGAAGAAGCTTTCATGCACGAAGGACGTACCGGAGCCAGCACAATAAACATCGTCTGCATGCGCGAAAGAGGATGTAATGCCGATGAAGAAGAAATAAAGAAGATATATCAGACAAAAAGCGATATTTTCAACAGTCTTCCTAAGGCAGAGCCTATGCCTGGAACATACACATTGCTCCGCCAAGTGAAGGAAGCCGGACTTCAGCCCGTACTTGTTACCGGATCAGGACAATTGTCGCTTCTGGACAATCTGAACCATCATTTCCCTGGTATTTTCCAGAAAGAGTTCATGGTTACGGCATTCGACGTAAAATATGGCAAGCCTAATCCTGAACCATACCTTATGGGGCTTAAAAAAGCAGGAATAGAGCCAAACGAAGCTGTAGTAGTAGAAAACGCACCGCTTGGAGTAAAAGCCGGAGTTGCAGCAGGCATTTTCACCATTGCTGTAAACACAGGACCGCTACCCGATTCAGCTTTACTTGATGAAGGGGCAAATCTTCTGTTCGGATCAATGCAGGAGCTGTCGGATAAATGGCATAGATTAAGAGGGGAGTTTTAAGATTAATCTCCCCTCTTTTCATTGTTTCTGTTTCTATAGAAATATCCAATCGAAATACCCGAAAAAATTATATTTCGTAACTTTCGGCAATACTGAAACCCGCATGGATATTCTATATTAAGCATTAATTAAAATTCTATCAAACTGAATGAATATGCAGGCAATTCATATTCAAAATCCGGTGTTACAGCAATATCCTTTATCTGCGGAACAGCTTTTGTATCATCATAATTACCAGTAAGAAGATGAAGCTTTGCATTAAGCGATACTTCATTTCCGAAAAAACTTTCAGCATTATCAATCTTCAGTTTTCCCTTTACCGGATGATTAAGAAGATTTACCATCTTTATATAGACTTTTCCGGTTTTTGAATCACGGACAGTACTTACGGCAAGTCTTTCGCGGACTCCTTTACGGCTTTCATTCACTGATAATGAACTGCCGATATATTCATCGCCGCAATAATTACCACAAAGCTTCTGGACATGATAACCAACTGTAAGTTTCACATCATTATTATTAAAATATATCATGTCAGGACTCCAGTTTATATGTCCCTCCTTTGCCAGAAGCGGTGCATACGAGCTCATCTCGACTATATCTCCATTGCGTTCCATATTACAAATATGCATTGCCTCACAAAGTGCTGTTTCTATATTGTTAGGACGACCCGGAGCATGAGCAGCATATTCTCCCAAATAAACCTTAGAACCATTTCTGTCGTATTGGTCATAATAATTCTGATGATATATAAACCATCCTGGAGTCTGGTAATAATGCTCATCTATCATGTCTATATTATTATCTTTTGCCAAGTGCCATCCAGCTTCGTAGTCACTACCTTCGCACCACGGTCCGGAAGTTCCGCACACAATAATATCCGGATATTTTTCTTTGACAGCTTTTACTATCATCAGATATCGTTCTGTAAAAGTTTTAGAAATAAGGTCTTCATTACCTATTCCTATATATTTCAGGTTGAAAGGTTCAGGATGTCCCTGCTCTGCACGGCGTTTTCCCCATTCTGTTGTTTTCGCATCACCGTTTGCCCATTCAATCAGATCCAATACATCTTGTATATATTCAGGCATTTTATCCATAGGTATACCTCCTTGCTGACCTGCGCCACAATCACTGGAGTTCTGACAGCTAACACCTGCCGCCAATACAGGAAGAGGTTCACAACCTATATCCTCACAGAACTGGAAGTATTCATAATATCCCAGACCTTTAGTCTGATGATATCCCCATAAATTGCGTTGCGGCTTACGGCTTTCCAACGGACCAATAGTTTCTTTCCAGTTATATATATTATGCAATCCGTCTCCGTGAGCTACACAACCACCCGGGAAACGCATAAACTTAGGTTTCAAATCTGCCAATGCCTGGGCAAGGTCAGCACGCATTCCGTTTTCTCGTCCCTTGAATGTATTTTTCGGGAAAAGTGAAACCATATCTATAGCAACCTTTCCTTCCGACTTTGGTGTAATTCTGATAACAGCATTATCGGCATTGTAATCAGCCTTGAAAGTTACTTTCAATTTTTTCCATTCTTTATTAGAAGAAGACACTTTAGTGCTTGCAACTACTTTACCATCCTGTTCAAGTGTCACATCAAACTTACATGATTTTCCCTCTATCTGACGCGCGAACATAGAGAATATATATTTCTCTCCTTTACGTACAGGAATACCATCAAAGCCTTCGTTCAGCAAAGAAAAATCTCCGGATTTCTTAATATCCAACAAGGCATAATGAGAATTATTCTTATGTACAGGTGCTTTTTCTTCTATTTCCCATACTCCACCATTTCCCTGTGCTTTCCAGGCATATCGCGAATTCCAGTTTTTATTTGAGCCTTTAGTATCGGCAAGAGAATATTCGAAATCCCGGTTCTGGACAAGCTCTGCATAAAGACCGCCATCGGCAGCATAGTTGATATCCTCAAAGAATATTCCTATAAGTTTGTCACTTATCTTTTTGGTGTCACCAAAATTTATTGAAATCTGTGCTTCAAGAGGTTTCAAATCCTTAAAACGTTCTTCGTTCCCGCTGGCAAGCTGAGAATTTAGGGACTCACGATAGCGCGAAGCCTCCATGGCTGTAATAACCGCATTTATATCAGCATAGGCCACTTTTGTAACCTGACCTCGCATCTTCCTTCCATCAACAGTAACATCTTTACTTGCACTGGATAAATAATCAGGACCAACTTTGACAGGTTTAGTGAAATTATAGAAATCTGACGACTCTGTTATATAATAATCGCCTTCTTTTGTCTTGAAAAGAACCTGATACATTTTCCTATTAGAATCATACTTTAAGACAGGCTCCAGACAACTGCTTACACCTTCCATATGAGGATAATCCTGAGGCTGCCATAACACAAGGTCACGGCTCTCAGCCACTGCAAACTGATTGGAATAATCATTTACCTGAAATACACAGCGCCACATTCCATCTTCAGTTCTTATGAGATATGGATTATACATTTTCTTTTCTCCGCCCCATACACCGAAATCACTCTTCATGAAAGCATGTTCAGGACCTATCGGAGACCAATATTTCTGGTCGGCACTCCACGCCATATTCAATCCGCTGCCCGGATGTGCATTATATGAAAATAAATATACAGAATCAGGTACAGTTGTAAATGCTGATGCTGAAACGGCAAGTCCTAAACATAGCAGAGACATGCCCAATCTTTTCTTTGTTTTTGGTTGTTTCATTGTAAATTAGATGAAATTTAGTTTACACACATTATATTTACCTTTTTGAATTTATATCTTCGGACTAATGATAATTATTCAATCACAGTAAACTCATATTTTCCAGAGCTCAATTCTATCACAGCATTACCATCGATGTGTTCTGATAACAAAACTCCTTCCACTGATCCAACTGGTTTTCCATTCTCAGAAATACTTTCCATATTCTTGGCAGGAACTCGTAAAGTTGCAGTAGTATTGGCAGGTACAGTAAAGGAATACACCACTCTATCGTCCGTAACTCGCCATGCACTTTCAATTCTTCCGTACAAGGATTTATCCTTCCCTCTCCCTATACCTCTGTGGAGACATCCCTACCTGCTTCTTGAAAAATGTTCCGAAACTGGAAGGGTTGGGGAAATTAAACTCATCGGATATTTCCTGAACAGTCTTGTTTGTACTGTCGAGCATAGCCATTGACTTACGGATTATGGCCTTGAACACCAGTTCCTGAACCGTATATCCGCATACGGATTTCGAAAGTCCTGAAAGATATTTCGGAGAAAGAAACAGTTTGTCGGCATAAAACTCAACTCCGCGTTCGGACATGAAATGGCGGTCGATAAGCTGGATGAGACGGAGGAATATTTCCGTGCGCCTTGCTCCTACAGAATTTCCGGAAAGAAACTTCTTCTGAAAAACAGAACAAAGACGATAAGTCAATGAGAGAAGAAGCAAGCGCTTTTCGTATACCGGAAAGAAATCATCCTGCTGCGGATATTCAGTTCCGATAAGTGAGATATATCCTGCCACATCATCTTCATCGCCGGTATTCCATACACAATGTGTTTCAGGAGACATCTGCGAGTAAAGGTGAACGGAATAAACCATATTCCCGAGAACATCACGTATTGGCGACACCTTATATATAATAATACTTACTTCCAGTTTTTCAGACTGACCGGTTATGCGGAATGATGAGCCTTCGTGGATAAAAACCGTCTCGCCTGTATGGGCAGAATAATTTTTACCTGAAAGATTGAAATCGAATCGGCCGGTATGACATACTATCAAACCTATACCGAAATTGACGAATCCCTTTTTCATACTTTCTGGAAAATCAAAAACCGGTCCGCCCGATGAACAGACATCGGACTGACCGGATATTTTTTCTTCCAGCTTTATTAATATTTCAGGACAGTTTATCATACCAATTTAACTTTGCGCTAAGTTAGTAAAATTACCGGACTTAGCGGAAAAATTTCACGCTAAGCCGATAATTTCCTCTTACGATATGGATAAACAAGAACGAAAAGCATTGAAATCATACATCCGTAGAATGTCCAGCCGGACATTTCCTTCACAGCCGAGAGTGTAGCCTGAACCTGTACCTTACCCTTTGTGGATATGGCAGCCATGTTCTCAGCCTCGGTTTCACTCTTACCCTGATAGCGCATTCCTCGAACTGTCTGGTCGTACGAAGCGGCATTCTGTGCTTCTACCCTATCTACGTCATGTGCAAATCGTGTGATATAATGTTGCTGACGGTGCTGCATCACATTGGTATATAGCGATGTTCCTATTGCCGGTCCCAATATCATACGTACGGAAAGCATTATGCAAATCCATGTGGAAAGATACTTGTACGGCATACGCTGGTTGGCATGTACCGCAGCAAGCGAATATATAAGCATCATTCCGGCCGAACGGATTATCACCGGATATTTCATTCTCTCATACAGCCCTGCTGTCTGAACTTCGAAGTACATGAACAGTGCCGACATTCCTATCAGAAAAAAGCCCATACCGAAAAGGTATTTCAGCTTCACTCTCTTTGAGCCCAGTATTATGGCAATCACTGCTCCTATGAAATATCCCAGCATACTCCAGTTGCCAAGAGCTGCATTCTGCCAGTTGTCTATCTTCATACCCACTCCGGTGAAAACATTTACAAACATGGAACTGGTGTTGAATATCATCAGCAGAAGGAAAAGTACGATACCCATATTGATAGTGCGCAGACGGAACACTTCCATCATGAAATACGGCGAACGTCCGGAAGATTCCATATAGAAGAAGGATGCACCGAATACCACTGCAAGCACCGTGGAACGGACTATTGTAGGATCGGAATACCAGTCGAGAGTCTTGCCGTAAACCAAAACATATACTATACAGGTCATCATAGCACTGAACACTGCCACACTGCCGAACTTGCGGAAATTGATAGGGAAACGTCGGCTGTTATAGCTATGATAAGGCATTGTCACCATTATAATAAGTATGGCTGCAAGCGTCATTCCCATCATGTAGTAATATACGTCCTGCCACTGATATTCGTAAGCCAGCCATGCCGTGAGCGATGTTCCTATCTGTCCCAGTATCATGAAGAAGAGGTATATGATTGGCATACTCTTGCTTTTCTCTGCGTCAAGGGCATCCCAGCCTTCTTCTGTGGTCGGTTCCATTCCCGGAGTGATATTCCTTGTAGCTTCCATTCCGAAAGCGTATTTTATCAGGGTAAAGAGATTCACCATCATGAGCACCATACGGAGGAAGCCCATGATAAGGCTGCACAATGCGAGAAGGAAGATACTGTCTGTGACAGCACACACATAACTGAAGATGTACAAGAGTGAGAACCCTATCACGCACATCATCTTCTCACGGCGGATACATACCAGCTGATAGAAGAATGGAGCGAAGGCTGCCATACCTATCGAGGTGACGAACCCCACGAACTGGATATGTTCCGACTGGATTCCCAGTCCGCTTGTCATCTCGCCGCTGTTGGCTGTATATACTCCGCCCACAGTCAGTATCGGTATGAAGAGCAGTATCAGCAGGATGATGCCTACAGGTTTGGGGACCCAATTATAGAATGGATAATTCTTTGGCATAGATTAACAGATTATAATTTTGCTTTCACAATGACCATCATTCCGGCAGCAAGACGTTCATTGTCTTCCTTACTCAGTCCCTCGAAATCTATTCTTACAGGAACACGCTGGCGTATCTTCACAAAGTTTCCGGCTGAATTGTCGGTTGGTACAAGCGAGTATTTAGAACCTGTGGCACCGGATATGGCTGTAATCTTTCCCTTGAATTCCTTGTCTCTGACAGCATCTACAGTGAGTGTTACTTCCTGGCCTATATGAAGGTTTTCCACCTGAGTTTCCTTATAGTTGGCTATCACCCATTTCTGTGTGTCAGGCAATATGTAGGTTATTGTCTGTCCAGCAGAGATGAACTGTCCTTCCTCTATGGCGCGGCGTCCCAACTGTCCGTCGCATGGTGCGGTAACCACTGTGTATGAAAGATTCAGTCTTGCCATTTCGAGTGCAGCCTGTGCGCGCTGTATGGCAGCATCCATATTCTGACGACGGGTTGACACTTCGTTCACTCCCGACATTGCAGCTTCCTGCTGACGTTTCAATGCCACAAGCTTTTTCTTTGTTGCCTCATATTCTGTCTCTATCTGTTCCAGTTGGATAGGTGTTGCCGCATTTCTCTGAAGAAGGTTTTCGTAACGCTTACGATCCTTGTCAAGTTTAGCCAGACGGATTTCCACTTCCGAGATTGAAGCCTCATAAACCGAAGCGGAAGCCTTTGTGGTCTGGAGTGTCTGACCCATAACTGAAGCTCCTGCCATGGCATCTTTCAGTGCAGCCTCAGCTTCCATCACGCGGATACGGTATTCCCGGTCGTCGAGAACCATAAGTGTATCGCCTTTCTTCACTGTCTGATGCTCGGTGAAATATACCTTCTTTATATATCCCGAAGCACGGAGGTTTACCGGCGAAATGTATTGTTCTATCTGTGCGTCATTGCTTGTTTCGTTCAGCTTATAGCTGAAGAACATTACTCCAATCTGATAAAGACCTACCAAAAGAATTATAATTCCGAATGTACTTGCCAGCATCTGGCGACGGCGTTGTTTTCTGAGTTTTGCAGCTTGTTGCTCTAGTGTGTTTTTCTTTATATCAAGTTCTTTTGTTTCCATATCGTTTTTTATTTGAAGTTAAAGAAGTTAGTTAATCAGTATTTAAACAGTGTTTAAGTACTGTTTAAATACCGTTATTTTAATAATGTCTCAAGTTTTCCTGTAAGTTTCAGCATCGTAAGATTATTCACGCGGTAGTTGTAGTGTGCAGTGACATAGTTGTTCTGTGCCTCGCTCATACGCATTTCGTCCTGTAGTACTTCTGTCATTGACGCCACTCCTTCACGGTAGCGGTCGGAAGTCACTTCGTAAACATCTTCTGCCAACAGGTAGTTGTCTTTCTGCTTTGTGAAATTGCGTCGGCTGTTCATAAGATCATTCGTGGCATTCAGATACTGTGTTCTGAAACTTTTCAGAGCATTGTCATACGACAGTTTTGCATTTTCAATGTCAAGTTTTGCTTTTTGTATCTTCGACCGTTTGTCCAGTCCGTCGAATATAGGAACCTTGAGTGTCAGACCTATGCCTGATGAGTTGTACCATTTGCTTGACGGTCCGTCGTGGAACCAGTTCTTTGCCTTGTCGGTGAATGCCGAGTACATGAAACTTCCGGTAAGCGACAGTGAAGGAATATATCCCTGCGAAATCATCTTCTTCTGTTTCTCTGCCAGCGTACTTTGTTTCTTCAGCAGCTCCAGTTCCGGCTGACCTTCGTACAGTCCGCTCATTTCTACAGGAATGATACTCTCTGTATCCACCGGAGTGAGTGTGATATCTGTTTCCGCAGGATAATCTATCACGTACTTCAGCATGTTTATTTGTTGTGTAAGCATTGCCACTGCATTGTCATACTGTACCTGAAGATTTTCGAGATTGATATTCACACGTTTCACATCCACTTCCATCGCCATACCATTGTCGAAGAAAGCAGTAGTAATATCTCTCAGTTCCTCCAGACGGGTGATGTTTTCTTTCACTATTGAAATCTGCTCGGCTGTACTCTGACCCAGATAATACATCTTTGTGATTTGCATTATCAGGTCCTCGCGTGCCTTGTCGTAAGAGAGAGTGTTTATTTCGTCCATCATCTTGGTTATCGACATTGCCGTATAAATGGTCTGGTTATACAGAGGCATCTGAAGTTGCAATCCCGCCGAAGCATTATATTGCAGTGTTTTTGTAACGTTGTAAGGATTACCGTATGCCGAGCCGTCGGTAACCGAAACGGGTGGGTTGAAATTGTCGTTGAAAGATGCCACAGCATTGATCTGTGGTAGAAGCTTGGAACGGTTCTCCGAGATGCTGTGCTTTCCTTTGATAATTTCGTTGCGCTTGGTCTGCAGTGTGAGATTATTCTCGATACCTATCTGCAGACATTCTTCCAGCGTCAACACCTGCTGCGCTCCAAGAGGAAAAAGCGAACAGGCAAAAGCAAAATTGAGTAATAGTCTTTTCAT
The DNA here is from genome assembly GCF_021530995.1 of Bacteroides caecigallinarum. GTDB lineage: Bacteria > Bacteroidota > Bacteroidia > Bacteroidales > Bacteroidaceae > Phocaeicola > Phocaeicola faecigallinarum. The sequence continues at coordinate 23,147 of NZ_JADYTF010000054.1, forward strand.
ATCGTTTATCTTGTTTATCTGACGCAAAGTTAGGGACTTACATTCAGATAACCGTTACGACATTTTCGCTTTGACTGTTCATATCTTCCTTTTATTCTATCTGAGATTTAACCAAGACAAACCATAAAGAAACGGGTATGCATCTTTAGCTGCCGACCATCGTCGGCAGCACTGCTGACGATGGTAAACACATCTGTCCACCATGGTCGGCACATCTGCCGACCATCGTCAGCAGAAAGAAAAGCTTGTTGGAACAGGGCTGACGCATTACTTAATATCTTCATTTTGCCATGGTGCATCTAAAAGTTCAGCAAGAAACTCATCGCTCCATCCCGCCATTTTTCTTTTACCCTTAAGGCTTGATTTCCTCTTGTTATTTTT
>NZ_JADYTF010000055.1 GCF_021530995.1 Bacteroides caecigallinarum
CTTGATAATACTTTTTGGTTTTTATGATGTATTTCTTTTTAAATGAGTTTCCTAGTATGAAAATAACCAAAAAATGAACATGTAGTTTTGTTATTATAAACCATTTTTTTAACTTTACATCAATCAACAATTTAACATATAAAAAACATGACAGTAATAGACAGATTTTTAAAGTATGTGACTTTTGATACACAGTCTGACGAAAATACAGGCGTTACTCCAAGTACGGCAAAGCAGATGGTTTTTGCAAAATACTTGCAGCAGGAACTTCAGGAACTTGGGCTTGAAGAGATAACTCTTGATGAAAACGGTTATCTTTTTGCCACTCTTCCTGCAAATGTAGACAGACCGATACCGGTTGTGGGGTTCATAGCACACATGGATACAAGTCCTGATATGAGCGGTGCTAACGTAAAACCTCGTATCGTCGAGAAGTATGACGGAACTGACATAGTTCTATGCAATAAGGATAATATCATTCTTTCTCCTTCGCAGTTCCCTGAACTTCTTGACCACAAGGGTGAAGACCTTATTGTGACCGACGGACATACTCTACTAGGTGCTGACGACAAGGCTGGTATTGCAGAGATAATATCCGCTATGGCTTATCTGAAAGAGCATCCGGAAATCAAGCATGGAAAAATCAGAATCGGTTTCAATCCTGATGAGGAAATCGGTTTGGGAGCACATAAATTTGATGTGGAGAAATTCGGTGCAAAATGGGCTTATACAATGGACGGTGGCGAAGTGGGCGAACTTGAATTCGAGAATTTCAATGCTGCTGCCGCAAAAATTGTGATAAAAGGAAGAAATGTTCATCCAGGATATGCAAAAAACAAGATGATAAACTCAATGCTTGTGGCAAATGAGTTTATGTCTATGTTGCCGGCTAATGAGACTCCTGCCACTACCGAGGGTTACGAAGGTTTCTACCATCTGGTAGGCATGAAGGGCGAGGTAGAACAATCGGAACTAACGTATATCATCCGCGACCATGACAGAGGAAAATTTGAAAGCAGAAAGGCTTTTGTAGCCGATTGCGCAAGCAAGATGAATGCAAAATATGGCTGTAATATCGTAGCTGTAGAACTTAAAGACCAGTATTACAACATGCGTCAGGAAGTAGAGCCGCTGATGCACATCATTGACATTGCATTCGGTGCGATGAAAGAAGCCGGGGTAGAGCCTAAGGTTAAGGCTATACGCGGAGGTACTGACGGTGCGCAGTTGTCGTTCAAGGGACTGCCTTGTCCTAATATCTTTGCAGGAGGATTGAATTTCCACGGAAGATACGAATTCGTCCCTGTGCAGTCTATAGAAAAGGCTGTAAAAGTAATAGTGAAAATTGCTGAGCTGACAGCAAACAGATATTGATTATAACTGACAAGGTCTCACTGAACTAGTGGGCCTTGTCTGTTTATCTTTATAACCTTACAGAAATCAAGATACCCAAACTATAAATTTAATACTTTAATACTTATGAAAACTACTCCATTCACAGAGAAGCATATAGCGCTTGGAGCTAAGATGCATGAATTCGCAGGTTACAATATGCCTATTGAATATTCCGGAATTATTGAAGAACATCTCACAGTGTGTCAGAGTGTGGGAGTTTTCGATGTTTCGCACATGGGTGAGTTCTGGGTAAAGGGACCGTCTGCGCTTGAATTCATTCAGCAGGTAACTTCGAATAATGCTGCGGTACTTACTCCTGGAAAAATTCAGTATACATGTTTCCCAAATGAAGACGGCGGAATAGTAGACGACCTTCTGGTTTATGCCTACGAACCTGACAAATATATGCTTGTGGTGAATGCTGCCAATATAGAAAAGGACTGGAACTGGTGCGTTTCGCATAACACTGTCGGTGCTGAACTGGAAAATTCGTCCGACAATATCGGGCAGCTCGCCATACAGGGACCTAAAGCCATTGATACATTGCAGAAACTTACGGATGTTGTTCTGGCCGATATTCCTTATTATACTTTTAAGGTCGGCGAACTTGCCGGTGTGAAGAACGTCATTATATCCAACACGGGATATACCGGTGCGGGAGGTTTCGAACTGTATTTCTACCCGCAGGATGCAGAAAAAATCTGGAATGATGTGTTCGAGGCTGGTGAGGAGTTCGGCATCAAACCTATAGGACTGGGAGCCCGTGATACATTGCGACTTGAGATGGGATTCTGCCTGTATGGCAACGATATTGACGATACCACTTCGCCTATAGAAGCGGGACTGGGATGGATAACAAAGTTTGTTGATGGCAAGAACTTTACAAACCGTGCTGCTCTGGAAAAACAAAAGGCTGAAGGCGTTGCACGTAAGCTTGTAGGTTTTGAGATGATAGACAGAGGTATACCTAGACACGGCTATCCTCTTACCGATTTGGATGGAAACGTTATCGGTAATGTTACATCGGGAACAATGTCGCCCACACGCAAGATCGGTATAGGTATGGGATATGTCAAGACTGAATTCTCCAAGCCTGGAACGGAAATATGTCTGGACAATCGTGGCAGAAAACTTAAAGCCATAGTGGTAAAACCGCCTTTCAGAAAATAAAATATTGTCTTTTTGATATTATAAAGCGGAAGTTTATGTGATATTTTACATAGACTTCCGCTTTTGCTATTATTTTATTTAGTAATTTTGCGGTTGTAATAACTATTTATAACGATTATGTCTCATTTGGCTCCTTTAATAAGCGATTTGGCCCTGATATTGATATGTGCCGGTATAATGACACTTGTGTTCAAAAAACTGAAACAGCCATTGGTGTTGGGGTATATAGTTGCCGGATTTCTGGCCAGTCCGCATTTCACTTTTACTCCTTCAGTAACTGATGCCGACAGTATAAAAACCTGGTCGGATATAGGTGTGATATTCCTTTTGTTTGCTCTTGGTCTTGATTTCAGTTTTAAGAAACTGATGAAAGTCGGAGGTTCGGCGGTGATTTCGGCATGCACCATTATTCTGTGTATGATAGCGGTGGGAATATTCGTAGGATGGACCTTCGGGTGGAAACAGATGGACTGTATCTATCTGGGAGGTATGCTTGCCATGTCATCTACCACCATTATATATAAAGCATTTGATGATTTGGGCATCAGGCAGCAGAAATTCACAGGACTTGTGTTGAGTATTCTTATTATTGAAGATATTCTTGCCATCGTACTTATGGTTATGCTTTCCACAATGGCTGTGAGCAAGAATTTCGAAGGAATGGAGATGGTAGGTAGTATCCTGAAACTGGTGTTCTTCCTTATCTTGTGGTTCGTGGTCGGCATGTATCTCATTCCTACATTCCTCAAGCGCTCACGTAAGCTGATGAGTGACGAGACACTTCTGATATTCTCCTTGGGCATGTGTTTCGGAATGGTGGTCCTGGCTGCCAAGGTGGGATTCTCTCCGGCATTCGGAGCTTTCATTATGGGTTCCATACTTGCCGAGACACTTGATTCGGAGCGTATTGAAAAGCTGGTAGCCCCTGTAAAGGACTTGTTCGGTGCCATATTCTTCGTGTCTGTGGGTATGATGGTCGATCCTAATCTGATAGTTGAGTATATATGGCCTATTGTAGCCATAATAGTTGCAATCCTTCTAGGACAGACCATATTCGGCACAGCAGGTGTACTGCTTTCCGGACAGTCGCTCAAGACATCCATGCAGTGTGGTTTCAGTTTGACACAGATAGGTGAGTTCGCGTTTATCATAGCGTCGCTTGGTGTAAGTCTGAACGTGACCAGCGATTTTCTGTATCCGATAGTCGTTGCGGTGTCTGTAATAACCACGTTCCTTACACCTTATATGATCCGTCTTTCTGTTCCGGCATATAACTTTGTAGATAAACGTATGCCTCCTAAATGGAGAAACATGATAGAAAGATACTCGGGCTCCACCCAGCCGGCCAATTATCAGAGTAACTGGAAATCGTTGATTTATGCCATAATCAGGATTACTGTGATATATTCTGTACTGACTATTGCGGCCATTTTTATATCTTTCAGCTTTATTCTTCCTTTGCTTGTTGAAACTATGGGAGACAAATGGGGACGTTGGGCAGGCGCGGTCATAACGATAATTCTTATATCGCCTTTCCTGCGTGCCATGATTATGAAGAAGAACCACTCCATCGAGTTCAAGGCTTTGTGGAAAGACAGCAGGTTCAATCATGCTCCTCTGATATCTGTGGTGATACTCAGAATAGTGATAGGTGTGATATTCGTGATTTATGTGATTAACCATATATTCCAGGCTTCCGTGGCTATAGTTGTCGGAGTGGCAATTGTAGTTGTGCTTACCATGATATTCTCCCGTTTCCTGAAGAAACAGTCAATTCTGATGGAGAGGACTTTCGTCCAGAATATGAGGTCGAAGGATATGTTTATGGTTTATAGGGGAAGCAAGAAACCGGAGTACGCAGGACGATTGCTTGACAGGGATATACACCTGACAGACATAAAGATTTCGGCAGATTCGTTGTGGGCAGGTCTGACGCTGATGGAACTGAACCTGGGAAAAAGGTTTGGAGTTCATGTGGCATCAATCATACGTGGTACACACAGAATCAATATTCCGGGCGGGCAGACAAGGATTTTCCCCGGTGACACTATCCAAGTTATAGGTTCCGACTCGCAGTTGTCGGCATTCGCCGAACATGCGGAAGCTATCTCTGAAGGCTGTGTGGATGATGACTTTGAAAAGAAAGAGATGCTTCTCAAACAGTTTGTTGTTACAGGAAATTCAAAATTTGTAGGTAAGACTATACGTGAGAGTGGAATAAGAAACAAGTATCACTGTCTTGTGGTAGGAGTTGAGTCTTCCGACGATATGTCGTTGCGTCAGCCTGATGTTGATGCAGAATTGCAGGAGGGTGACATAGTATGGGTAGTGGGAGAGGAGTCCGCTCTCGATTCATTATTCGAGGATTGATAGTTTATTCCTGTATATAACACTTAAAAGACCCAAAAAAGATGTCTGAAAATACTGTATATTATTTAGATATTAATACAGTTTTGTATCTTCGTAATAAAATTAACCTTATCCTGATTTTATGTCATTATACAGTTTTTTCAGATATCTGATATATTCTTCCCTTTTTGTTTTTATCATGTCTTCCTGTTCGGGTCGTGATGATGCCGATGTGAAACGTGCGGTAAATGTTTTGTCAATGGTGAAAGACATGTGCGATAAAGACAGTTTCCCAAAGAATGATTCTATATTGAATTTCTCGGTCAAGGTGTTTTCGCGCGAGGAGATGGATTCATGTCTTGCTACTGCTTATTTTTATCAGGCCAGAATTCAGCATAAGAATTTTTATCTTCTAAGGGCGATAGACAGCTATGTCATGGCGGGTGAGTATGCCGGTTCGGACAGTATGCTTCATTTTAAGGTCAATCTGGAACTGGCGAAAATATACCGTTTCAAGATGAGGCACGACATGGAAAAGTCATACATAAATTCTGCAGAATGCTTGTTGAAGTCCCTGCACGATTCGTCGGCAAACATAGAATTCCTACATGAAAAGGCTTTGTATTATCTGAATAAAAAAGACATGCCTATGGTATATTCCACATTAAGGGAATCATTGGCCTATTTGCATGACAGAAACGACAATACTAAGTCGGATATATATAAACATTTGTCGGAGGCATATATGGCTTCGGGTAATTCAGACAGTGTTGTGTATTTTGCCGATAAAGGTCTGGAATTGGGACCTGTTCCCCAGTTGAGGAGCGAGCTGCTCATGTTTAAGGGACTGGCATACACTTTGAACGGTAGTCCTGATTCTGCAGTACATTATATAATACCAAATATGTATAGTGTGGATATGACTGCACGCATGAAGTCGTATAGGGCTATGTCTGAGATGTACGACAGTCTTGGAAATATTCCGCAAGCTTATGAATTTCTTAAAAAATACACTATGACTCTTGATTCCCTGATAGAGGACAGGCGTGATGAATTTTTGGAAAAGATGCATGGCATACATGAATATAACATCCAGAAAAACCGTGCGAATAAGGCAGAAATGCAGGCAGCATCAAGCCAGTTGATGTTTTCCAACTTTGTACTTGCAGCATTACTTCTTATAATGTTTCTAACCGTGTTGCTCCATCATTACCGTTCAAACAAACGTAAGCTTACAGAGCGTCTGAGAGAGGAGACATGTCTGAAAATGGAAGAAACATTGAAGTGTAGAGATATGGAAATATCGCTTGCCCGTAAGCAGGAGGAACTGAGACAGAAAGAAATAGAGAAACTGAATAAAAATATTGATTATTACAAACAGCTCAACAATATTACTCTTCCGGTGATAATGAGGCGACAGAATGCTCAGGGTGCACTTCATCTGACTGATGAGGATTGGAAGATTATAACAGGCAATACTGATGCCTGCTTTGATATGTTTACAGAGAGACTGAAGAAACTCTGTCCCCAGCTTACTGATGATGACATACGTTTCTGCTGTCTGGTAAAGATGGAACTATCTATGTCCATGCTTTCAGAGATATACCATATTGCAAAGGCCAGCATATCCCGACGCAAGATGAGGCTGAAAGAGAAAATAGGAATAGAGAATACTAGCTTCGATGAGTTTATTATAGATTTCTAGTATATTTGCCAAAGTTTGTGTAAAAACAATAAAACGGCTGTAAATTATTTGATTTACAGCCGTTTTATTGTTTTTACACCTCTCCTATATCGAACTTCTCAGGATGTTTTCCCTTGAAATCCTTGAAGTAGAGTTTTATTTCGCGCATGTCCTTGTCTATATCACCTGTAGGCATGACAGCCTTGTTGGCATAAATACATTTTTTATGATAATCTATACCTATAAGTACGATAGGTATATTTGCGCCGCTTGCAATGAAATAAAAACCTTTTTTCCAGTTAGGGTTTGCTGAACGTGTACCTTCCGGAGTTATTGCCAAATGGAATTTCGGACTTTTCTTTATCAGCTCCACTGTCTGCTCCACCAATGAAGTACGTTTGCTTCTGTCAACCGGTATTCCGCCCATCCATCTGAACAGGTATCCCAGCGGGAAGAAGAACCAGTCTTTTTTCATAAGAAACCCTGATTCACGGCCTATGGCTCCAATAAACAGTTTTCCTATAATTAAATCCCAGTTGGTGGTGTGTGGGGCAGCACATATTATACATTTGTCGTAGTCCGGAACACTGACTTCAGCTTTCCATCCCAATAGCTTGAAGTAAATAAAACTGAAAAGCGCTTTCTTCATTTCCTCCTGTCAGTGGATTATTTTTCGTTCAGTTTGTTGAACACTTCTTCAATCTGCGTATTGAAATCTGATTTCAGCTTTTTATAGAAACCTTTTACATTTCTAGGTTCAGTATGGCTGATTCGGCTTATTATATCTGAACGGAGGTTTAGTGTCTTTTCTACAAGGTTTGCGATAGCTTCGCGTCTTTCACCTTCGGCGTTCATGCCTTCTATAATACACATACCAACAGTTACTTCAGAAATATAGTTCACATGTTTTTTCAAGTCTCTTCTACTAGCCATAATTCTATGATTTTAATTGATTAATAAAAAATATTTTGTCGTAAAGATAATGTTTTTGTTGGAATATCTACCTCTTTTTGTCAAATATTATTCCTATGGTGTATTTTTTTTATCCGTCATTTTCGTATTTCCGAAAAAAAGGCGAAATTTGCACAGAACGTTGAAAAAGCATATAAAATAAAACGCCGGCACATTTTGACTAAAACAACAGGACGTTTTGATTAAAACGACAAAGCGTTTTTTAAAACTTATAGAGGATTAAAATAACATACACCTTATATAAATAAATTTTGAAATTATGACAAAAAGTGCATTACAAATTGCAAGAGCTGCTTATCAGCCAAAATTGCCAAAAGCCCTGACAGGTGCGGTTGCAGTAAAAGAAGGTGAAGCTACTCAGTCTGTAGCCGATCAGGAAGCTATCAAAAAATTGTTCCCTAACACTTACGGAATGCCTTTGATCCAGTTCGTAGAAGGACAGGCTCAGAACACTGCAGAAATGAATGTCGGTGTTATCTTGTCTGGTGGACAGGCTCCTGGTGGACACAACGTTATCTCTGGTCTTTTCGACGGTATCAAGAAACTTAATCCTAACAACAAACTTTACGGATTTATCCTTGGTCCTGGCGGTTTGGTAGACCACAACTATAAAGAACTTACTGCTGATATCATCGACGAATACCGTAACACAGGTGGTTTCGATATCATCGGTTCAGGTCGTACAAAACTTGAAAAAGAAGAACAGTTCGAAAAAGGTTACGAAATCCTGAAAGAACTTGGCATCAAGGCTTTGGTTATCATCGGTGGTGACGACTCTAACACTAACGCTTGCGTTTTGGCTGAATACTATGCTGCAAAGAACTATGGCGTACAGGTAATCGGTTGTCCTAAGACTATCGACGGTGACTTGAAGAACGAAATGATTGAAACTTCATTCGGTTTCGATACTGCATGTAAGACTTACTCTGAAGTTATCGGTAACATCGAACGTGACTGTAACTCAGCTCGCAAGTACTGGCACTTCATCAAATTGATGGGACGTTCTGCTTCTCACATCGCCCTTGAATGTGCACTTCAGACTCAGCCTAACGTATGTATCATCTCTGAGGAAGTTGAGGCTAAGAACATGTCACTTGACGATGTAGTTACTTCTATCGCTCAGGCTGTTGCAAACCGTGCTGCTGAAGGAAACAACTTCGGTATCGTTCTTATCCCGGAAGGTCTTATCGAGTTCATCCCTGCCATGAAGGCTCTTATCGCTGAACTTAACGACTTCCTTGCAGCTAACGGTGAAGAATTCAACAAAATTGAACCTAACAAACAGCGTGAATATATCATCAGCAAGCTTTCTGCTGAAAACGCTGCTATTTATGCTTCTCTTCCAGAAGGTGTTGCTCGTCAGTTGTCACTCGACCGCGACCCACACGGAAACGTACAGGTATCACTTATCGAAACTGAAAAACTCCTTTCTGAAATGGTAGGCAAGAAACTTGCTGCATGGAAGGCTGAAGGCAAGTTCGCAGGTAAGTTCTCTGCACAGCACCACTTCTTCGGTTACGAAGGACGTTGCGCTGCTCCATCTAACTTCGATGCAGACTACTGCTACTCACTTGGTTACACTGCTTCATTGCTTATCGCAAGCGGTAAGACTGGTTATATGTCATCAGTACGTAATACTACTGCTCCTGCTGCTGAATGGATTGCTGGTGGTGTGCCTATCACAATGATGATGAACATGGAACGTCGTCACGGCGAAATGAAACCTGTTATACAGAAGGCTCTTGTAAGACTTGACGGTGCTCCTTTCAAAGCATTCGCTGCACAGCGTGAAGCTTGGGCTAAGGAAACTGCATACGTTTATCCTGGTCCTATCCAGTACTTCGGTCCTACAGAAGTTTGCGACCAGCCAACTAAGACTCTTCAGTTGGAACAGGCTAAATAATATCGGTTAATGACTGATAATAAATAATTGCCAGGAATCACCACAGCCAAGCTACAGAGTATGTATGCTCCTGTGGTGATTCTTTTACTATAGTGAATGTACTTGTAATTCTCTGTTTGATTTTATAATATAATATTAAAACCATGACTAAAGAACCGAATGTTTCTGTGGAGAAGAAGGCTGCAAAGAAGCCTGCCGTGAGACGAAGACAGCCGCAGACAGCGAAAGCTGGTGTACGTAAACAGGTTAGGACAAAATCTTCCACTCCAAAGAAACAAACACAGTCCAGTAAATTGTCGGACACTGCACATTACGTGTTGATGGCAGTCGGTGCATTGATCTTTGTGGTTGGGTTTTATTATTTCTTTATCCGTCCATATTCATACAGATGGAAGCCGTGTTACGGCATGAAGGCATACGGTGTATGTCTGCCCTATGGATATTCTGTACATGGAATAGACGTTTCACATCATCAGGATGAAATAGACTGGAAGGCTTTGAAAACAGTGCAATATGCGCAGTTCCCGGTACGTTTTGTGTTTATTAAAGCTACCGAGGGGGGAGACTTTAAGGACAGGGCTTTCGATTATAATTTTGCGGAGGCTGACAGTACCCATTTCATACGTGGAGCATATCATTTCTATAATCCTAATACAGACCCTGTAAAACAAGCCAACTTTTTTATCGACAACGTCAGACTGAAGGCCGGCGACTTGCCGCCTGTGCTCGATATCGAGAAGAAGCCTAAGGACGTGGCGAAACTGAAAAAGGATCTGCTGATATGGCTGAACAGAATAGAAAAGCATTATAAAGTCAAACCGATATTATATACATCGTATAAATTCAAAAACAAATATCTGTCTGATTCTGTTTTCAATACGTATCCATATTGGATTGCGCATTATTATGTAGATTCAGTCAGATATGAAGGCGAATGGAAATTCTGGCAACATACAGACGTAGGAACAATGCCGGGAATAAATGAGCAGGTAGACCTGAATGTATTCAACGGCTCGATGAGCGAATTGCTTGAAATGACTATAAAAGACTGATTATAATAAACTTATCATTAACGCATAAATCTTCATTATTATGAACATTCTGATGAATATTCTTTGGATAATCTTCGGCGGATTATTCGTATGTCTGGAATATGTAGTGTCCAGCTTTCTTCTTATGATAACCATCATAGGAATACCGTTCGGACTTCAGACACTTAAACTTGCAATGCTTGCACTTTTTCCTTTTGGCGTGAAGGTCCAGAGCACTCCGTCAGATGGAGGATGTCTGAGTGTATTCATGAACTTGCTGTGGATTCTGTTGGGCGGAATATGGATTGCGCTGACACATCTGCTTTTCGGTGCATTGTTGTGTATCACAGTAATAGGAATACCATTCGGTATGCAGCACTTTAAGTTGGCAGGACTTGCTCTTACTCCTTTTGGTAAAACCATATCGTGAGACTATTTATTTTTTAACCCTTAATACATTTTTAATTGATGACAAAATTCTCTCGTGCGTTCTGGACAGCAAACTTGTCGGAACTTTTTGAACGTATGGCCTATTATGCCATCTTTATCGTAATTACACTTTATCTCTCAAACACATTAGGCTTCAACGATATAGAAGCGAGTCTTATTTCAGGTCTTTTCTCCGGAGGACTTTATTTCCTGCCTATGTTTACCGGAGCTTTTGCCGACAAGATTGGCTACCGCAAAGCCATTCTGATAGCTTTCACCCTGCTCACCATTGGTTATCTGGGACTAGGTATGCTTCCTGTGATGCTGGAATCTGCAGGATTGGTAGAGTATGGCGAAAAAACACATTTCACCGGTCTTGAAACCAGTAGTCTGCGCCTGCTTATTGTTCCGGTAATGGTGATACTCGTGATAGGAGGTTCTTTTATCAAATCTATTATCTCTGCATCTGTGGCAAGAGAAACAACTTCGGAAACACGTGCACGCGGATATTCCATTTTCTATATGATGGTAAATATCGGAGCATTTACAGGCAAATGTTTTGTTGATCCCATGCGTTCAGTAGTGGGTGATGAGGCATACGTATATATTAATTTCTTCTCCGCCACATTGTGTTTCATAGCTCTGCTGACAATATTCTTCTTTTTCCATTCTGCCAATACCTCAGGCGAAGGAAAGAGTATGGCCGAAGTGTTTCGCGGACTTGGCAAGGTGTTCACCAATGGTCGTCTGCTACTCCTTATACTGATTGTGACTGGTTTCTGGATGATTCAGCATCAGATGTATGCTACAATGCCTAAATACGTTATACGTATGGCTGGCGAGACTGCAAGACCGGGATGGATAGCCAATGTAAATCCTTTCGTTGTGGTAATATTCGTGAACATCATTACTCAGCTTATGGCAAAGCGCAAGGCTTTGACTTCTATGACTGTAGGAATGTTCCTTATTCCTCTTTCCGCACTGATTATGGCTACGGGAAATATGTTTGAGGGAGATATTTTCGGTATGCATCCTATCACTGTGATGATGATTGCCGGTATAGCAGTTCAGGCACTTGCAGAGTGTTTTATAACTCCACGATATATGGAATTCTTCTCATTGCAGGCCCCAAAAGGCGAGGAGGGACTCTATTTGGGATTCAGCCACCTTCATTCATTCCTTGCCTCAGTAATAGGTTTCGGTTTGTCCGGAATTCTTCTTACAGCATACTGTCCTGATCCGGCTCTGTATGATTCTGTAGAAGCATGGAAAGCCGATGCTGTAAATGCACATTACATCTGGTACTGGTTTACCGGTATCGGTGCTATTTCGGCTATTGCACTTATTATATATGCCAAGGCAACTAAGAATGCCAAATGATACATTGATATAAAAACATAAAAGACGCATAATGAAAATGGTTTTGTTTTAACCGATTCATTATGCGCCTTTTTTGTACAAACGGTTTGTAATTATATTCTCAAATACTTTTCATCTCATCTTCTAAACTCGTGTCATTCCATTATGAGCTTCACTGCAGCCCAATTATTTTTTTCGCGATAATGTACGAATCTGAGTCCCAGGCTTTCGCCTTTGCTACGGATGGCATCAATGTCCTGAACATAGAATCCACTCATATATATTTCGGAACCTTTGTGCATACATGCAGTATAAGCGGCCATATCGTTAAGGAGAATATTTCTGTTGATATTTGCTATGATAACATCAAATGGCTTGCGGCCTTCAAGTAATGATGCGTCACCTAGTTCAACTGTTATATTATTGATGTTGTTTAGTGCTATATTGTCGCGCGAATTGTTTACACACCAGTCGTCGATGTCGATTGCTGTAACAGGGTCTGCACCTCTCATGCTGGCCAGAATTGACAGGATAGAAGTTCCACATCCCATGTCGAGCACAGATTTTCCTTTCAGGTCAGCATCAAGCAGTTCGCCAAGTATAGAACTTGTTGTTTCGTGATGTCCTGTTCCGAAAGCCATTTGCGGATTAATTACAATATCATATTCTGCTTTAGGGTAATCTTTATGGAAAGTGCTGTGTATCACACATCTGTCTTCTATTACTATCGGTTGGAAGAAATTCTTTTCCCATTCTTCATTCCAATCCTTGTCTTCCGGTTCTGTTATGGTATAAGTTATTTCTGTTTCAGGGATAGGAAATTCTGCGATTATATTTTTCAAGGCATTTTCATCAAAAAGTGATTGCTGTACGTATGCCTGCATACCACCTTCGCATTCTACAAAACTTTCAAAACCTGTTTCTGCTATGAGTGCCGACAGAATGTCTGTAGCAGTTTCATTACATGGATTTACGGAAAATGTAACTTCAAAGTATTTCATAAATGGAAATTTTTTGTTTTATTTATAGCGCAAAGATACTTAAAATAGGGAAATCCCTATGATATATTAGGGAATTTCTATATCAGGTGTGATATTATCATGTTATATTTGTACGTGAATAAAAGTATGATGTTATTAACTATTAAACTATAAAACTTAAAGATATGAAGATGAGAAGAAAAGTACTGGCTTCCATGCTGTTTGCTTTCCTGCCGTGGTTGGCTATGGCGCAGAGTACTGACGACCTTTATTTTATTCCGAAAAAGGAAAAAAAGACAGAGGCTAGTCAGAAGGTTGGAGTGGTACCTAAGGAAGTCTCAAATAAGACGGTTAACGAATTGCCGTCGAATACGGCTATAGTTGTAAAAGATGTGAAGGGAAATGTGCGGGATGTTGATGAGTATAACCGTCGCTATACGTCACGTGACAATACATTCACATACGAGAATGATACACTATATATCGAAGAAAAGCCATACGGTGAGCGTGGCGAATGGGTAAACGGATTCCAAGGTTCGGATATGGATTATGAATACGCAATGCGATTGATTCGTTTCCGCAACCCGAGATATGCTATACCTATAAGCAGTCCTCTTTATTGGGATGTAGTCTATGGAGCATTTCCGTCATGGGATTGGAATGTTTATGACGATGGTATGTATGCTTATATTTTCCCAACATATACCAACCGTTTGTGGTGGGACTGGAGATGGTCGTACGGTTTCTATGGTCCGGGATGGGGCTTTGGATGGGGATGGCATTCTCCTTGGTACTCGCCATGGTATTATGGTGGATGGTATTCTCCATGGTATGCCGGCTATTGGGGTGGCTACTGGGGAGGTTACTGGGGTGGCTACTGGGGACCTGGATGGCATCATCACTATCCTTATTATGGATGGAACAGCGGATGGTATCGTTCTGGTCATACCGATTACAGAGCTGGAAGATATCAATCGTATAATAGAGGCAACTCAATTTCCGGTACGGGTACATCATATACCAGACGAACACAATCATCGTCTGCAATTGCTACTAACAGAGCTAATACGGCTGCTAAACGTTCGTCTATAGGTCGAGTAGTGACAGGAAGTAGTACCAGAGGTGATGCCACTCAGTCTGTGAGACCAGGTAGAACGGCTATAAGAAATCAGGGAGTTACAACTGGAACAGGTACCGGTACACGTGTAAATTCCGGTAATACTTATACACGTCCAAGTACAGGAACATATACACGTCGTAGTACAACCAATGTAGACAGAACAGGTTCTAATTATAATCGTCCTAGCAGTACTCGTCGCAGCTCAAACTATTATAATAATAGCAATACAAGAAGTACTTATCAGCGTTCAAATACAAGTACTTCAGGTAGTAGTTTCAACAGAAGCAGTAGTAGTTACAGCAGGTCATCTGGAGGTTCTGTAACGCGTTCAAGTGGAGGCAGCAGCCGTCGTAGATAATGTAAAAGTTGTTCTTTATAAATTATAGAATAATGAAAAGAATTAATATTTTCGTTGTATTGACAATGTCCGTATCGGCATTGTTTGCACAAACACAATATGATGCAGCACGTATAGCTAATACAGAACTAAACGGAACGGCTCGTTTTGTAGGTATGGGTGGTGCTATGGGAGCTTTGGGAGCTGATATTTCTGTCATAGGAATAAATCCTGCAGGTATAGCATTGTTTAGAAGCCATAATGTTTCGACTTCATTCGGTTTCAACAAGAATATGACAAGCAGTACATTCAATGGGACAAAAGTCAGTGACAGCCGTACTAAAGCGTCTTATGACCAGGTTGGTTTTGTTTATTCAAATAAGATAGGAAATAAAACTAATTTGAGATATCTTAATTTTGGATTCAACTATCATAAGGCCGCAAACTTTAACAGACAGTTTTCTTCTAAGGGTGCTTTGAATGGATCTTCACTTAGCTGGCAGATGGCAGACATGATGTTGGGGGCAGGATATGGTTCGCAGGAAAGTTACGATGATGTTCTCGATGCTGAAAATCCATATACTTCTGAGTATTTTTATGGAACACCGTTCCTTGGAATGATGGGAGCTAGGACTGGACTTGTTGATGGCTTTACCGACAAAGATGGATTTAATATGTTAGGTTGGAACGGTGATATGGGTGAGTACTATAGTCGTGAAGAAGGTGGTATAAACCAATACGACTTCAATATGTCTTTCAATGTTAAGGACCGTTACTATTTTGGGGTTACGCTTGGAGTATATGATGTTAATTATAATCGTTATTCCTCATACTCTGAAACCTTACTTGACGATAATGGAGCGGATAATGGTAATTTTACTTTGAATAATTGGTTCAGTACCAACGGAACAGGATATGATTTGAAATTCGGATTTATAGCGCGTCCGTTCGAATATTCTCCATTCCGAGTAGGTTTTGCCATACATACTCCTGTTTGGTATATGTTGACTGACAGATATACAGCAACGCTTGACACAGATGTGCTTGCTATGCCAGAGCCTTATACGGAAAACCTTTCACAGTATCTGAATCCGGATTATGTTTGGGATTATCGTATGCGTACTCCGTGGAAATTTAATGTGAATATGGGTACTACATTCAGTGGCGTACTGGCCGTAGGAGCTGAGTATGAGTACTCTGATTATTCTTATATCAGTTATAAGGATTATAATGGTTACGACCTTTCCAGTTCAAATGTAGCCACCGATAAATATCTTAAAGGTGTGCATACTTTGAAACTTGGTATGGAAGCCATGCTTACTCCGTCATTCAGTTTCCGTGCCGGATATAATTATGTAACATCTGCATTTAAGGACGGTTCTGCAAGATACATACCTAATGTGGAAACCTTGCAGGACAAGTATATTTGGTTCGACGAGACACGTACTGATCCTGAATATCATAATATAAAGGCACGTAATACCATAACCCTTGGATTTGGTTACAGTGGTAGAGTGGTATATGCTGATGTAGCATATAAGTACGATTTTTATAAATCAGATTTCTTTATGTTCGACGACTATAAGTTTGCAGGCGATGGAGTTACTGTTGTTGACAGAAATAATTCAGCGTTGGTAGACCATAACCGTCATCAGGTATTGTTTACCGTTGGTTGCAGATTTTAATCATTTTCATCTTTCATATACAATATCTTTTGTTTCATCCGGCTTGATTTTATTATCAGGTCGGATGATTTGTTATATGCGGATATTAATGTTACATTTGCGTTGTATAATTAAGTTTAATATCTTATGAGACATATTTTGTCATTTATATTTTCATTCCTGTTTTGTTGTATTGTCGTTTCATGCAATTATTGCGGTAAAAATGCTGCGGACAATGAATATGATGCTGCAATTTTGTTTGACCGTGCCAAGGCTTATGAAGCAGATGGAGATGCCGGGAATGCTATGATATGCTATCTCAGTGTTATAGATCTTTTGAAGGAAAAGCAGGACACAGTATTGAAAGTTTCTGCATATACACGATTGGGAGATTTTCATTTCAGATATGGAATGTATGAGAAAGCTGTTGAGAACCATCGTGAAGGATATAATATAGCCAGAAGGATAGAAGATGACAGGCTTTTGTGTGAGTCTGCTGCTAGGTTGGGAATGGATTATATGATGATTAATCAGAAGGACACTGCATTATATTTTATCAATAAGTATCGTCAGCTTTCTCTTGCAAAAGGTTTGCAAAACGTTTTCAAAGATGAATATGGGCTGTATTCGCTTAATCCTAATAAAGATGATTTTACCTCTATTGTTAATACAGTAAAGTCCGATTCTCTTGGAAATTTGAAATGCAGGGAAGAACTTATGTCGTTGGAGGCTGATTTTATGCACGAGAAATCATTGTTGAGAAAAGAAAAAGCAGAAATGAGTAATGTAGTGAGTACAGCTTCCGTAATTTTTATTGTAGGTATGTTCTCGGCATTGTCTGTTTTCTTTTATCGGGGAAGGCGTAAAGCAGAGGAATGCCTTACAGATGCAATAAAAGAGAGTATGGACAGAAAGCATTTTTATGATACACGTGAGGCTGATTTGTGTAAACAGGAAAAACAGCTGAAAGAGCGGGAATTGCAGTTGTTGTCGGATACAAATATTTGTGCTGTGACGC
Source organism: Bacteroides caecigallinarum (assembly GCF_021530995.1). Lineage (GTDB taxonomy): Bacteria > Bacteroidota > Bacteroidia > Bacteroidales > Bacteroidaceae > Phocaeicola > Phocaeicola faecigallinarum. The sequence goes on from NZ_JADYTF010000055.1 coordinate 17,412, forward strand.
TTATAAATAGAATGAAATCTTCACCAACATACATGCCTGTAAAGACATCTGAAGAGTGGAAAAGCCTTTTCTTATTTGCTGAAACATTATATCCCGGATTTTCAGAAAGTCTGGAAGCTGAATGCGATTTGACTGAACGTGACAGAGAGATATGTTGCCTGATGAAACTTGGATTCACTACCGGACAGATGGCTGTATTTTATGGGATTTCCCCAGGTTCTATGACGAAGGCCAAATTCAGAATTCAAAAGAAAATCGGTCCTGGTTGCAAATCAGGAATATTTCCTCAGATGGCTTGAAAAAGAGTTGAAATAAAGCGTCTGAATGCCGATGTCTGCATCTGTTTTCTTTGTGGCTTAATGTAAATCGTTAGTTTATAGAGCTTTAGATGCGATGGTATGACATCATAATGTCCGTATGCTTATTTCCCGTCAGATTAGTAATCACACTAACTTTGTCAGAAAAAAACGGAGTAAGTTATGTGTAGTTACAAACGAGTGAATCTTATTTGTGGATTTATTGCATTCTTTATTTCTGCCGTGGTATATATACTTACGGTTGAGCCTTCTGCCAGTTTTTGGGATTGTCCTGAGTTTATTCTTTCTGCTTCACGTCTGGAGGTTGGTCATCCGCCAGGTGCTCCATTCTTTATGTTGGCAGGAAATGTGTTTTCTCTTTTAGCCTCTTCGCCTCAGGATGTTGCTTATTGCATAAATATTATGAATGCGCTCCTCAGTGCCGGATGTATATTTTTCCTGTTTCTCACTATCACTTATTTTGCGTCTTCATTGATTTGTGCAGGTAAACCGAAAAGTGAATATCCGTTGTCTTCGATAGCATTGATTATGCTTTGCGGATTTACCGGAGCTATGACGTATGCCTTTACCGATACGTTCTGGTTTTCTGCAGTAGAGGGTGAGGTTTACTCTTTTTCGTCATTTCTTACAGCCCTTACAGTATGGATTATTCTCAAATGGGATGAAGAGTCCGGAAACATATCTTCCGACAGATGGATAGTACTTATGTCTTATATCATTGGCTTGTCAATAGGAGTACATTTGCTCAATCTGCTGTGTATACCTGCTGTGGGATTGGTGGTATATTATCGTAAGTTCCATTATTCCGGTTTTAGGGGATTTTTATTGACGCTTGTGGTAAGTATGCTTGCTATTGCTGCTGTGCTTTATGGTGTAGTGCCCGGAGTAATGAAGATGGCAGGACTTTTCGAATTGTTTTTTGCCAATAAGCTTCATGCCGGCTATGACACTGGGATGATTATATATTCCATATTGCTTTTCTTTTTGCTCCTGATGGCGTGTATCGAAAGCGTGAGGATGCGTAATATTCGCGTTGTGTTTACGCTCATTTATTTTTCTATATTTATGTTGGGAGTAACAATGCAGGGAGGCGTCGCTCTTATTATATTCATATCTTTTGTTGTTGCCACTATTTTATGGATATTATTAAAGAAAACGTCTCATGAAAAACTTTGGCGTGTATCCTATGTAATTAGTTTCAGTATGCTTATGCTTACTGTGGGCTACAGCTCGTATGCTCTTATACTGATACGTTCGTCCGACAATACTCCTATGGACCAGCAGTCGCCTGAAGACCCGTTTACTCTTCGCGATTATCTTGGGCGTGAACAGTATGGCGATACTCCTTTGCTTTACGGTCAGTCCTTTGCTTCTGTGCGAGCTTTGAAAGAGAAGGATGGCTATCTGATGTACGACTATAAGGAGACTGATGAAATATATAGAAGGAAAGATTGGACAACCGATACAGCCAATACGCGTAAAGATGAGAAATATGTACTCACAGGGCGTAAAATAAGTCCTGAATATGAGGATGCCACTTGTATGATTTTTCCAAGGATGTATAGCGAGAGTCATGCGGAACAATATAAAGCGTGGATTCCAGGAGGCATGGAAGGAAAACAGGTTACTTATTTTGACAAGTCACGTGGAGAAAATGTTTCGGTCACTGTTCCAACATTCTGGGATAATATTAAGTACTTTTTCACTTACCAGGTGAATTATATGTATTGGAGATATTTTCTGTGGAACTTCGTCGGCCGGCAGAATGATGTGCAGGGATATGGCGACAGAATAAACGGTAATTGGATAACAGGGATAGATTTTATTGACAGATTGTTTGTACTTGACAATGAGTTTCTTCCAACTCATCTGAAGAATAACAAGGGTAGAAATATATATTATGCATTACCATTGCTATTTGGAATAATGGGTATATTGTGGCAGTTGAGGAAAGGCAGTGACGGAAAGCGTCAGTTCAGTGTAGTCATGATACTTTTCTTTATGACCGGTCTGGCTATAGTGCTCTATATCAATCAGGTTCCGGTTCAGCCTCGCGAAAGGGATTATGCTTATTCCGGTTCGTTCTATGCTTTTGCAATATGGATAGGATTGGGAGCAGCTGCTCTCTTTACTTTCGTTAAGTCAATGTTCAGTAAGATAAATACCTCGTCTGCCTTGGCTGCTTCTGCAATTGTATGTACAGGACTTGTCTTTCTTATAGTCTCTCAGACATGGGATGATCACGACAGAAGTAACCGCTATCTTTGCCGTGATATGGGATATAACTATCTCAATACCCTTCAGGAAGAGGGGAGTCCGATACTTTTTGTCAATGGTGATAATGAAACTTTTCCACTCTGGTATGCTCAGGAAGTAGAAGGAGTGCGTACAGATGTACGTGTATGCAATCTGATGTATCTTACCGGAGGATGGTACGTGGATCAGATGTGTCGTCCGGCTTATTCTTCACCCGGTCTGCCTGTTTCTTTCGGAAGGGAATATTACAGAGATGGAGTGAATGATGTAGTGCGTGTGAATCCTGTGACCGGATATTCTGATGATGGAAATCCTGTCCGTATCAAAGAACAGATAGAGGAATACTATAAAAATAATCCAGGACAATATCCATTTGGTGAGGACCCGTGGGAATGGAAAAATATTGTGCGTTACTGGCTTACGTCAGACGACGAATCGATGAGATGTATTCCCACTGACGAGATACATTTCAGTATAGACTCGGAAGCAGTAAAGCGTTCGGGTATGTATATTCCTGAAGATATTGAGATTCCGCAAACTATGGTAGTAAGTCTTAAAGAAAAATCTTACCTCACGCGAAGTGGTATTATACTTGCCGATTTGATTAGCAACTGTAATTGGGAACGCCCTCTATATGTAGCGAAATCAATGCGGATAGGAGAGTATCTTGATTTGGATGATTTCCTGGTCCTTGAAGGTATGGCTCAGAGAATAGTTCCGTTCAATGCACGTAAACTTAATAAGACTGTTGATTCCGACAGATGTTATGATAACATCATGAACAAATATTCATACGGAAGTCTTTCTGATAATTCTGTTTATTTTGATGAGACCAACAGGCGTATGGCCATTACTTTACAGAGAATGATTTGTGAGGCAGCCGAATGGATGAATGCCTCCGGTGATACGGTTCGATCATCAGCCATTGCATCCAAGTGTCTTGATGAAATATCAAATAATGATGTAATTCTTGATGCATATTCCTGTGCCGACCGTTTGGCTTTGCTTTCTGAGTCCGGTTCTCATGACAGTATTTATTATGATATAATGAATACCCGTATCGAGTATGCCAATTGGTTTTTGTCTTTTTCCGATTCAGATTTTGTCGAACACTCAGATGATTTATTGCGTACTCTTTATAGTATAGATTTCAGTATGGTCAATAGCAGGTATAGTAATCTTCTGGATATATCAGAGGAAAGATTTTCTTCGTTAGGTATGAATAATCATGCGGAATTTGTAAGGAAAATGATTGATACAGTGAATTGATAATACTTAATTGATAGGGTGTTTTCTGATATGTACATCATATAAATTATCAACGCATTGAAAATCAGTCGGATAATCATTTATTGTGTACATCATTATTTTTATTGTCGTTTATACTTAATCCGTATATTTGCAAACGTAAGAAACACAAAAACACCCATATATTTTCATTCTATATCTTTAATCGCTAGAAAGCCGTATCTTAATATCTTAGCTCATGGATATTATCGATACGGCTTTATTTATTTAACACGATTAATCGTTTTCTTTATCATCTTCTTCTTCATCATCATCATCGAAGTCAAAATCGAAATCATCAACATATTCCGGAGTAAAGAAGTCGTCAAGGCTGCGTCGGTCTTTTTTGGTAGGACGGCCTGTACCTCTTGCACGGTCTATAAATCCGCTGATTTTACTCATTTCAAGAAGTTCGTATTGTTCAGGTGTCGTAACGTTCTCCATTATTTCCGGAACCAGCTTTGCACCCACACGTTTTTCTATTGCCTGTAATACCTTGAATGAATATGTAATAGGGGATTTCTTGACATTTATTACGTCGCCAGGCTTAATCATTCTTGACGGTTTAACCTGAGCACCGTTAATGCTGATCCTTCCTTTTTTGCATGCATCGGCAGCAATGGTTCTGGTTTTGAATATTCTTGCTGCCCATAACCACTTGTCAATTCTTGCTTCTGCCATAATAGTTACTTGTTATTATATTGGTTCATGGTGATATTAAGTCCGGCCAGACAAAAGCTTTTAATTATTTCACCTGCAAGCTCTATTCTTTCTGGAAGTATTTTCTGGGCTTCATCATCAAATTCTCCCAATACGAAATCTATCTGTCCGCCTTTTGGGAAATCATTACCTATGCCGAAACGTAGACGTGAATAATTCTGTGTTCCCAGTGTTGCGGCTATATGCTTGAGTCCGTTATGACCGGCGTCACTGCCTTTACCTTTCAATCTCAGTGTCCCTATCGGCAATGCCAGATCGTCCACTATTATAAGAACGTTTTCCAGTGGAATTTTTTCCTGCTGCATCCAGTAGCGTACAGCATTTCCACTAAGGTTCATATATGTAGATGGTTTAAGCAATATAAGCTGTCTGCCTTTCAATGACATTTCTGCCACAGCTCCGTAACGCTTATCGCTAAAAACAATATTGGACGCCTTAGCAAGGGCGTCCAATACCATAAATCCTATATTGTGACGGGTGTTACGGTATTCATCACCGATATTTCCCAATCCTACTATCAGATATTTCATTAAATACGGATTTGTTTTGTATTAGTTGTTTAAACTATTACTTATTTCTTGCTAGCAGCAGCTGCAGCCTGAGCACCACGAGCGGCACGAGTCAATTTAACTGCACATACGACAGCTTCTTTTGCATTCAAGATCTGCAATCCTTCGTAGTTCAATTCGCCAACTTTGATAGTCTTACCAAGACCCAAGTTAGTAACGTCAACAATAAGTCTTTCAGGAATTACATTGTACAAAGCTTTAACTTTAAGTTTACGAACCTGCAATGCCAATTTACCACCGGCTTTAACACCTTCAGCAAGACCTTCCAATTTAACAGGAACTTCCATCACGATTGGGTTAGATTCGTCAATCTGCAAGAAATCTACGTGAAGGATTTTGTCAGTTACAGGGTGGAACTGGATATCTTTCATGATAGCAGTAACAACTTTACCATCGATATTCAGGTCAACTACGTAGATATGTGGTGTATATACCAAATTACGTAAACCGTCGTTAGTTACAGTGAAGTGTGTTGCTACCTGATTGCCGTTTTCATCTTTGTTGATTCCGTACAATACACATGGAACACTGTCACACTTACGAAGTTCGCGAGTTGCTTTCTTGCCTGTTTCAGTTCTCAAAGAACCTTTGATTTCAATTGATTTCATTTTTCTTAAAATTTTTGTGTTACTCTAAATTAAGTTGAATAAAAAAATTGCTTAATTCGCCATCACACGATGTGGTATACACACGATGAATTTAAAAAAGCGGTGCAAAGATATGTCTTTTGTCCCAAATAGCCAAACAATGTATCGTTT
>NZ_JADYTF010000056.1 GCF_021530995.1 Bacteroides caecigallinarum
TAGACCCCACGCATGATATAGAAAACTGCTGTTCATAATTGTACGTTTGCTTGTGCTTATTCAAATATACAATTTGTGCAGCGGTTTTCTTCTTTAATAAACTATCACGCGAAATGTCGGATGAACCAAAGATATGCCATGAGGCAAGTTTTGGATGAATTAAAAGAAGCAGGTTTTTTAAAATAAAAAAATGGAGGTTACATTATGAATACGCTGACATATAAAGGATACATAGGTTCGGTTTCTTTCAGTGAGAAGGACAATGTTTTTTTCGGGAAGATAGAAGGAATCAACGGGCTGGTAAATTTTGAGGGAGAGAGCGTTAAGGAACTGACAGAGGCTTTCCATGAAGCAGTTGATGATTATCTAGCATATTGTATTGAAGAAGGTATTGAGTCTCACAAAAGCTATTCCGGTTCGCTAAATGTCCGTATATCACCTGAGACTCACAGCAGGATTGCTATTTTAACAAAACAGGCCAGGATGTCAATAAACGCATTTATCAAGGCGGCATTGGAAAAACAGATTGCAACGATGTTGTAGGTTCATGTCACATAGAATGCAGGAGGACTGTATGGCGAAGCACGACCTGAGAATTTCCTGAATGTGAATGCTTATCGTAATCCTATCATAGCTGAGGCTATGATGATTATGAAATATGTCAATATGTTTAATAGTGGTGTTAGCCGTGTACAGGAGTATCTGGCAGAAAATGCTTCTCAGCCTGCTGTATTTAATATTGACAAATTGACGCTGTTTGAAGTGGTGGTAAAAGATACAAATGCTACGGACTTGGAACGAAGTTGTGATGAACTCCGCACGGGCTTTTATGAAAAATGTTCTAATTCCTACTCCTATAGGTGATTATGCGCCCGACTGGGCTATTGCAATGAAAAGGGATGGAGTGAAACATATATTCTTTATAGCTGAAACAATACCGTTTAAACACCGTTTAAATAGTATTTAAATATTGTTTAAATAAATAGCAAAGCCGGTCATTCGGAAAATCCGAACAACCGGCTCATCTTTAAGTAGAGAATGTATGAAAAAACTAACCCTTTATGATTAAAGGGCAAGTGGTATGTTTAGAACTTGAAGCTTACACCTGCTGTTACGAATCCTTTAGTTCCGAGACCTGCTTCAACGAAACCGCCTACACGGTTGTTGCCCACTCTAAGCGCGATAGGGTTTACCTGATATGCAAATTCGGTGCTGAAGCTTGATTTGCCTGCTGTAGCTCCCTTGGCAAGGGCTGTCTCTGTGTGTCTTGACATGTTCACACCTGCAGCAGCCGAACCGTAGAGTTCAACGAGTCTGCGCTTGAAATAGACAAACTCTGCAGTAGGAAGAATCAGGAAGCGCAAGTCTTTTTCTTTTAATGATGGCGACTTTTCACCTGCCAGTGCAAGTTTGCTGCTTGTCATTCCGAATCCGAGGTCGGCACCCAATCTGAAGCGGTTGATGCTGTAACGGTAGCCGAATCCGTAAGTGAGGCTTGTCTGCTGTCAGAACGTTTTGTTCCTAATATCGCATCAGCGATACTCATTCCCAGGATGTTTGATGTTCCTTGTGTGAGTCCGTCGCTTACTGACAGGCGGATGTCATGTTTTCTGTCTTCGGATACGTAATCATTTGTTGTGTTCTGTGCGTTAACCATGTTTACGCCTGCTACCATTAATAAAGACAATGCTAAAAATTTCAGTTTCATAATTCAAATAGTTTAGTTAAGTTAGTATTTAATTTATCTTCATTTCTTTGTTCCTTTCACCGGTATAACGCAGACTTAGGGAAAAACCCCTATGCGATGAGGAAAAAATTATTTTTCAATATAGTTGTATCAATTATATTGCAAAAACGGAATACTTTGTCTATTTTTGACACTGCTATAATCGATGGTTAAAATACTTTGTTAACTATTTATCACTTACTAAACTTGATTAAATGAGCTGATATGTTATTACAGTTATTGATTGTTTTGATTGCAATAATCATAGGAGCCAGGTTGGGAGGTATCGGCCTGGGAGTGATGGGAGGTGTAGGTCTGGCGTTTCTGATATTTGTATTTGGTCTTCAGCCTACGGCTCCTCCAATTGACGTAATGCTGATGATTGTGGCGGTCATTTCGGCGGCTTCGTGTATGCAGGCTGCCGGTGGATTGGACTATATGGTGAAGTTGGCAGAAAAGGTCCTGCGCAAGAATCCTTCGCATGTAACCATCCTGAGTCCGATTGTGACTTACCTCTTTACATTTATTGCGGGAACAGGGCATGTGGCTTATTCAGTTCTTCCTGTGATAGCCGAAGTGGCGCGTGAGACAAAGATTCGTCCTGAACGTCCTTTGGGCATAGCTGTCATCGCTTCACAGCAAGCCATTACTGCCAGTCCTATTTCGGCGGCTACCGTGGCCTTGTTGGGACTTTTACCAGGTGTGACTCTTTTTGATATTCTGATCATTACGGTTCCGGCTACTCTTGTTGGTGTGTTGGTAGGGGCTTTCTGCTCAATGAAAGTGGGTAAGGAACTGCTTGATGATCCTGAATATCAGCGTAGGGTGAAAGACGGTCTTATCAGCAATGAGAGTGTTAAGACAGCCGATGTGGCTAACGTGACCAAGGCTAAATGGTCTGTTATCATATTCTTGTTGGCTACTTTCCTGATTGTGCTTTTCGGTTCTATCAGCGAGATGCGTCCTACGTTCATGGTGGAAGGTAAGGCTGTGGCAATGGATATGCCTTCTATAATCGAAATACTGATGCTGAGTGCTGCTGCGCTTATTTTGCTCATTCTGCGCATTGATGGTATCAAGGCTGTAAATGGCAGTGTGTTTCCTGCCGGTATGCAGGCCGTGATTGCTATATTCGGTATTGCTTGGATGGGTGATACTTTCATAAAAGGTAATATAGAGCAGCTTACAGGGTCTATTGAAAGCATTGTGCAGAGTATGCCGTGGTTGTTTGGTTTGGCTTTGTTTGTAATGTCTATTCTCCTTTACAGTCAGGCGGCTACTGTGCGTGCCATAGTTCCTTTGGGGCTGGCATTAGGTATCTCGCCGTATCTTCTTATTGCGCTGTTTCCTGCTGTAAACGGATATTTCTTTATACCGAATTATCCGACTGTGGTAGCTGCCATCAACTTTGACCGTACCGGTACAACAGGCATCGGAAAGTACGTCTTGAACCATTCGTTCATGATGCCGGGATTGGTCGCTACGGGAGTAGCCATTGCTACGGGTATGATACTTGTTTCTGTCTTTTTCTGATAGGCGTCTGCGTATATTACGTTTCTTGAAATAGTAGAGCCGGTTATTCGGAATGTCTGAATAACCGGCCTGTTTATTGCTTGGAATGTCTGAAAAAAATTCAAGTCATTACAATAGTATGATAAAAAGAAGTAATTTTGCACTTGGAATGATAAAGTGATAGGTAAGATATAATAATAAGGATAGAAGATTCAGGAATTTTGTTGTTATGATAACATTGGACAGTATTTACAGGGCATCGTATGCCCTGAAAGATATTATAAGGAGGACAGATCTTATATATGCGCCTCAGATTAATCAGGAAAGTAAGATATATCTTAAACCGGAGAATTTGCAATATACAGGTTCTTTCAAATTGAGAGGCGCGTGTTACAAGATAGCTTGTCTTACTGAAGAGGAGAAGAAGAGAGGGGTGATAGCGTGTTCGGCAGGAAATCATGCACAGGGTGTTGCTCTTGGAGCTACCAAGAATGGAATTGACTCGCTGATTTGTTTGCCGGCAGGAGCTCCGATATCGAAAGTAGAGGCCACGAAAAGATATGGAGCTAAAGTTTGTCTTGTGCCTGGAGTGTATGACGACGCGTATCAGAAGGCTCTTGAACTGAAGGATGAAAAGGGATATACGTTTATCCATCCGTTTGATGATGGGTGTGTGATAGCAGGGCAGGGTACTATCGGCCTGGAATTGCTGAACCAGTTGCCTGACGTAGAGGTTGTAATTGTTCCTATTGGAGGTGGCGGCCTTATTTCGGGTGTGGCGTATGCATTGAAATCGTTGAAGCCGGACGTAAAGGTTTATGGTGTTCAGGCTCAGGGGGCGGCAAGTATGCTACGATCTATAGAGAAAGCGCATCGTGAGTGTCTGCCTTCTGTTTCGACTGTGGCTGATGGTATAGCTGTGAAGGAACCGGGAGAGCATACTTTCGAGATTTGCAGCAAGTATCTTGATGGAATTGTGACTGTGACTGAGGATGAGATTTGTGCAGCTATCCTTGCACTGATGGAGCAGCAGAAGCTTATTGCTGAAGGGGCGGGGGCTGTAGCTGTTGCGGCTGCAATGTTTAATAAGGTGCCTGTGGCAGGAAAGAAAACTATCTGTGTGGTGTCGGGAGGAAATATCGATGTGACTATCCTAAGCCGTGTAATCAACAGGGGGTTGGATATGTCGGGACGTACTTATACTGTGACACTTGACTTGCACGATAAACCGGGCGAACTGAAGGGGGTGGCAGAAATTATTGCAAACCTCGGAGGAAACATTATTTCTGTGCTTCATGAAAGAAACAACAATACTAGCAATGTCACTGCGTGTTACCTGCGCCTTGTGATGGAGACACGTAACGCAGAGCATATTTCGCTTATAAGAAGTGCTTTGCAGGAAGCAGGATATTCTATTGTAGATTAAAACAAATATATTTATGATATAAGACACGAGCCGGAATTCGTCTTTACGAATTACCGGCTCGTGTCTTATAATATGGTTATGAATATTACTCTTCACTCATAAACTTTTCAATGGCATATGCTGCACCGTCTTCTTCATTGGTCAGTGTGATGAAATCGGCATTGTCTTTTACTATCTGCTGTGCATTGCCCATGGCTACTCCCATTCCGGCAAATTTAATCATCGATAGGTCATTGAAACCGTCGCCGATGGCTATCATTTCGTCTTTGGTCATGCCAAGTTCTTTTAAAAGTACGGCAAGTGACTGCGCTTTGTCAATGCCTTTAGGAACGAGCTCGAGGAAGTATGGTTCTGAACGGAACACGCCCATACGGTCTTTCAGGTGTTCGTACATCTCTTTTTCAAGTTCGGCAAGGCGGGTAGGCTCACCTACGATAAGGCATTTTGCTATCGGGTGTTTTACGGCTTCGAGGAAGTTGTCAACCTTCTTTATCTTCATTACATTGAGGATAGCTTCCTTAAGGACGTATTCATCGTCAGGATATTCGGTGAGGACGTACTCGCCATCATATGTCACGATTGCGAAATTATTGTCTTTGGCGCACTGGTAAAGATATGGAAGTACGTCGTGGTCGAGAAGGTTCTTGTACATGAGCTCTCCGGTTTTCCAGTCGATTATTTCGCCGCCGTTGTATGCCAGTATATAACCTTCGTATTTTGACAGTTGAAGTTTTTCTGCCAGAGGAACTATACCGTAGGTGGGGCGTCCGGAAGCAAGTACTATCTTGATTCCTTTTTCCTGGGCGCGAAGCAATACTTCAAGTGTGTGAGGGGTTATTTCTTTTTTTGTGTTGGTGAGTGTACCGTCAAGGTCTAAAACGATGATTTTGTATTTCATAAAATGTTATTTGATGTTTGTTCTGATTTTGTTGCAAAGGTACAAATTTTGACATTAAATAAAAAGCCCCGTACGAAACTTCGCGTTTTGTACGGGGCGTGGAATTAAACTATTGACTGTATATCATCCAATGTAAACATTAACGTTCAGAAATAGTGTGTCGTGCTGATCGCTGATGTCAAAATCAATCTTGTCTTCTCTGGCCAGCCAGCCTATAGCAGCATTTAAATCTCTGTCTGTTAAACCTGTTGCCGCTTTCAGCTGTTTGTAATCCCAATGTGCATTGTCTTTCAGTTTGTTCCAGACAATTCCGGCATTTCTGCCGATTTGATACTTGTCCATTTTGTTATGTTTTAAATTGTTATTAGAATAAGGTTATAACCTTTGATTACAAATATAGACTTATTGTATCAGAATAAAAAGGTTTCCTCTTCTTTTGTTGCTTTATCAATCGAGTTTTTAGCATTTTTTAATAGAGAGGAAGAAAACTATTACATAATGGTTTCCTGTCTAAGTTGATTTTTACTAACTTTGCAATGCATTTTCAATATTGATTTTTATGATAAGGAACAAAATAAATTGGAGAGTGCCTAAAGGCACTGAACTGACTGAACTGGACAAGAAAGTTCTTTATTTTCAGAATAAAGGACATCTGGTTCCTTCAAGAAAATTGATTAAAACTCCTGAACAGATTGAGGGTATACGCCGAAGCGGACTTATTAACACTGCGGTTCTTGACTTGGTGGCAAGCGAAATTAAGGCTGGTATGAGTACTGCTGAAATTGACAAGATGGTGTATGATTTTACTGTTTCGCATGGGGCGATTCCAGCTCCTTTGAATTACGAAGGATTTCCGAAAAGTGTTTGTACTTCCATTAATGAGGTGGTGTGTCACGGTATACCGTCGGAAGATGAGATTCTTGAGGAAGGTGACATAATAAATGTAGATGTTTCTACTATCCTTGACGGGTATTATTCTGACGCTTCGCGTATGTTCATAATTGGAAAGACATCTCCTGAAAAAGAAAAGCTGGTGAGAGTGGCTAAGGAATGTCTTGAAATAGGTATGCAGGCGGCTACTCCTTTCGGATTTGTGGGTGATATAGGTAATGCTATTGAGAAACATGCCAAGAAGAACGGTTTTTCTGTGGTGAGAGACCTGTGCGGTCATGGAGTGGGACTTGAGTTCCATGAAGAACCTGATGTGGAGCACTTCGGAAGAAAGGGCACAGGTATGTTGCTGGTGCCGGGAATGGTATTTACAATAGAGCCTATGATTAATATGGGTACATATAAGGTTTTTGTTGATGAGGAGGATGACTGGACTGTGGTGACAGAGGATGAACTTCCGTCTGCACAGTGGGAACATACTTTCCTGATGACAGAAAACGGACTGGAGATACTTACTTATTGATTTCAAACTTTAATATTATAGATTATAATGGATAATGTCGTTATATTAGGTATAGAGTCGTCGTGTGATGATACTTCGGCAGCTGTGATACGTGACGGTGTGTTGCTGTCGAGTGTGATTGCCAGCCAGGCTGTACATGAGGCTTACGGTGGTGTGGTTCCTGAGCTGGCTTCGAGAGCTCATCAGCAGAACATTGTGCCTGTAGTGCATGAGGCTTTGAAAAGGGCAGGAGTACAAAAAGAAGAACTGAGTGCGGTGGCTTTCACGCGCGGACCGGGTCTTATGGGTTCGCTGCTTGTTGGGGTGTCTTTCGCTAAAGGTCTTGCCAGATCGCTTGACATTCCGATGGTGGAGGTCAACCATTTGCAGGGACATGTGCTCGCACATTTTATCAAGGAGTCAGGCGAGGATAATAATCAGCCTAAGTATCCTTTCTTGTGTCTGCTTGTTTCAGGCGGTAATTCGCAGATAATCCGTGTGAATGCCTACAATGATATGGAGGTGCTCGGTCAGACTATTGATGATGCTGCAGGAGAGGCTATCGACAAGTGTTCTAAGGTTATGGGACTTGGCTATCCGGGAGGTCCGATAATTGACAGACTGGCAAGACAGGGTAATGCTTCGGCTTATACATTCAGCAAACCTCATATCCCGGGATATGACTATAGTTTCAGCGGACTGAAGACTTCTTTCCTTTATTCTCTTAGGGAATGGTTGAAGGATGATCCTGACTTTATAGAACATCATAAAGAGGATCTGGCTGCTTCGCTGGAAAAAACTATCGTAGATATTCTTATGGATAAGCTTCGTAAGGCTGTGAAGGATACCGGTATAAACGAGGTGGCTGTGGCAGGTGGAGTGTCGGCAAATAACGGACTGAGAAATGCTTTCCGTGAACATGCCGCAAAATATGGATGGAACATTTATATACCGAAATTCGGATATACTACGGATAATGCAGCCATGATTGCAATTACAGGATACTATAAATTCCTGGATAAGGATTTCTGTTCTATAGATAAGCCTGCTTATTCAAGAGTGACAATAAAATAAATATAACAATATAAAATATAAAGAGATTATGTCAGTAGAGGGAAAAATGTTAAGTAAAGATATAAGCGAAATTTTCTGGAGAGAGGAATTTTCGCTTGCAACTGCGGAAAGTTGTACGGCTGGCAATGTTGCTGCCAATATAACTTCTATTCCGGGAAGCTCGAAATTTTATAAAGGTGGAATTGTGGCTTATTCTAATGAAGCAAAACAGAATTTATTGGGGGTGAGCGCAGAAACATTGGAAACATGCGGTGCGGTTAGTGAAGAAACTGTTGTGGAAATGGTGAAGGGAGCCTTGAAAGCATTTAATGCTGATTTTGCAATTGCTACATCGGGTATTGCAGGACCTACAGGTGGAACTCCGGAGAAGCCGATAGGTACGGTATGGATTGCTGCCGGCAACAAAGATAAGGTGGTTACGGAAAAAATCTGTGAGGACAACGGAAGAGAGCAAAATGTACATAATGCAAGCATAAAAGCACTGTATTTATTGCGCGAATTGTGTCAAAATCAAGAAAATAACGAAGAAAAATAGAAAATGTCGCTCAAAAGTTTGCATGTTTGGAATAAAAACGCTTACTTTGCACTCCGTTTTAAAGAATGAACGAATTGAAACTATAAAAACTAGATAGAAATGTCAAAAATTTGTCAAATTACCGGAAAGAAAGCCATGATTGGCAACAACGTTTCACACTCAAAGAGAAGAACTAAAAGAACATTTGATGTGAACTTGTTTACAAAGAAATTCTACTATGTAGAACAAGATTGCTGGATTAGCCTGAATATCTGCGCTAACGGCTTGAGAGTTATTAACAAGAAGGGACTGGATGCTGCATTGAACGAAGCTGTAGCTAACGGTTACTGTGATTGGAAGAGTATCAAAATTATTGGTTAATTAAAAGGAGAGAAAGACTATGGCTAAGAAAGCTAAAGGTAACAGAGTACAGGTAATCCTTGAGTGCACAGAAATGAAGGAAAGTGGTTTGCCGGGAACTTCTCGCTATATCACTACTAAGAATAGAAAGAATACAACTGAAAGATTGGAGTTGAAGAAATATAACCCAATTTTGAAGAGAGTAACAGTACATAAAGAAATTAAATAATAAGAGTAAACCATGGCAAAGAAAACAGTCGCAACCCTTCAGACAGGTAAAGAAGGACGTTCTTATACTAAGGTTATCAAAATGGTTAAGTCACCTAAGACTGGTGCTTACATCTTTGACGAACAGATGGTTCCAAACGAAAAAGTTCAGGACTTCTTTAAGAAATAATTTAAGCCTAACGGCTATTAAATGATATTTTGAAAGTTCCCGCCAATAATAAACGGCGGGAACTTTTTTTATATCTAAGAAATTAGTTATATCTTTGTGTCATAAATAGATAAATATACAAGTATGGGAATTTTTAGCTTTTTCTCTAAAGAAAAGAAGGAAACTCTGGACAAGGGTTTGTCTAAAACTAAAGAAAGTGTTTTCGGAAAAATAGCAAGGGCTGTTGCCGGAAAATCAAAGGTAGACGATGAAGTGTTGGACAACCTTGAAGAAGTGTTGGTGACTTCGGATGTAGGTGTGGAGACTACGCTTAATATTATCAAGCGTATCGAAGCAAGAGTGGCAAGAGATAAGTATGTAAACACTCAGGAACTGAATAATATCCTTAGAGAAGAAATTGCGGCTTTGCTTACCGAGAATAATACTGTTGATACCGAGGACTTTACTTTGCCTGCGGATAAGAAACCGTACGTGATAATGGTAGTAGGAGTGAACGGTGTAGGAAAAACTACGACGATAGGAAAACTGGCATATCAGTTTAAGAAAGCTGGAAATTCGGTATATCTTGGTGCGGCGGATACGTTCCGTGCGGCTGCCGTGGAACAGCTCGATATATGGGGTGAAAGAGTAGGAGTGCCGGTAATAAAACAGAAGATGGGAGCTGACCCTGCATCGGTGGCTTTTGATACGTTGAGCTCGGCTGTGGCAAACAATGCTGATGTGGTGATTATAGATACTGCAGGACGTCTGCACAATAAGGTTGGACTGATGAACGAGCTGACCAAAATTAAGAATGTGATGAAGAAAGTTGTGCCTGATGCTCCGCATGAAGTGTTGCTGGTGCTTGATGGTTCTACCGGACAGAATGCTTTCGAACAGGCGAAACAGTTCACTCTTGCAACTGAAGTTAATGCTATGGCTATCACCAAGTTGGACGGTACAGCCAAAGGTGGTGTGGTGATAGGTATTTCTGACCAGTTCAAGATTCCTGTGAAATATATTGGATTGGGTGAAGGTATGGAGGATCTTCAGGTGTTCCGCCGTCGTGAGTTTGTTGATTCGTTGTTTGGTACTGAAGGAAAATAAATGAAGAAAAATACAATAGATATTATAACTCTTGGCTGCTCTAAGAATCTGGTGGATTCTGAAAAACTGATGAGACAGCTTGAGGCTAATGGGTACAAGGTGACGCATGATACTGAAAAACCGCAGGGAGAGATTGCAGTGATAAATACTTGTGGATTTATTGGTGATGCAAAAGAGGAGTCCATCAATATGATCCTGGAATTCTGTCAGGCTAAGGAGGAAGGAAAACTGAAGAAACTTTATGTGATGGGTTGTCTGTCCGAACGTTATCTTAATGAACTGAAAGTTGAAATTCCGCAGGTTGACAAGTTTTATGGTAAATTCAACTGGAATGAACTTCTTAATGACCTGGGAAAGGTATATCATTCGGAATATGCGATAGAAAGACATCTTACTACTCCTAAACACTATGCATATCTGAAAATTTCGGAGGGGTGTGACAGAAAGTGTTCATACTGTGCTATTCCTATCATTACAGGACGTCATGTGTCAAGACCTATGGAAGAAATTCTGGATGAGGTGAGACTGCTGGTGTCTGAAGGTGTAAAGGAGTTTCAGGTTATAGCTCAGGAACTTACATACTATGGTGTGGATCTATATAAGAAACAGATGTTGCCTGAGCTGATTGATGCTATGGCGAAGATCCCTGGTGTGGAATGGATTCGTCTGCATTATGCTTATCCGGCTAAATTCCCAAGGGAGCTTTTCAGAGTGATGAGGGAAAATGATAATGTATGTAAGTATATGGATATTGCTCTTCAACATATAAGTGATAATATGTTGACAAGAATGAGACGACATGTCACAAAGGAGGAGACTTACAAGCTGATTGAGGAATTCCGCAATGAGGTTCCGGGTGTGCATCTGCGTACTACTTTGATGGTGGGATATCCGGGTGAGACAGAAGAAGACTTCGAACAATTGAAGGAATTTGTCAGAATTGCCAAGTTTGACCGTATGGGGGCTTTTGCCTATTCGGAGGAGGAAGGAACTTATTCTGCAGAAAATTATGAGGACGATGTGCCTGAAGAAGTCAAGCAGAAAAGGCTGGACGAACTTATGGCTTTGCAGCAGGAGATTTCTGCCGAACTGAGTCATAAGAAAATAGGACAAACTCTGAAACTTATTATAGACAGAAAAGAAGGCGACTATTATATCGGACGTACAGAGTTTGATTCTCCTGAGGTGGATCCTGAAGTACTTATAAAGTATGATGGAAGAAAATTGAAAGAAGGCAACTTCTATAATGTAACAATAGAGGATGCTGATGATTTCGACCTTTATGGGAGGATTGCAGAATGAATGGTGAAGAGTTCCTGAGTTTATTGTCGGAGAAAACCAAATGTGACGGAAAGGAAACTGCACGTATGGTTTCCTGTTTGACTGAGATGATTATCGGAGGATTGCAGGATGGAAAAAGTGTGTCCTTGCATGGCTTGGGTACTTTCGAGGTTAGAAAAAAGCTTGAAAGGGTAGTAGTTAATCCTTCAACGGGAAAACGTACATTGTTTCCACCAAAGCTTGTTGTAGGATTCAGACCGTCGGTGTCACTTAAGGAGAAAGTTGGTGTTGTCGGTGATAAAAAGTGAATAATGGATGATAAACTGATAATAGAAGAACTTGTTTCCAGGCTGGCAACAAGGCAGCATATAGAACAGGCAGATGCGCAAGCGTTTGTCTGTAGCTTTTTGACGTTGATTGAGGAGGGGCTAAGGAAGGATAAATATGTAAGAGTTAAAGGTTTTGGAACTTTTAAGCTTATTGATACAGACTTGAATGAAGGAAGAATAGTGTTTGTTCCTGAGGCTTCCGTAAGAGATGCTGTGAATAAACCGTTCTCACATTTTGAATCTGTGGAATTGAGGGATGATGTGCGTTTTGATGATGTCGTGGAGGAAGAATGTGTTTCGGCTGCGGATGAAGTAGTTACAGTTGCAGGCAATTCAGAAACCCATGATGAGCTTGTAGCTGAAGAACAGTGTGAAGTGAAATCTTCCGGTGACATTGTTGAAAATAATACTGCTGAGAAACCAGATGTGGTGGAGGTTTCGCAAAGTAATGGGGAATCATATCGGAGAAAAGGAAGTATGCATTGGTATTTGCTGGCTGCGATACTTTTTGTCGGTATTGTGATAGGATGCGGAATTATGTGGGGAGTCTTATCGCATAAGGTGAGATCTGCAAAAGTTGTGGAAACTGAAAATAATGTAACAGAAATAGAGCCGGTTGTTGGCATTACTGATACAATAGAAAATGATTCGTCTTCCGTGATAAACGAAGAGGAACCTGACACGGCTTCAGTGACCAGAAAAACTATAGATTCCATTATAAAGGTTACTACTGAAAACAAGAATGAGATAAAATACTTGAGCGATGAAGTGGCATACAAGATAAGTGGAACAATAGAGGAATATACAATATCCAAAGGCAGTACTCTGTCGAAAGTGGCTTACAGTTATTACAAGAACAGAAAGTTGTGGCCTTATATTGTTATGCATAATAAAGATATTATACAGGATCCTAATAATGTTCCGATAGGAACAGTATTACGTATACCTGTACTTACTCCTGTAGAGTAAAATGTTATATAGAGACAGCATCTGATGGATTAATGTCCTTCGTGATGCTGTTTTTTTGTTTAAAATGTTCGATTTGTTTTTAAATTCGGCAGAATAAGATAAAAAAGACTTAAATAGATGCACTGGTATGATTTTTTAATAAATATTAGTTGTGTCTGTTAACTTAAAAACGTAATTTTGGGTGCACTAAATAAGGATTGACCTTAATTGGTGGATAAAATATAGAGAATGAAATTAATAAAATAAACAAGAAATTATGGCTGAAGCTATTGATATTCGTGCATTGAACGAATTGATTGAACGCCAGAGCGCGTTCGTGACAAACCTGATGACGGGTATGGATCAGGTTATCGTGGGACAAAAACATTTGGTTGAATCATTGCTGATCGGTTTGTTGTCAGACGGACATATCTTGTTGGAAGGTGTGCCGGGTCTGGCAAAAACATTGGCTATTAAGACCATGGCATCGCTTATAGATTCAAAATACAGTCGTGTTCAGTTTACTCCGGACTTGTTGCCTGCCGACGTTATCGGTACAATGATCTATAGCCAGAAGGACGAACAGTTTATCGCGAAGAAAGGTCCTATCTTTGCAAACTTTGTATTGGCCGATGAAATTAACCGTGCTCCGGCAAAAGTGCAGAGTGCTTTGCTGGAAGCGATGCAGGAACGTCAGGTGACATTGAGTAAGGAAACATTCCGTCTTCCTGAACCTTTCCTTGTTATGGCGACACAGAACCCTATTGAACAGGAAGGTACATATCCGTTGCCTGAAGCTCAGGTGGACCGTTTCATGCTGAAGGTTATTATTGATTATCCGAAGCTTGAAGAAGAAAAGAAAATTATCCGTCAGAATATCTCGGGCGAGAAGGTGGTTATCAAGCCTATATTGAAAGCTGAAGATATTATTGAAGCACGAAAAGTGGTAAGACAGGTTTATCTGGATGAAAAGATTGAACAGTATATAGCTGATATAGTATTTGCTACACGTTACCCTGAGAAATATGACTTGAAGGAGCTTAAGAGTCTTATCGGATTCGGTGGTTCGCCTCGTGCTTCTATCAATCTGGCTCTTGCCGCACGCAGCTATGCGTTTATCAAACGTAGAGGGTATGTAATTCCTGAAGATGTCCGTGCTGTGGCTCACGATGTATTGCGCCATCGTATCGGTCTTACTTACGAGGCTGAAGCTACAAACGTTACTTCGGATGAAATAGTAAGCAAGATACTTAACAAAGTTGAAGTGCCTTAATCAGAAACCTTTTTGAAGAATGGAAACTACTGAATTATTAAAGCGTGTACGACAGATAGAAATCAAGACCCGTGGCCTGTCAAGCAATATTTTTGCTGGACAGTATCATTCTGCCTTTAAGGGTAGGGGTATGGCTTTCTCAGAAGTGAGAGAGTATCAGTACGGGGATGATGTGCGCGATATAGACTGGAACGTTACGGCACGCTTTGACAAGCCATTCGTAAAGGTATTCGAGGAGGAACGCGAACTGACAGTGATGCTGCTTGTGGATGTATCTAACAGTCTTGACTTCGGTACATCGAAGCAGATGAAAAAGGATATGGTGACGGAGATAGCTGCTACTATAGCTTTCTCCGCTATACAGAACAACGATAAGATCGGGGTAATATTTTTCTCTGACAGAATAGAGAAATTCATCCCTCCTAAAAAGGGACGCAAACATATTCTATATATTATACGCGAATTGCTGGATTTTGAACCGGAGAGTTCGCGTACTGATTTGCAATGCGCAATTGAGTATCTAACGAATGTATTGAAGAAGCGTTGTACCGCATTTATGTTGAGCGACTTTATTGATGATAAGGATTTCAAAAATGCATTGACAGTGGCAAACAGAAAACATGATGTGGTAGCCGTGCAGGTTTATGACCGCCGAATGGAAGAATTGCCCGATGTGGGACTGATGTTGGTGCGTGATGCGGAAACAGGTCATGAAGAGTGGATTGATACTTCGTCAAAATCGTTGAGAAAAGCTCATCATGAATGGTGGATGGAACAGCAGAAAAAGTTGAACAACACATTCAACTTGTGTAATGTGGATTCTGTTTCGGTACGTACAGACCAGGACTATGTAAGAGCTTTGCTTAATTTGTTTGCTAAAAGAAACTAGTGGTCAGATGAAGAATATTTTATTTAAATACGGAAGGTTGATGCTTGGGGCTTTATGCTTAGCCTCTATGTCGCTGGTATCTCCGCAGGTCAAGGCGCAGCAGGTTACAGTAAGGGCAAGCATCGACTCTTTGCAATTGCTCGTAGGAGAACAGACAAAGGTGCATCTAGAAGTGAGTATGGATGCTGACAGAAAGTTGCAACTGCCTGTTATTAGAGATACATTGGTGAGAGGTGTTGAAGTGTTGGATATAGCAAAGCCTGATACTCAGAAACTTAATGATGACAAGAGATGGGTAATAAGTCAGGAATATACAATTACTTCGTTTGATTCGGCTCTGTACTACCTTCCTCCACTTGAGGTTATGGTGGATGATGAGAAGTACCGTTCGGAATCATTGGCACTGAAGGTATATTCAATTCCTGTTGACACTCTGCATCCTGACCAGTTCTTCGGACCTAAGACTGTAGTGGAAGTGCCTATAGAATGGCAGGATATAGACGGCATGGTTTATTCTATAATTCTTATGTTGCTTTTCGGAGCTGCATGTGTTTTCCTGGTAGTAAGATTGAAGAACAACAAGCCTATTATCAGGATTATAAAGATTGAACCTAAATTGCCGCCACATCAGGAAGCGATGAAGCATATTGAGGAAATAAAAGCCAACAAGAATGTACAGAGGGAAGATCCTAAGTTGTATTATACCGAGTTGACAGATGTTATCCGTACATATATTATGGAAAGATTCGGCTTCAATGCTATGGAAATGACATCGTCCGAGATTATAGAACATCTGCTTCAGGTAAAAGACAAGGACTCGCTGAAGGATTTGAAATATCTTTTTGAAACAGCCGATTTGGTGAAGTTTGCGAAACATGCACCTATGATGAATGAAAATGACATGAATCTGGTGAATGCTGTGGAGTTTATCAATGAAACAAAACAGGAGGAGGACGTCAATGCGAAGAAGGAACCTACAGAGATAAAGGTGGAGGAAAAACGTTCAAAACAAGGACGAATTGCATTGATGTGCAGTATTGGAGCTACGGGTGTTGGTGCAGCCGTATGTCTGTATATTGCAGTTAGATGCATTATTGATCTCTTCTTTTAATGTTTAAATGAATGAAGTTATGATTTTTGCTAATATTGAATATCTGTTTTTATTGATTCTGCTGATACCGTATATTGTATGGTATATTATGCGCAGGAAACGAACAGAAGCCACTCTGCAGGTATCAACTACGCGAATGTACATGAATGTGCGTAAAAGCTGGAAAGTTTATCTTATTCATGCTCCGTTTTTACTTCGTTTATGTACTTTCGTGATGATTGTTCTTGTTCTGGCAAGACCTCAGACTACTGACAACTGGCAGAATACAGAGATTGAAGGTATTGACATTATGTTGGCTGTGGATATTTCTACAAGTATGCTGGCAGAGGATTTGAAACCGAACCGTCTGGAGGCTGCGAAACAGGTGGCTGCTGAGTTTATAAACGGACGTCCTAATGATAATATCGGTCTGACTATTTTTGCAGGTGAGGCATTTACGCAATGCCCTCTAACAGTGGATCATGGTGTATTGCTTAACTTGTTTCACAGTGTTAGTTGCGAAATGATATACCGTGGAATGATAGAGGACGGAACTGCTATCGGTATGGGACTGGCCAATGCCGTAACAAGGCTGAAGGACAGTAAGGCTAAATCAAAGGTTGTCATTCTGCTTACTGATGGTGTGAACAATCGTGGTGAACTTTCGCCTCTTACAGCGGCTGAGATAGCAAAACAGTTCGGTATAAGAGTATATACTATCGGTGTGGGAACTAACGGTACCGCTCCTTATCCTATGCAGACATACGCCGGTGTTCAGTATATACAGACACCTGTTGAGATAGACGAACAGACTCTGACACAGATAGCTGCCGAGACTAATGGTAATTATTTCCGTGCAACAAGCAATTCCAAGCTGAAAGAGGTGTATGAGGAAATAGACAAGTTGGAGAAAACAAAACTGAATGTAAAGGAATTCAGCAAGAGGGAAGAAGAATATGAGATTTTTGCTCTTGTTGCTTTCCTGTGTATCCTGCTTGAATTGATTTTACGTAACACGGTTTTGAAGAAAATACCTTAAAAAGTGATTTGCCATGTTTAGATTTGGAGAACCGATATATTTATATTTGTTATTGATTATTCCTTTGTTGGTGGTATTCTATGTATATACCAATTACAGGAGAAGGAAAAAATTGCGCCAATATGGAGACCCGGAACTGATGGCACATCTTATGCCTAATGTTTCAAAATACAGACCGGACGTGAAATTCTGGCTGGTTACTATAGCATTGGTTATGGTGATTTTCATGTTGGCACGCCCTCAGTTTGGCTCTAAGATGGAAACGGTGAAACGTCAGGGAGTTGAAACTGTGGTAGCACTTGATATTTCAAACTCAATGCTTGCGCAAGATGTCACGCCGAGCCGTCTTGAAAAATCAAAGAAACTGGTTTCAAGGCTTGTGGAGACTTTCAATAATGATAAGGTTGCTATGATAGTTTTTGCAGGGGAGGCTTTTACCCAACTCCCTATTACAAGCGACTATATATCTGCCAAAATGTTTCTTGAAACTATTTCGCCTTCACTTATAACTACACAGGGTACGGATATTCGTGGAGCTATAGATTTGGCGATGAAGAGTTTTACTCCAAATGAGGGAGTAGGACGTGCCATAGTCCTTATTACTGATGGTGAGAACCATGAGGGGGGAGCCGTAGAAGCAGCACAACAGGCTGCTGAAAAAGGAGTGAGGGTATTTGTTCTTGGAGTGGGTTCGCCTGACGGTTCGCCTATTCCGGTTGAGGGAACAAACGATTTCCGTCGCGACAAGGATGGTAATGTGGTTGTGACAAAGCTCAATGAACAGATGTGTCAGGAGATAGCAAAGGCTGGTAAAGGAATGTATGTCAGAGTTGATAATACCAACAATGCAGAACGTGCTCTTAATGCGGAGATAAACAAACTGGCAAAGGCTGATGTAGAGACTCAGGTGTATACAGAGTTTGATGAGCAATTTGATGTTCTTGCATGGCTGGCTTTGATTTTGCTGGCTGTGGATGTTATGTTGCTCAACAGGAAGAATCCTTTATTTAAGAATGTGAAACTTTTCAAACAGGATTGATTTATGTGGTGTAGTAAATTATATTTATTCGGAATATTGCTCTTTACTTCTGCAGTGTCGTATGCGCAAAAAACGGAGAGAGACTATCTCAGAAGCGGAAATAAACTTTATAACGACAGCCTTTTTGTGAAGGCGGAGGTCGATTATAGAAAGGCTTTGGAGATTAATCCGAAATCTGCTGATGCCATGTTCAATCTTGGAAACTCGCTTCTTATGCAACAAAAGGCGAAGGAGGCTATGGAGCAGTTTGAGGCTGCATCACGTCTGGAGAAAGATAAGTCCAAGTTGGCACATATATATCATAATATGGGAGTGATATTGCAATCGTCGAAACAACTTCCACAGTGTATAGAAGCCTACAAGGAATCTTTGCGAAATAATCCGAAGGATGATGAGACTCGTTATAATCTTGTTCTTGCTCAGAAACAGCTGAAAGACCAGCAGCAACAGCAGCAAAATCAGGATCAGCAGAAAGAACAGAAGCAGGATCAGAAGCAAGACGAGAAAGAACAGAACAAAGACCAGCAGGATCAGCAACAGCAACAACAAAACCAGAACCAACAACAACAGCAACAGAATAAGGATGAAATGTCAAAAGAAAATGCTGAACAATTGTTGAGGGCTGCAATGCAGGATGAAAAGGATGTGCAGGACAAAGTGAAGAAGCAGATGCAAGTGAGCGGAAAGAAGCTTGAAAAAGACTGGTAAACTATGTTCCTTTTTTGACTTGATGTGTTTAATTAGTTGAAACAATAAATTATATAATGATGAGAAAATATATTTTCTTGATATTGATGATTACCGTATCGTTGAAAATGTTCGCTGAGGATGAGGTGACATTGAGGGCAGCTGCACCTGACGTGGTGGTTAACGGTGATCAGTTCAGACTTACATACACCGTGAACTCTCAGGATGTTAAGGATTTTCTTGCTCCTCAGGCTAAGGGCTTTGATGTGCTTATGGGGCCAAGCCGTTCACAGCAGAGTAGTACACAGATTATCAATGGTAAGGTGTCTTCCAGCCGTTCCATCACTTATACTTATATTTTGATGGCTGTATCGGAGGGTACGTTTAATATTCCGGCCGCAAGCATTGAGGTGGATGGTAAAAAGATTTTTTCAAATCCACTTACTATAAAGGTCCTTCCAAAAGATAAGGAAGATGCTAATTCTAATCAAAGTCAGGGAAATAGTGGAATATCTTCCAGAAACCAGAAATCAAGCGGTAGAATTACAGACAAGGATTTGTTTGTATTGGCTACGGCAAGCAAAACTAAGGTTCATGAGCAGGAAGCTATATTGGTGACATACAAGGCTTATACTACAGTTGACTTACGACAGTTGCTTGGAAAGATGCCAGACCAGCAAGGTTTCTATGTTCAGGAGGTAGAATTGCCTACTCAGAAAACTTTCAAATTAGAGCATTATAAGGGAAGAAACTATAACACAGTAGTTTACAGACAGTATGTATTATTCCCACAGAAGTCTGGAAAATTGGAAATACCTGCTGTGACTTTTGATGCAGTTGTAGCACAGAGAGTTGCCGTTTCTGACGACCCGTTTGAGGCTTTCTTTAACGGAGGAGGTTATGTAGAGGTTAACAAGAAGATTGTAGCTCCTAAGCTGGTTATCAATGTGGATCCGCTTCCGTCTAAGCCGGAAGGATTCTCAGGAGGAGTTGGTACTTTCTCTTTGAAATCGGATATAAGTACTACAGAACTTAAGGCTAACGAGGCAGTTACTATTAAATTGACTATCAGTGGAACTGGTAATATGAAGCTTGTTAGCGCTCCTGAAGTTAAGTTCCCTCATGACTTTGAAATCTATGATCCTAAAATTGAAGATAATTATGAGTTGACAGCCAATGGCTTGAGCGGAACAAAAACTATTGAGTATCTTGCTATTCCTCGCCATGCTGGTAATTTCACCATTCCTGCAATTGAGTTTAAGTATTTTGATATTGCATCGGAAAAATATAAGACGCTTACTACTGAGGCATACGAGCTGAAAGTAGCCAAAGGTGATGGAAGTGCTTCCAGCCAGCAGGTTATAGCAGATTTCACTAATAAGGAAAACGTCAAAGTTCTTGGCACTGATATCTTGTTTATTAAAACAGGAGATACAGCACTCAGACAGAAAGGCAATTATTTCTTTGGTACTACTGCTTACTATTTGTGGTATATCATTCCTTTCCTTTTGTTTGTAGTATTTGTTGTGATTTATAGAAAGCAGGCGGTTGAGAATGCGAACGTAGCAAAAGTAAAGACTAAAAAAGCAAATAAGGTAGCTACAAAACGTATGAAACTTGCCGGCAAGCTACTCTCTGAGAATAAGGTCAACGAGTTTTATGATGAAGTCCTTAAGGCTTTGTGGGGATACATTAGTGACAAACTAAATATCCCGGTATCTAAATTGTCAAGAGACAATATCGAAGCAGAGTTGTCCGGTCATGGTGTTTCTGAGGATTTGATTAAAGAGTTTATCAGTGCACTTTCTGAATGTGAATTTGCTAGATACGCTCCCGGAAATCAGAATGAGGCGATGGATAAGGTTTATTCTGCATCGGTAGATGTGATAAGCAAGATGGAAAACTGTATTAAACGTTAAAACATATAGGAGATATATACAATGAATAGAATGTATGTTTTGGTAATGCTTCTGGCATGTATCCTGTTGCCTGCCAATGCTTCTTTAAAAACTGAAGCTGACAAGGCTTATCAGGAAAATGACTTTAAGGGGGCAATAGAGAAATATGAAGCCATTTTGGCTGCAGGTCAGGAATCTGCTGATGTATATTATAATCTGGGAAACAGTTATTATAAGGATAAAAATATAGCAAAAGCTGTGCTGAACTATGAACGTGCATTGCTTCTTTCGCCTGGTGACGATGATATAAGATATAATCTGGACATGGCGAAAAGCAAAACCATAGATAAAGTTACTCCTAAGAGTGAAATATTTATTGCTACATGGGTAAATTCAATTCGTGAATTGATGAGTGAATCTGCATGGGCTACATTTGCAGTATCATGTTTTATTTTGTTCCTTTTGGGAGTATCGGCATATATTTTTGGAAGTAAGATAGTCATTAAGAAGGCAGGTTTTTCACTGGCTGTTGTTTTTCTGTTTTTGACTATTGTAGCTAATATGTTTGCCGATTCACAGAAAGATAAATTGGTAAATCGTAGTTTTGCCATTGTGATGCAGCCTTCTGTTACTGTAAAAAGTACTCCAGATGATAGTGGTACAGACTTGTTTGTATTACATGAAGGTACTAAGGTTTACATTAATGATAATTCAATGAAAGGTTGGAAGGAAGTCAGTCTTGAGGATGGAACTCGAGGATGGATTCCTACAGAAAGTATAGAGGTTATTTAACAAACAATTATATTCTTGTATGGACATACAGCAATTAATAGATATTGATAAATTACTGTTGTTGAAACTCAATGGCAGTGATTCTCTTTTCTGGGATGGTTTCATGTATATAGTTACTAAGACTAAAACTTGGATACCTGCAGCTATTGCATTGCTGTATGTCATTTTCAAGAACAATAATTTAAGACGTAGCGTTACTATTCTATGTCTTATTGCCATAGTGATTACTCTAGCAGATCAGACAGCTTCCGGTTTGTGTAAGCCTTTATTTGAGAGATTCAGGCCCACCAAGGACCCTGAATTTATGTATATGGTAGATGTCGTCAACAACTATCGCGCCGGTGGTATGTATGGGTTTATCTCAAGTCATGCAGCCAACACGTTTGCTGTAGCCACTTTTATTTCGCTATTGGTGAAGAACAGTAGGATGACGTTTATGATGTATATTTGGGCTTTTATACCAACTTATTCTCGCGTATATTTGGGAGTTCATTATCCCGGTGATGTCTTCTTTGGTTTGATTGACGGAATCTTATGTGGCGCAGTTGTTTATTTCCTGTATGTGTTTATACTTAAGAAGCTGTCACTAAAACAGCGTTTTATTTCTACGCAGTATACTGAAAGCGGATATGATGTACAAAGTATAAATATAGTAATACTTGTGTTATTACTTACATATTTTTATGCAGTGATTTATGGAATGATTTTATCCAAATCTTTGTATTTCTAGGTGTTTTTCATTTACAGATAAATTAAATGTTGATTTCTTGATAAAAAAACGCATATTTCTTGTTAGTAATGTAAATTTTATATATATTTATCATCGAGATAATAAACTGATTGTGTAATACTTAAAAACTTGATTACTATGACAAGGACAATTA
>NZ_JADYTF010000057.1 GCF_021530995.1 Bacteroides caecigallinarum
AATTATTACCGACAACAATATGCTGCCGGTAAATATTTTATTGCCTTTATTCATATGAATATACCAATGGAAGCCTTTGGAATCATTCTACCGTAAATCATTTTAGAGGAAAGATAGTGCAAACCGAATGAAGTACAAAGTGAAAACAGTGTTTTCAATTTTTAATTCCGAGGTGCAGCCTATCTTATTAAAAGATAAACAAAAACGCACACATATACGTTAAAAATATATAGTTTGAACTCTCAGTATAAATATGTACATTTGCATATAGTTTTAAAACCATAAATACAGAATAATATGTTGAACAATTTTTGCTTTCAGAATCCTACAAAACTGATTATGGGCAAAGGTATGATTGCCCAGTTAAGTAAAGAAATACCATCAGACAAGAAAGTCATGATTACTTTCGGCGGTGGCAGCGTAAAGAAAAACGGAGTATATGAGCAGGTAAAGGAAGCTCTGAAAAATCATAATACAGTTGAATTCTGGGGTATCGAACCAAACCCGGCCATAGAAACACTACGTGAAGCTATCGCACTTGGAAAAGCAGAAAATGTAGATTTCCTTCTGGCTGTAGGTGGAGGTTCAGTAATCGACGGAACAAAACTCATCTCGGCTGGTCTGCTTTATGATGGTGACGCATGGGATTTGGTAAAGAAAGGAAAAGCTGACAAGACCGTTCCTCTGGGAACAGTTCTGACTATACCTGCCACAGGTTCAGAAATGAACGACGGCGCCGTTATTTCATGCAAGGAGACCAAAGAAAAGTATGCTTTCTTCTCAAACTTCCCTAAATTCTCAATTCTTGATCCTGAAGTAACTTTCTCATTGCCGGACTATCAGATAGCATGCGGAATTGCAGATACATTCGTACACGTAATGGAACAGTATCTCACAAAAGTAGGCGAATCAAGATTAATGGACCGCTGGTCTGAAAGTATCCTTCAGACACTGGTTGAGATTGCTCCGAAAATCAAGGAAAACAAGCAGGACTATCAGAATATGGCAGACTTCATGATGTGTGCAACAATGGCTCTTAACGGATTCATCGCTCTAGGTGTTTCACAGGATTGGGCTACACACATGATTGGCCATGAAGTTACAGCACTTACAGGACTTACTCACGGACATACACTCGCAATAATCCTTCCTGGTACAATGGACGTACTCCGCCAGCAGAAAAGTGAGAAAATCATGCAGGTCGGTGCAAGAGTGTTCGGCGTAAGTTCAGGCACACACGATTTCCGTATAAACGAAACTATACGCAAGACTCGTGAATTCTTCAATTCCCTTGGCCTTACAACATCTCTCTCTGAAAACAATATTGGCAGAGAAGTGATAGACGAAATAGAACGTCGCTTCAACGAAAGAGATGTACACTTTGGCGAGGACGGACTGGTAACCGGTACAGTTGCAAAAGAAATCCTTAACAAGGTATATTAATTCTATTTTTCAAGATAAATAGAAAAGTTAAAAATCCTCTTATCAGAACTATTTGCCATGATAAGAGGATTTTTTACTGTCAGATATAAATATTTTATTTCAACCGTTCGATAGCTTTCTGATAATCAGGTTCTTCTGAAACATTCTTCACAAGCTGACGGTAAATAATCTTTCCTGTTTCATCAATAACTATTACAGCTCTCGTTGTCAATCCTCTCATAGGACCTTCAGTTATAACCAAACCATAATTCTTTTCAAAATCCTCACTACGGAAAACAGATAGAGGTATAACCCTATCCAATCCCTCTGTAGAGCAGAATCTTGATTGAGCAAAAGGTAAATCTTTTGAAATACAAAGTACCACGGTATTTTCGAGAGATGCAGCTTCGGTATTAAACTGTCTTACAGAAAGAGCACAGGTGGGTGTATCCAGACTCGGAAAAATATTCAATATCACTTTTTTTCCTTTAAATGATGAAAGGGAAACCTCATTCATACCCTTATCTGTTGCAGAAAAATCAGGAGCGATAACCCCTACTTCCGGCATATAACCGTTTGTAGATACCTCTACTCCACGGGTGATAACTCTTTCCTGAGCCAAAACTGAATTCAATGACATAATGCCAAATAAGAACATAGACAATAGATTGATTTTCTTCATAAATATAATTATAATGGTTTATGCGCAAATGTAATTGTTATTTTGTAATAATTACAAATAAAATATTGCCTTTCAGTATTATTTGAGCTTTTTAGCTTTTTTATCAAAAAAAATCAGACTGCCGCAAAATAAGTTTGAGACAGTCTGAAAAAGTCAAGACAGAACCACATACAATATCGGAATCAATATCCCGACCAGCAGATACCATTTTCCCCTTCCTGCAATACCATTCTTTCCTTTAATCATGAAAAGTCCGGAGATGGCAAAGAAAACGAGTGAGAAAGCAAAGAAATCTCCCATAAGACTCCATCCGTTTACGCGGTTATAATGAAGCCTGTTAAACCAGTATATCACAGGGCGTTTCTCATGTGTCTCGTATTCTGTGACACCGGTCAGAGAGTTGTATATTCCAACTCCCCCTTCCAGCATAATTCTGTAGTGTTCATCGTCAATTTTAAGAACCTTCTTGAGATGTGGCAAGTCAGAATCTGCGTTCCATTCAGCAGTTATCTCATCTGCATCCATCCCCTTCTTCAGCTCCACCTTTGTTTCTGTGGTTTTGAAAGCTGGGTCTTTTCCGTCCATGTGGTTAAGAAGGAACCCTGACACTCCATAAACCAGACACAGTCCCACCATCAGAAATCCCAGGTCACGATGGATAACCCTCAACCAATATGAAAGGCTTTTATTCAACAACTTCATAGTCAGTTCCTTCTACGAAATATATTGAATAATAGTCTTTGTTGTTTTCCTTCATCCACTTACGCATATTTTCTATATTGCTCAATTCTGCATCGCAAGTTTCACCATTGCCTTCTTTTCCCTGCTTTTCCTTCAGTTCTTCTTCTGCCTGGTCAATATATTCCTTCGTAAGTTTGTTTTCTTTCAGAATTCCCTTGATAACAAGCTCTGAACCGATAAGTTCACGATTGAAGCCACCGATGTTTCCTCTTGCCTCTACACGGATAGATGTTTTCTGGTCATTACCCATAACAAAACATCTGCGTCCAGAATGCTTGCACGTATGAGTCACGAAACCTTTAAGGGTAATTTCCTTGCCTACTTCCTGTTCTGCATTCTTCAGGATTTCCTCTACATACAAAGCTTTTGAAACGTCTATCTTCTGGGCAGCCAGCTCTGTGGCTGAAGATTCATCCGACTGCTTTTTGCTGTTTCCACATGATGTAAACGCCACACTTACAGCTAAAGCTGCAATAAAAAAGTAAAGTTTTTTCATTTTAAAAAGTTATGATTAAGTTTATAATTATTTTTTTAAGGTTTACTCAAATCTGTTTTTAGGCAATAATATAAATGCAATAACACCAGTAATACCCGTCAGAGCAACTACTGCAGATACTATAAGATTCTTTTGCAAAGCTAATCTTTTTCTCATAAACACAAAAACCAACAGTGCCAATATAACTGACAGTATCCATGCCGATGCCGAGAAATGAAGAACATAACAGTTAATATAGCCATTATCCGGCGAAGATGGCGATAAAATTACAGGGAAAACAATATCTGCGACTCTGTCCCAAGTTCCAATTTCTTTCTCCTGATGATAAGTTGTCAATGACTCTAGAGTAGATGTTTTAAGTCCATAGCAGTCCATCGACTCAGAGTTATATATCCTTACCGTCCAGTAAAGTAAATTACCCATAATAGTTATATCGTCTTTTGCAATATCAACAGGACGTACATCCATCCTGACAAATCTGTAACCACCGTCTTCATTGCTTTCCACTATTCCCAACTCTCCATTCTGTCCGAAAAGGTAACCATAAAATCTCTTATCGCTTACCTCGCGCATGACAAACCATTTTACATCGACCTGCTTGCTAACTCCTGTGTTCTTCACAAAAGGACGTCCGTTAACCATTTTTACGTGAAATAACTCGCCTTTATTGTCCAGACAGAAATAACCTTCCTCATAAGCTTTACGCACAGTAGGATTACCCCAGAAAGCCTTTGCCGGGAATTCGAATCCTTTTTTCAGAAGCTCATCAGTAAACATCTTACTTTTTGCGTCATTTACAGAGTTCGTTTCAGCATTTACGAAAACCATTTCATTATCGTTCATTCTGAAATAATCACCCGGCAATGACAGACTTCCCCTTTTCGGCATAGCCTCAAGCAATACTCCCATCTTTGGTTGAGGAGAATATACATCCGACGGCCTGAAACGATAAACCACCTGTTTCGAACGAAGAACTTTTACATCCATTGCATAACCTTCAAGTGAGTCAGGCAAGTTTCCATTCATAGCCAGCTGCCTGTAGTTCATCAGCGGCAAGAGAGAATCGTATTGCGAACGTGGATATACATTTCCTTTCACATCGCGGAAAGCATCATTCATCTCACGAAAATCTATTATACAAAGTTCTTTCAAACGTGAACTGTAGTACATCAGAGGATATCCATTTGACTCATACACTATTTTCTTTACCAGAGCCGGTATTGACCACGAAGTTATTACTGTAGTCAGAACAAGGATTGCCACATATATAATATTCTTAAATCTCATATCAAAAAACTGTTTTTATTATTAACGATTAAATCATATCACTGAATTCCCTGTTTAAATCTGACACACGAATAGAAAGGAAAAACAAACGACGAAACAAGCACGAGAATCATGCCCCATCCAAAGTAG
This sequence comes from Bacteroides caecigallinarum, assembly GCF_021530995.1. Classification (GTDB taxonomy): domain Bacteria; phylum Bacteroidota; class Bacteroidia; order Bacteroidales; family Bacteroidaceae; genus Phocaeicola; species Phocaeicola faecigallinarum. The sequence continues at coordinate 4,758 of NZ_JADYTF010000057.1, forward strand.
GAATAGGTCTTAGGATAAACAGAAACGAACAGTACAGACAACAGTCCTATTGAAATCAGCATGTTGAATATTCTCTGCTTCCAGCTTGGTTCTACACATATCCATGCCGTAAATCCATATCCTGCAAGCCCGGCTGTAATCCACGGCAGAAACTGCGAGACCATCATATGCACCACTTCAGAAGGCATAACCAGACCTATAATAACAGACATGAATACAATGCAGGCTAAATACAATGCAAATAACACTCCATAACCATACAGCAGCATTGCAGACACTAGTCTTGTTTCGCTGGCAGGAAGATGTAATGTCAGTTTGAATCTCTTGTTCGTCATTTCAGGAACAAACTGTACTATAGCCATCGAAATACCCGACAATGGTATCAGATACATCATAAGATTTGATACCGATACTCCCTGAAAAATAAATCCATACCAAATATTTACCGCCTCTTCTATTCTTATGGCGTACGTAATGTCAATATAAGAATATACTGCTACAGCAGCCAGCAGGACAAAAACCACTAGAATAAACTTTCTTGTCTTCATCCATTCTTTATACGATAGAGCCTTAAACAAATTCATATTTTATCACTTTATTATTATCAATATTTTCCTGTCAGACCAATAAATGCATCCTCAAGTGAGAGATGCTCCTCTGTAATCTCCTTTACTCCCATTACAGAGAGCTTTGCCAGTACCTCTTCTTTATTCAGGAAAGAATAAACTTCCCATTTATCACCAAGCACTGACGGATTCCAGAAGTCATTGTCGGTCGATAGCCTGAAATCCTGTCCCGGTGTGACAAATCTGTATCGCCTGAAGTTGTTCATTATCTCCTTGACCGGTCGGTGAAGAAGCAGACGGCCATAATCCATAATCATACAGTCATCTATGAGCATTTCCATATCTTGAATGATATGCGAAGTCAGGAACACAGTCTTGTTTTCTGCCGAAGCATATTCCTTTAAATATTCTACAAAGAGACGACGATAACCCGGATCAAGTCCCATAGAAAAGTCATCCAGAATCAGCAAATCAGGGTCCTGTGCAAACAAAAGTCCCAAGGCTACCTGTGAGCGCTGTCCGCACGACATAGTAGAGATTTTCTGTGTGGGAAGGACCTGCAGTTTTTTAAGAAGTTCATAATATGCTTCCTTCTTCCACTTTGGGAAAAATGCCGAATAAAATTTCTCTATCTGCTGCACATTGAAATATGTATGCTGTACATGTCCTTCAAGCAATAAGCCTACCCTTGATTTCGTGGCTGGACTTATGTTATTCATATCCTCACCAAACAGACGGCATACACCGGAACGGGGTTTCAAGTATCCATTCAGAATGTTTATAATGGTTGTCTTCCCCGTTCCATTCTTACCTAACAGACCTAACACCTTACCTTTTTCTACGTCAAAACTAAGGTCGGCATAAATCAGTCTGTCTCCATAATAATGCGTGATTTTATCGCATTCTATAATCTTCTCCATATATGTTATTTTTTAATATTAGAATTTAACTCCAGCCGAAAGGCCGAATACAAAGTATTTCTTGCCTTTCATACTAGTATTCAATGCTGTCAGAAACGAAAAATCTACACTTGAATACAGTGAGAGTTTTTCCGAGATCCCTCTTTCATATCCCAATGTGACACATGATTTCACCTGACTTGCTATGTTGTAATCATATTCCTGAACAAGCAGATTATCAAGTGAAACAGGCAGTTTCTGATTTTCTGAAACAACGGTGTATGTTCCGTCTTCGTTCATGTTTCCCCATCCTGTTGAATATCCGCCTTTTATCGATACTGTGTAAATATTTTTCTTCCTGAACCAGTTCTTTTCCGCAAACAAACCAGCATGGGCTCTATTGACATCATGCTTTCTGTAGAACGGATACTGCGAAGCTTTTACAAGACGTGAATAATATCCAGCATCTATACCTGCCGACCACTCGGAACGCCATCTTCCTTTTCCTGAAAGAATTGAATATGTGATATCAACCCCTTTCCACTCCTTCTCGCCTACTTTATTGCTACCATAATAGACTATTTGTGATACTCCATTTGCATCAGTACTTTCCTTATATGAGTTCTCATTATTCTCGAGCGATTTGCTGAACACATTCAGTTCCAACACATGAGATATACGAGATTTTTCTATTATAAGTTTCGACTTGTACTCCAGCCCTGTAGAATTATGATTACTGTAAGTAATTGAAGTAGAGGAACCTGTTCCAAACCGTCCTTTATCCTTATAATAACCAAATTCATTAAACCACTTCATACCGGTTGTTTCCCATAATAGTTGCAAAGCACCACCATTAGTCTGCGTAAACAAAGGAAGAGCATTAGAGGTATATCCACTCTCGCCAAATAATTCGCTACGCCCATAAAAGCCACCGAAACTTATCAGCGAAGTATATTGCCTGTCCGTATTACCATAAATATTAAATGATACCCTCTGAATGTTTCTTCTATAAACATAGGCAGAACCTAAAGTTACGTTATCGGTGATTTTATACTTGCCTCCAAAAGACAGATTCAAATCCATCATAGAATTCTGATGCCTCAAATCCTTGAACTTGGCATAATTCTCAACGGCATATTCCAATGAAGCTCCCAACGAGATTCTTGGGTTCAGCGAGTACCCTGCTTTTCCGCCTAATGAATACCATTCTCTGCGTTTGACTCCAGCATTGGATCTGTCCACCTCTACAATATCGAAAGGAGTATATTCAGGATTAATGAATACAGAACCTGACATGTTGTTTCCTTTATCCATACCATATGATATTGCGCCAGACAATATCAGACGTTCATTGAAACGATAATACGACTCTGTTCTGATTTCAAAATCCCTGCTATCGTCAGACTGATAACAATTAACCATATCACCTTTACGGATATGACCATTCATCTCAAGATAAGATAAGTTTGAACATTTCATTTCCGTTAGGAAAGAAACATTCTCACTCTGTGATGCATAAAATTTCAAAATAGTCTCATCATAATCCATATCAGCAACAGCATGATTATTATCTGCACGAACAGGTATAGCAACGAGAAGAATTATTCCCGTTGCCATTGCCATTCTAAGGTTTCTGGTATTCCTTAAATACATAATCAATTCCTTAATGAAGCTTTACTTCTCAGATGGAAATCTACCGTAGAATTATTTGTATCCTTGTAGATTATTCTTGCACCATTCTTGATTGAAGCCTCAGCATCAATTCCACTTGGGTCGGTAGAACCTTCTACTCCTAGTGAATAATTATATACAAGTTTACCTTCATTTTCCTTGATAGCCTCAGTAGCTTCCTTATCTACATTTCTGTAAAGAGTATAGCCCATCTTGGCAGTCATTTCCACATAACCTGCATCAATTGTAGGCAGAAGTCTTTTCTGATTGTTAGACTGTCCTTTTGCAAACACTTCTATACCATCGACAACCCACTCTACAGGAACTTTTCTACGGACCTGATTAGAACCGTACATGTTTTCATTTTCAGGATTGTCAACAAAATCCTTTAGAGTTGTTCCCTGAGGACGTACTATATAGAATGCCGGACTGGAATTGCTTAAAGGCCACGCCTTACCCAATCCGTAACTATAAACTTTCAGATAGTGTTCTGTAGGGATTAATTCAGAAGGAGTTGGATAGTAAGAAGTCAGATTATAATCCTCTATATCATAACAGCAATAATACTCACTGTTAGCATAGTTTATTGACTGCGAATATGTCTTTGTATTATCAACAGCTCCACAAATTGCTATAACAATCTGTTTTCCAGGCTCCAGTTTTACGTTGTTTTCAAAATACCACAAACCATTTCCGGCAGGTATCCATCCTTGCGATGCATAAAACAACTCTCCATCAACATAGTCATTATTTGTACTCTGCGAATTGTAAGGATTTACCATTGCAAGAGCAAAATCACTTATATCTAAAGTTGCAGACGAATTGTTATAGAGTATCACATACTGGTCTCTTGCAAAATACCCAGAGCCATCGTCTTTTGGGCATCCGCCTACGTATAGTTCTTTAATAACCACCGAACCGCCTTTTGACAAATCCAGATTTATTACAGCTTCTACATTTTCTGCACTGGCATTTACGTTGCTGTTTACTCCATTAAAAAGATAAACCTCCGCATCGATCACTCTTTGTTCCGAAGCAGAAGCCTCATATATACCCTTAGGCACTTCAAACAGAGCAGCACCTTCCGCACTGCTCTTTTCAGTAAACACAGCTCCGGTAGAAGTATTCTTCAACGATACTTCCACACCTTCTGATGTGTTATAGCCCTCGGGATATACCAACTGAATTTTTACTTTACTTAATTCATATTGCGGATTATCTTTCTCCGTACATGAATAGACGAATAAGCTAAGCATCAAAATGCTTAAAGCGAAAAAAAATTTTCTCATAACAGTTATAATTTTAGTTTAAATGAAATTCCGTAATTAAAAGGAGTAATCAGGCTTGAATCAAACAATGATGTTTCGTTTCCTGTCTGTTCATTTTTTATCTTCTGCATATTGTAGAAGAAGTTATTTGCGAAAAAAGAGACAGTAAGATACTTGCCTATTTCTTTTGACACATTGAGATTGGCTGAGAAATAAGGTGAATAACTCTGTTTTTTGAAGATATATCCATAACTGCTCTTTACAGCAAGTTTAGTCAACTCATTATATAAGTCCTTATCATTATCGTATGCCCACAACAGCTTATCCATAAATGGAACTTTGGTATCCATATCATCGCGGGATACATAATACAATGGATAAGTCACTACATAATTTTCTCCATCATAAATATCTTTATCCGTAGCGGACGGCAAATAATCACCTCTGCCGTCAATTACATAACTTCTTGTTCCTCCACTGTACTCACTCAAATTCTGACGTGTATTCATAAATGTTCCTTCAAAACGCAATGAGAAGATCATTCTCAGTTTAGGTATATGAGTGATAAAAGTCAGATTTGTATTTAAGCGTTTACTTTCGAAACCATTATAATTTCCTGTTCCGCCTACATAATATCCTATATATTTATATGGTTGCCCGTCTGAACTTGTCAGGTTAACCCTGGATGGCACAATAACTTCATCAATACCTCTATATCTGTAATACTTTCCATCTATTCGTACTGAAGTGTTTATTGATCTGATCTTATCAAAATCCAATACCCACTCCAGTCCCATTCTCGAAGACGACGAACCATTTATACTCATGCTTGCAGACTGAAAATCATTTACAACTTTGTAGTCAAGTTCTTGCGAAGGTAGTGTTCCGGCTTTATCGGATACGGTAACGATACCGGTATTACGGTCAATACTGTAAATCCTGTCTGAAGAAGGAATCAGACAAGACTCCAAAGCACTCTGGTCCGTAAGTTTATAATCAAAAGGTGAATAAAACCTCGTGCTGGTATATGGACTCATCATACTGTTATAATAAAAGGAAAATGACATTCTTACCCATTTAAAATTAACGTCTGCACCCACTTCACGCATTATGCTATATTGCCACTTCAGTGATGAGTTATATATAGGAGTAACCGGATGAGTGTGGTATGCATAATATGTAGTTCCGTCAGCCATTGTTCCTGGAGCAAAAGCCAGTCTGTCAAAGTATGTTTCCCTAGGATAAAGTATCTCAAATGAAGGAAGTTTTACAGCTTTCCCCCATCCCATTCTGACAGTTGCTCCTCTAAAGAATCCTTTATCAGAATTACCAAACGAATATTTCGCACTGATTCTTGGGGACAGACTTGAAACTGTTCCATAATCAGAACCGGATATTACAGTCATATCATTTCTCAAACCAGCTTTCAGATTCAGACTGGAATTTTTGAATGCTACATTCAAATCCTCTTCTATATATGAGGCCCAGTTATTTATATACGGCAGATTATCGTATCTGTATTCTCTCCAGGTCGGTGCAACGGACATATCTGTATAATATTCTCCTCTTCCCAGATTTCCGTCTGACTTAATATCGGAGCCCAAAAGTAAATTACTCGTTATATTTCCAATCTTATGTGTCCACTTGGCTTTAACATAAGCAGAATAATTTATCGGACGGTTGTCATTATATGTAGTGACATACCAGTATCCGGTAGGCAACAGAATTATTGGCGACGAAGGATTGTCTTCATATCTGGAAGCTACGAAATACCCTTCTTCTGTGGTATGCAAAGCAGGCATGGCTGATGATGCAGATTGGTTTGTCTTCACTTCCGACATCTTATCAGAATAAGAGAAAGTCATCCCCCATCTCAGATTTGAAAGCCAATTAGAGTTTATCATATAATTGAAAGCGATGCTGCTCCACAAGGCATTGTCTTTTTTCTTGGTATAAGTTTCCTTGAAAGCATCCGGGTCTGACTCAGAGTTCAGTCCACCCACATTACCATTCAGGCTGAAATCCATGGAAAGATTCCGTCCTGACGAATAATTTACTGCATTGGAATACTTGAAGCCAAAGGCATTCCTCATATATGAAGTATATGGAGATGCAATATCAGAGACAGAACGTACACGCTCATATGACAGATTGACTATCCCTCTTTTTCCTCCCAGGTCGATACCCTTACTCAATGAATATGACTGCGTGTTGGGACGTACTGATATGTTTGCAAAAAGAGGACTTTTACCTTTTCGTGTTATTATTCTGACAACACCATTTGTCAAGTCACCATATTCCACAGAAGGAACACCTGTAATAACGTCTATTCTTTCTACGTTATTATTACCCACATTCCTTAAATCAGTTCCACCTGTAGATTGAGCAGTAGCATTACCGGAAAGTCTTACTCCATCCATCTCAACTACAGTTCCAAAATCAGGATTACCCATCTCCGTAGTTTCACCTCTCAAAGTAACAACCTGTTCTGATGATGTCAAGGTTTTATATTTGTTTGTCTGTTCACCGGGTAACAGGCTTAAGGCATCCGTTACACTTACACTCTGTAAATGGTCTAATGCTGTCCTGTTCAGGGTATAAGTCGTGGCTGCATCATTTGCTTTTCTCTCAGCCGTAACAGTCACCTCGTCCAAAGCCAAGGATGTTTCAAAAAGATAAAATACTACATCAGCATTCTTCATGAGATATATTTTCTCCTTTTTCTCTGTGTAGCCCAAACATCTAATGATAATTTCATAATTACCCTCAGAAAGACTGTTTACCAGAAAACTTCCATTTACATCTGTCACGGTACCAATACCCGTACCCTCAACCCATACAGTAGCAAACTCTATTGGTTTTTTAGATTTTACATCAAGTATTTTCCCTGAGATATTATATGAAAATCCGGTTATAGGAGTAATTAAGAATATTAATATTAACAACAAATTAGGTCTCATAAAATGCCTTTAATTTTCAATCGCAAAATTATCGCGATAGCAAAAGGATGACAATACCTAAAAGTAGGTATAAATGCACACCGAACTTCCTACTTTTTAATCATTAATAGGTATTTATCGTTACAATTCCATTAAATCTACATCAACACCATTAACAGACATTTGACAATAACCCTGAATTATTGTATCTTTGCAAACACATAGGGACTAGTACATACACAAAGGCTATACATGCTTAAGGAAAAAAGACACATCAGAATAATGCGCTTTTTCCTTCCGATACTATTCATATTATATTTCGGGGGAATAACACTGTTTACACATACCCATGTAGTAAACGGGGTTATAATTGTACACTCCCATCCCTATAACTGCGAACATACTCATACGGCACAACAGGCCGAAACAATATTTTTCTTATCTTCATTTTATACATACGGTGATATTCCGCTGCCGTTAACTCCGTCATTGTGGCTCACGCTGCTTGCTGTTCTGATAACACCTGCTGTCTGCAACAAGCCTCACAGTGCTACATACGGAGTCGTCTCTCTGCGTGCTCCTCCGGCATTAGACTGATATAATCAAATCTTTATTTATACTGTATGCCTTCGTTATGAAAGTGTACACATATATCATGTCTAAAAATTTAAACGCAAAATCAAATGAAAACTATATATACCATTATATTGGGAACAATACTTACATTGCTCCCCTACCAGCTATATGCATACGAGTTAAACGAATCGGATGCTAATATGATAGGCCACGTAATCGACAAACACTCCCATGAGCATCTGGCTTTTATTACAATAAGCCTGAAAGGAACTACCATAGGAAATACTACCGACGATACAGGCCACTACTTTCTGAAAAACCTTCCTGAAGGGACATTCACTGTGGAAGTTTCATCCGTAGGTTACAAAACCATACGTAAGGAAGTAAGATTTAAAAAGGGAAAAACCATCGAAATGAATTTCGAGATCGAAGAAGACCTTATTTCATTGGAAGGTGTAGTGGTTTCTGCAAACAGAAACGAAACAACCCGCCGCATGGCTCCTATACTGGTAAATGTGGTTTCGATGAAGACCTTCGAAAACACCAACTCTTCGTGTCTGGCTCAGGGTTTGAACTTCCAGCCCGGAGTGAGAGTAGAAAACAACTGCCAGAACTGCGGGTATCAGCAAGTCAGAATAAACGGTTTGGATGGCCCGTACACACAAATCCTTATTGACTCACGCCCTATATTCAGTGCTCTATCGGGAGTATACGGCCTTGAACAGATTCCTGCAAATATGATAGACCGTGTGGAAGTAATGCGTGGTGGAGGTTCTGCCCTGTTTGGTTCGTCAGCCATAGCCGGTACTATAAATATTATTACAAAAGAACCTATAAGAAACTCAGCACAGATATCACACACTCTTACCGGTATTGGTGATGGCAGTGTTTTCGAGAATAATACGACGATGAATGCATCACTCGTAACCGATGATCAGAAGATGGGAATTGCAGTTTTTGGACAAAACAGAGAAAGAAACGGTTATGACCACGACGGCGACGGTTACACTGAGCTTCCTAAACTTAAAAACCAGACTATAGGTATGCGTTCGTATATCAAGACAAGCACCTACTCAAAACTTACAATGGAATATCATCATCTGCAGGAGTTCAGACGTGGAGGAGATATGCTAGACAGGCCTGCTCACGAAGCAAACATAGCAGAACAACTCACTCACAGTATAAACACAGGGGGGGTGAAGTTTGACTATTTCTCGCCAAACGAGAAACATCGCATGAGCATCTATACATCAGCACAGCATATTAACCGCGACAGTTACTATGGTGGCGGTCAAGGCAGCGAAACAGCACTCAAGGCATACGGAGGAACAACCGAGCTGACATGGATAGCAGGAACGCAATACAACTATCACTGGGACAAATGTCTGTTCATGCCTGCCGACCTTACTGCCGGTGCGGAATATAATTACGACAATCTGAAGGACAATCAGTGGGGTTACAACAGATACGTTGCGCAGAAAGTAAGAATTATGAGTGCCTTTGCACAGAACGAATGGAAAAACGAAATGTGGAGTTTTCTTATAGGTGGCCGTCTAGACAAACACAGCATGCTGAGCAAACCTATATTCAGTCCGAGAGCAAACCTTCGCTTCAACCCTACTGAAAACATCAATCTGCGTGCAAGTTACTCATTCGGTTTCCGTGCTCCACAAGCTTTTGATGAAGACCTGCATATAGAGAATGTGGGAGGTACGGTTTCGATGATTCGTCTGGCAGAAGATTTGAAAGAAGAAAAATCACAAAGCACAAGCATCTCTGCCGATATGTATCACAACTGGGGCGACTGGCAAGGAAATCTCCTAATAGAAGGATTCTACACAAACATCTCAGATGTATTTGCATTGACAGAAATCGGTATTGAAAACGGTATCCTTATCATGGAACGCGGAAACGAAAAAGGTTCTGTTGTTTATGGAGGAACACTGGAGGGCAAACTTGCATGGCGCAATATCTGGCAATTGCAGGCCGGATTAACACTCCAAAGAGCCGAATACAAGGAAGCAAGAGCCTGGAGCGAGGATGTGGCAGAAGAAAAAAGAATGTTCCGAACACCAAACACATACGGATACTTTACAATGACATACTCACCGGTGAAACAGTTTAACGTAGCATTATCAGGTACGTACACAGGAAGCATGCTGGTGGAACACCACAAGGGATATATAGAGAAAAACAGAACAGAAAAGACAAGAAGCTTTATGGATATTGGATTAAAAGCCTCTTACGACTTCAGTCTGTATAAGAATACAACACTGCAAGTCAATGCAGGTGTACAGAATATTTTCAATGCCTATCAGAAAGATTTCGACAAAGGAGCAGACAGAGACTCCGGGTATATCTATGGTCCCGGAATGCCACGTTCAATATTTGCAGGTATAAAGATTAGCTACTGATATTAATACCACTCAAAATAAATCAACTTATATAATTATGCCGGATTCAATATAGTATTCTTAGATACAAGATTACGATATTAAATCCGGCATTACTTTATTATAATAAAAACGTATTCCTTATATTATCGTTTCAAAAGTCCTATCTTCAAGTTCAGCTTGAAATAATACACTCCGTTTTCTCTCTCCAGATATCCATACTTGTCTTTCTCTGTCGAGCCTTTTTCCAGACGTGTGTTCTGATAGAGGAAATCTGCAAACACCTGTCTGAAAGCTTTCTGATAGCATAGTACCTCGCCTTCGGCAGTAACGAACAGGAAACCGGATATTGCAGAGTCTGTACCGTTATACATCTTGGCCGGACGCATACCCATAGCAAGAGCCAGGAGCAGTTCCTTCACCTTATATTCATAATAGCCGTGCTTGTTTATAAGCTCATCCTTAATCTTAAGCGGATTCATCTTCTTTATTTCCTCAGTAAGCTCGGACACCTTTGTTATGCCGTCCAGCCACATGATACGTGTCATCTCGGCAAACATACGTCCTGCATGAAGATCTATCATAGAGAGATTGCTTCTGAATATCTTGTCGGCCACATCATTATATTTAAGTACGCCACCCAGACGCTCTATCATCAGCATGCGGCTCGTAACGTCATCTTCCTCGCCTTCAGCATTGATTTTGTTTATCGTAGGAACAGCAAACTTCACTCCCGACTGTTCGAACTTGAAGTTGGCAGCACGTCCTCCGTCCAGCAAAGGCAGCATCTTGCCACCCATTCTTGAACGCACACAGAAGCCCGTGAGCGGAGCATCTGCACTATAGAATGCAACAGAGAAGTCCGTACGGTCCTCAGTCTGAGCCTCCAGATTGAAAATAGCCACTTCGTCAAGGAACTCCTCCACCCCATCCGGCGACATAACGTCATTGCCCGAAGTGTTCTTTATGGCTTCCCTTATCAGCTCTGCCACAGTATCGAAATCCTCGCGTGGAATCTTCTTGTCGATATTCTCACCTTTCACGTTTATATAGTCGTTCTCTATGACGTATTGGCGGGTTCCATCGTGTTCTTCACGCTGTACCATAGCCACCGGTATCTTATGCGCCTCATTGCGCTTCACGTCAGGAGTTCCGGCATACACATGTCCGTCTGCCAGAATACGAAAGAAAGCGTAAAGTTCGCCCCATTCTCTTTTTGTTGCTTCAAATGCCATAAATTATCATTATTAATCTGCCGCAAAGATACGGATATTTATTTAACTTTGCAGCCATGAAACTAATATTCTATTCAGCAGACTTAAGTACGGAACTCGATTTGCCCATAGCAGGCGAAGGTATACGCGCCGGTTTTCCCAGTCCGGCACAGGATTATATGACCGATTCAATCGATCTGAACAAAGAGCTCATACCCCATCCTGCCACAACATTCTATGCCCGTGCCGTAGGGAATTCCATGACAGGATTCGGCATATCTGACGGCGACCTGCTGGTGATTGACAAAAGCATCGAGCCATTGGACGGCGACATAGTAGTGGCATTCATCGACGGAGAATTCACACTAAAAAGAATCGAAAAGGATGCCGACGGCAGCTGCCTGTGGCTTGTTCCCGGCAATGACGATTATCCGCCGATAAAGATTACGGAGGAGAACGATTTCATAATCTGGGGCGTACTGACATATAATATCAAACGGCAGCTTATAAGGTCAAAAAGGAAAAGGGAATGACAACGGTCAATCCAAATGCACGTCTATTATCTCATTGATATTGGTGGTGAATCGCTTTGACACATGCTCGCTCTTCATCTTCCACTTCATGTCGTAACCCTGAACAGCCATTCTTACAGAATTGAAACCGTTTTTCCGGTTTATTTCGTCTATGGCTTTTGTAAGAGCCGACCTTTTCGCACGGTCTACAGAGTCGAACAGGTCTCCCTGCACAGCCGAGTCGCTACATATATCCCACACTATAACTCCCGCCTTCTTATAGAAATAGCCATCAGTACCCGAATGCCATTTCTCCCTCAGGATTCTCACCGCTCCCGATACAAGCTCCATCACGTTGTTTGTAGGCACAGGAAAATACACATTAGCCTGAAGATAATCGCTCGGCAAATCATTTCTGAACCGGCTGGTATAGGCAAACACAGTCATGGCTCCGCATACGGAACTGTCTTCCTTAAGCTTGCGTGAGCAATGCGCTGCAAAATTGGCTACAGCCTCTTCCAGAACATCAAGACTGTTCAATCCACTGTCCGGGAAACTGCGGCTGGTACATATCGACTTCTTATTAGGCAACTCCTCTACACTGATACAACTCTCGCCCTGCAACTCTTTCCACGTGCGCAGGCCTGTCACGGTAAGTTCCTTTCTCACCCACGATTCTGATTTCTGCACGAAATCCCAGGCAGTTTCCACTCCTATGCTTTTCAGTCTGACAGATATTCTCCTACCTATTCCCCATACATCGGCTATATCGAAAAGTTTCAAGGCCTTTTCCCTCTTTTCATCAGTATCAATCATGCAGACAGAATGATAACCCTTATATTTCTTCGCAAACTTACTTGCCATTTTTGCCAAGGTTCTAGTAGGCGCTATCCCAAGAGATATCGGTATTCCCGTTCCCTTGGTTACGAACCGGACCATATCACGAGCGTATGGAAGAAGCTGTTCAGCCGTACCCATGCCTGAAAAATCCATAAAAGCCTCATCTATGGAATATATATCCAGCTTCGGAGTATATGCCGACAGCAACGTCATTACCCTTCGGCTCATATCCCCATAAAGTATATAATTGCTGCTGAACACTGCCACACCGTTTTCCTCCAACAATCCTCTAATCTGAAAGAACGGTGCCCCCATCTTAATGCCCAATGCCTTCGCTTCATTGCTGCGAGCAATCACACAACCGTCATTATTGGACAATACCACACATGGAGTATTCCGCAAATCCGGACGGAACACCCTCTCGCATGATACATAAAAATTATTACAATCTACAAGGGCTATCATGGCAACATCGGAAAATTTAATTTATACTTTAAAGCCTTCAGCAACAAAACATTAATAAGAACTACAGATTTGACAAACGAATAGAGCTACTCATTTCTGACAAGCACATAAACCGGATGGTATTTCGAAGAGATATTCTTAAGCACACCGTCACCTACCAGACGCTTTATATACCTTGATGATTTCGACAGATTAAATCCGGTCAGTTTCTCAAAATCCGAACGCTGCATATATTGGTTCTTGGCAAAATAGGTTTCCAATCGTTTCATCACTTCATCATCGCTCATTTTCTCCGAGTGTCTGGATTCGTCTTTTACCCTTACCAGATTCGCTGTCTCAAATTTCTCAATAAAAACCTTTTCAGGAACAAATTTTATTCCCCTGACCCATACGTCAACATTATCCATATTCCCTGAATCAACTTCAGAATTACAGCTAAGGCTCAGACTGAAATATCCCAGCCCGTCAATATGTACAGAATATCCGTCGCTCAATGCATCGTACAACTCGTCACTGATTGCTGTAAGCACAGCAGCTACATCGGCAGGTGTAGCGGTACACTTTCTCGTGATATTCTCGCGAAGATTTTTTGTTGTAACTACGTTTTTTGTCACCACCTTGGCATGCAGTCTTTGGGAGCCGGTTCCATCCTTGCCGGGATTCTCGTACAAATCATATTCTATTTCCATAATTCAAAATATCTTTTCTTATGCTAGTATTAATACGCGGTGATTTATCTATCTCCACACGTTCGTGTCGAGACCTCCACACGCTCGTGTGGAGAGCTGCACACGCCCGTGTGGAGCACTCGACACGGCCGTGTGGAGGTAAAGATGCTTAAAATTTTCGAAACAACCAAACTTACGGATAAGTTATTATTTTCCCAGGCTGTATTTGTCCGCATTCGGTCTATAAAACGGAATAATAGTAAAAACGCAAAGAACTTGTCAAGGAATTATTGATTACTAATGAAAAGCAATGGATTAACAATTTTGAAAACCATGTAGAGTACAAACTATCAGAGAAAAGTTCTTTAATACAATCATGATATAACGCTTTTTGTATATCTTTGCACAATAAGTGTATAATAACCTTTGAATTATGGTTATGCAAGTTTCATCCTTACAGAATTAGGATTATGTTAGCTGATAAACAAATCACTAATATTTGACTTGCTACTTCAATTAGAGGTTAAAAATATGACAGAATCAAGTTGGTATACTAATAAGTGTCATCCATCCATTTCCCAACTTGTTGAATTTGCCAAACTATTAAATTTAAATATAAAAGAATTAACAGAAGATTATGATACCAATATTTTAGGTTATTAAAATGGATAAGCTCACACCGGAACAAAGACATCGCAATATGCAAAATGTGCATTCAAAAGGCACTAAGATTGAAATTATATTTGCAAAGCTCTTGCATGAGGCCGGAGTGAAATATATTAAGAACGACTGTAAGGTTTTCGGTTGTCCGGATTTTGTGTTCAGACAAAGAAAAGTAGCAGTATTTCTTGATGGTGATTTTTGGCATGGTAAGAATTGGGATATACATCGAAATGACCACAAAACCAACCAAAAATTTTGGCACAATAAAATCGAAAGAAATATTAAACGAGATAAAGAGGTCAACGCTGCTCTCATTGATGCAGGTTGGACAGTTCTTAGATTTTGGGAAACAGAAATAAATAAGACACCTGATGTTTGCTTAAACAAGGTATTACGAATATTACAAAACAAAAATAATAGAGCAATGGGCAATTTGTCTATCATAGAAAATATAAAAGGTACAAAAGTAAAGATGCAATATTATGGCCCTCATTGTTTTGATGCAGAGGGAAATGTTATGTCTTTTGGCTCGCAAATGGCGGTTGTTTCACACTATCTTCATAATAAAGGCTACGCTTCTGATAAGACCTATAAGGAAAAAGCTTTAGGTTTGATGGAAGATATGTATCTTGGTATGGAAGAAAAAAGGGAGAAAAAAATGTGGTAGCAGAAGACGCATTTCAAATGAATCTTTTCAAAGAGTTTTTTGACGTGCCATTTCTTCCGTTAAACAAGCCTAAATTCACATTTATAGACCTTTTTGCTGGTATTGGAGGCTTCCGTATGGCTATGCAGAACCTTGGTGGTAAATGTGTATTTTCCTCTGAATGGGATGAACAAGCACAAAGAACTTATATGTTGAACTATGGAGAAGTGCCTTCGTGCCTGCTTCCTTGTTAGGTATTCTCTTTCAAAAGACAGAAAGGATGATATTTTTTAAGTTCACATCTGTTAATTTGCAATACTTATGAATAAACCATGGACAAGAAACGAAACTATAGTTGCTTTTAATTTGTATTGTAAAATACCATTTAAGAGTAGTAGTAAATCAAATGTTTTAGTACAAAAATACGCCTCTCTTCTTGGTAGAAGCGCAAGTGCGTTAAATATGAAAATAGGGAATATTGGCCGGCTAGATCCAGACTTAAAAGCACAAGGTATTTCAGGATTAGTTCATGGAGCTAAATTGGAAGAAGATATATGGAATGAATTTTATGACAATCCATCATTGTTGGCTTATGAAAGTGAAAGAATAATAGCAGAATTGCAAAATAAACCCATAGAGGAAAGCTCAAATGTGATAATAGATAATATACCTCAAGGGGAAGAAAGGAATACTATTATTAAGCAAAGAATAAACCAATCTTTTTTTCGTAGCACAGTGTTAAGTTCTTATAATAATCTTTGTTGTATTTCAGGAGTAGGTAATATAGAATTATTAGAGGCATGCCATATCGTAGGTTGGGCTGATGATGTGAATAATAGGACAAATCCTAAAAATGGTTTATGCCTAAATTCTTTCTTTCATAAAGCATACGATAAACTGCTAATTGGAATTACACCTGATTTAAAGATTGTTATTTCAGATGAATTGCTATTTCAAACGCAAAATGATAACTTCAAAAAATACCTAAACGAAATCAATAATAAAAAGATAATACTGCCAGATAAATTTTTCCCTGATAAGAATTTACTACAAGTTCATTATGAAAGGTACAAAAATAAGTAATTTGCAAGAATCAATGTCGTATGCCGATATAACTCCTACATTGCTAAATGCGTCCAGTGCCACCACATTCACTTTTGAAGTTTGTGGTGGGCAATTTGATGATAATGTAGCCGATAGCATTAATTCTATCAATGGCAAAGGCTGTGTAATAAAAAGGATTAAGGCTATTCTTCAAACAGGTGCTGAGCTTAAATTTTCATCTGTCCCCAATCCGATATTTGACAATAACCTGAGAATGATAGATAGTAATCTGCCCGAAATTATAGGTTGGATGCTAGCTGACTGTTATGTTCAAAAGAATATGAATATAAAGGAAGCTGCGAAACGTATAAGCAAAGATAACCCTTTGAACTATAACTTATCGCAAGGACATGACCACTATGGATATAAGATAAAATCATTAATGGTTGCGACTGCTCTTGGAATGCTTCCTTCAAAAACTTGGAGCGGCAGGTATGAAGCAACAGGAGGTTATCTTGTTGTAAAGAATGATGGAGATATAATTTGTTTCCACTTGTATGACCGTAATTTATTAGAAGATTATCTTCTTAATAATACAAAGTTTGAAACACCATCCAAAAGTCGTTATAACATGGGAGAAGTATATCGTAATGAAGATAAGTACTACTTTAACTTAGTTTTACAAATTCGCTTTTTATAATCTTAATTTTCGCAAGTAAACCTGACTCTCGTGTTACATACGGATATTGGATAAATACCTCTTTTTATATGCTTCTTTTGTAGCATGAGAGTTTGTTGCTTACTTTTTCAAGTTAACGATCTTATACAAGAAGAGGATACTGACTCTTTGGAACATCCTTATTTTGAGTTTATCACATATAATATTTAGTATTGTCCATTGTTCAATTGAATTTGTTCAATAGGACAAATATCCACTGAATATCAAGATATTATATTTGACATATATATTTTTTACTCATATTTTTTGTTCAATAGAAAACCGAATAATAAAGAACAGAAAATATAAAAATGAAATACAAGCTGTTCAGTGATTGAATAGCAAGATTGTGAATAGTGCTATAATTAATAAGGCTTTGCAAACCTTTTGCAAAACATTTTCAAA
>NZ_JADYTF010000058.1 GCF_021530995.1 Bacteroides caecigallinarum
ATACTATCCATATCATAATATAACAAATCTGATATTATCTATCAAAGCTGCGTTTCACCCTCGATATATTGTTCCAGGAACATATTTTCTCCATCGAACACAGCATACGAGAATTCAGATATCCAATCACCAAGTATCATCATTCTTGATGTTCTTGAAAGCATCATATCAAACAGAATATGTCTGTGTCCATAAATAAAGAAATTAATGTCTGGATGAGTTTTAAGGTATTTCTTTGTAAACAAAATAAGAGGCTCTTTGTCTTCACCCATATATTCAGGTTCCTTACCATCCTTCCGTTTCATACGACTGTGTTTTGCCCATTCAAGGCCGAAGTCTATACTCCATCTAGGATGAAGCATGGAGAACAAACGCTGTAGGGTTTTGCTATGGAAAACCATCCTCAGAAATTTGAATTTTCTGTCATCATCGCCCAGACCGTCGCCATGTGCAAGGAAAAACTCCTTTCCATAGATTTCGCATGTCAGCGGCGCACGATGTATTATCATTCCACATTCCTTTTCCAGATAGTCACCACACCAGATATCATGATTTCCGATAAAGAAATGAACTTCCACCCCATTGTCAGTAAGTTCTGATATCTTTCCGAGGAAACGTGTATAGCCTTTTGGGACCACTGTCTTGAATTCATACCAGAAATCAAACATATCGCCCAGCATATACACAGCAGCAGCCTTATCCTTTATACTGTCCAGAAAATTAACAAGTCTTCTTTCCTGAGTACGAGCGTGAGGTATAGCCCGCGAGCCCAAATGAGCGTCGGAAATGAAATATATATTTTTCATCTCATTCATAGTTATACCTTATTTTATGTTATATTTTTACATGAAGCCCAATTCCAATTTGGCTTCATCAGTCATCATATCCTTATCCCATTCAGGCTCAAATACAAGATTAACCTGAGCCGAAGTAACGCCATCAACTGATTCTATCTTCTGTCGCACATCTTCCATTATGAAGTCGGCAGCCGGACAGTTTGGAGCTGTAAGCGTCATATCCACAGTCAATTCACCATTATCCTGAAGGTCAATTTTATATATAAGTCCCAAATCATAAACGTTTACAGGAATTTCAGGATCATATACTGTTTTCAGCATATCGATTATCTTCTCTTCTATCTTGAGTTTTTCTTCGTTGTTCATATATTTATTTTTATAATATTCAATGCTGCAAAGATAGTGAAATTTTACTTTCCATCATATTCTACCTTCATCTGCATAACTGTAATATGCTCCATCGGTAACAATAACATGATCAAGCATACGTATGTTCATCACCTTCGAAGCCTGAAACAAAGCCTGAGTCAACCTGTCGTCATCTGCACTGGGACGAACATTACCGGACGGGTGGTTATGACTCAGTATCATTGATGTAGCGCGTTTCAGGAGAGCTTCACGCAGAATAACACGTACATCAACCTGAGTAGAAGCAAGTCCACCCTGACTTATCCTGGTTACATCAATAACTTTTGCGGCCTGGTTGAGAAACATCACCCAACATTCCTCTACAGGCAAATCACACATCACAGGATGAAAATAGCTGTAAATATCTTCTGATGAACGTATAGGCTTCCTTTCCTCCTGTTTTTCATCTTTCCTACGCTTGCCAAGTTCTGAGGCAGCCAGAATAGTAATGGCCTTGGCAGGACCTATCCCTTTAAATTTACATAAATCACTCACAGAACATTTGCCCAATGCGCTAAGACTGTTGTTATATTTGTCAAGCACCTTGCGCATCAATTCCACTGCCGACTCGTCTGTACTTCCAGAACCAATCAATATAGCCAGCAGCTCGGCATTAGAAAGAGACGAAGCTCCATGCATGAGCATCTTCTCACGAGGACGGTCTTCTTCAGCCCATTGGTTTATAGATAATCTTTCTGTCATTTATAAAAACTTTTTTCGAATGCTGAAAACGAATCCTTTCCTTTCACACAGCGTTTCCACCATGCTATAATGAATCCGCTTCCATAACCTGTCAACTGAATAAACGATGAAAGTATTGAAATAGCTCCAATCTTCAGACTTTTATTCCGTACCGATGAATCAATAAATATCAATACAGAAAATAACACCAATGGGAATAAACCTGCCACACACAGCCAAATTCCCAATGGATGTAACCTGTTATAGCTTGAAGCATCAGGTGTAAATGACGTAAATATAATGAAATATATTCCAATAAGAATTACCAGCAACAAAATGAATACACCTGCCGTAAATACAGCCGGCAACATATGTACCAATTTAAGCGACTCAGGATATTTCTTATAAAGATTAATACGCGCTATACCCGAATTATGAACTTGTTTGAAGAATTTTCTCATGTCAGTTCTACGCTTGTGCCACACCCATGCTTCCGGAAACAGACGACATGTATAACCTCCCTTGAATATACGTATGCTGAAATCTATATCCTCACCAAAACGCATATCGGAGAAACCTCCCAAAGCTTTATAAACCTCGGCACGGATACCCATGTTGAAACTACGCGGATAGAACTTATCCATCTTTTTCTTACCGCCACGGATACCTCCTGTTGTGAAAAAAGACGTCATAGAGTAGTTTATGGCTTTCTGTGTATCCGTAAACGAATGATGTGCCCTGTCAGGACCTCCAAAAGCATCTGCCGGTTCGGATCTGAGCTCATCTTCCACGGCCTTGAAGTAATCGGGAGGGAGTATACAGTCAGAATCAAGAACTATAAGATATTCGCCGTGACTTCTTTCAGCACCGTAGTTTCTCGATTGTCCTGGTCCGGAATTTGGTTTGGAATAATATCTGATGTTCATTGATGCAGCATATTTATCCACCACATCCTTGCATGGCACTGCCGATCCATCCTCAACTATAATCACCTCAAAATCGGTATAGGTCTGCTGCAAAAGGCTATGTAACAGCTCATCAACTTCGTCCGGACGATTATATACCGGCACTATAACAGAATATCGCATAATCTAAAAAATGAGTTATTTGCAAACTTAATTAAAAGTTTCGCAAAATCAATGAATACAACAAGTTTTTATGACCAAAATTCATTCTGAAGCCCAAACCATAAAAATCAAATTTGCACACCTCGGAAAAAATCATTTATATTGCATTGAATTTAAGAAATTGGAAAAATGAACAACAGTCTAAACGAAGAAATAGCTCTACTCCTGCAAAATATTGGCGTAGAAAAAAGTGATATCAACTGGGGCACACAACTGACCCTCCTTGCAGTAATACTAATTATCACTTACTTGTGTACAAAAGCATTCAGACATATTATAATCCCCCTTATCCACAATATAACAGCACGCACCAAAGCAAAATGGGACGACTATCTGTTCAATTCTGAAATGATGAAGGCATTCAGTCGAATGATACCTCCTATAATGCTTTATGCCCTGTTACCTTTCGCCCTTGACAAGTCTCCCAAACTGCTGGAATTCACACTAAAATTTTGTCTTATATATCTGGATATAGTAAGCATCCTTCTGATTGGAACATTCCTAAACTCTCTTTACAATATATCCAGCGAGCACGAGAAACTGAGAAACCGTCCTCTGAAAGGTATATACCAGATGATAAAACTTATCACTATCACCATTGGTATAATAATACTGATAAGCATCCTCATGGACCAGGACCCCACAAGCATACTTGCCGGACTGGGTGCATCGGCAGCTGTACTGATGTTGATATTCAAGGATAGTATATTGGGACTGGTGGCAGGTGTGCAGCTGTCTGCAAACGACATGCTACGTCCGGGCGACTGGATTACGATGACCAAATATGGAGCCGACGGATACGTAATTGAAGTATCACTGACTACCGTCAAGGTACAGAACTTCGACAAGACTATCACTACTATACCTCCCTACGCACTGGTGAGCGACTCATTCCAGAACTGGAGAGGTATGCGCGAAACAGGAGGAAGAAGAATAAAACGTTCCGTAAAC
This sequence comes from Bacteroides caecigallinarum, assembly GCF_021530995.1. Classification (GTDB taxonomy): domain Bacteria; phylum Bacteroidota; class Bacteroidia; order Bacteroidales; family Bacteroidaceae; genus Phocaeicola; species Phocaeicola faecigallinarum. Next base: position 3,965 of record NZ_JADYTF010000058.1, read on the forward strand.
ATAGATATGAACACCGTACATTTCTGTACTCCAGACGAGATACAGAGTTTCATAGATAAAGGTCTGATAGATAAAAAGACTGATATAAATAATAAAGCTGTAAATCTGGCAATCTTCAGAAATTATATCCTGAACTATCTGAACAATCATCCCAAAGTGAACAAAGACCTTATGATTATGGTACGCCAGATGCAACCGGCATCCGAAGGTATGCCTCTGGAGATATACTGCTTCTCCGACACACCGGACTGGATTCCTTACGAAGCCCTGCAATCGGAAATTTTCGAACATGTAATGGCTATGGTTCAGGAATTCAATCTACGCTTATTCCAGCGCCCGGCTGGTACAGACTTCAAGTCATAAGGTACAGATACATTAATCCCCGACAGTTTGATGAAGACAGACTGCCGGGGATTAATCTTTTATTATACAACAACGAGTGCTATAAACTGTATGAACAATATCAGAAATACCATTGCTATAGGATAAACCGTTGCGTAAGCTACTCCAGGAATATTACTGTCCGTCATTGAATCGGCTGCAGCAAGACCTGGTGTACTGGTCATACCACCGGTGATGGTTCCAAGCAGATCGAGCATGCTAATCTTGAATACCAGACGGCCTACTATTGCAGCTACCAGCATAGGAACAATAGTAATCAAAGCACCTACTCCAAAGAGCATGAATCCGCTTTCCTGGAATGTTGATACAAGATTCTTTCCTGCAGAAGTTCCTACTTCGGCGAGGAAAAGCAACAGTCCCAATTGGCGCAAAAGCTGGTTTGCCGGACCGGACATAGACCAGAGGATGGGACCCGTCTTACCTACTGCACTCAGGAAAAGAGCCATCATCAACACTCCACCTGTAAGTCCCGGAGAGAATGACATTCCACTTCCGAAAGATATATTGAGTTTTCCGAACAATACACCAAGAACGATACCCATCGCTATAGGGAAGAAATCAGTATCTGAAAGACGTTTGGCATCATTACCCAACAGACGTCCTACAGCCTGAACACCATCCTTCTCGCCTACTACCATCAGTTTGTCACCAAACTTCAATGCCAGTTCAGGAGAAGGCGAAAGATCGATACCGCTTCGACGAATACGGGTAACGGTACATCCGAAGTTACGCTGAAGATTTAAATCGCCCAACTGCTTGTTTATCATATCCTTCTTTGTAAGCAACAATGATTCTATCACCTGAGTATTTATCAACGGCAATTCACCTTCCTCACGTTTACCAAGCATAAGGGCCAGATTATTAAGTGCTTCTTCACTACCAACAGCCTGAATTATATCACCTTTATTTATAACCAGGGAAGCTGTAGGCACAACTATTTCATCACCGCTTTTCAAACGTGAAACAACTGCCCCTGTCAATGCACGGATATTAAGCTGTGCCAGTGTTTTTCCACAAATAGTTTCGTTTGTCACATGGAAAATACACGTACTTAGTTCAGGGAACTGCCCTCTACGCTCTTTTTCAAGACGTTTGGCTTCTTCATCCAAATCCACACGAAGAAGTTTAGGCAAGAGTTTCACAAAAAGAATTACGCCAATAACTCCGAACGGATAGGCTATACCGTATGCAATCGAAGCCAGTGGCGACTGCGTGCTGTCAATAGCCACAGCAAGACCCGGAGTACTTGTAAGGGCACCCGCCACTAGTCCCACAACACTCGGCGTATCTATTCCGAAAGCATATTTCAGCCCTATGGCCGTAAGACATGCCGACGCAATGATAAGCACTGTAATAAGAATCAGAGTCTTGCCCTTGGTACGGAAAGAATCAAAGAATCCGGGACCGGCCTGAATACCGATTGTGAAGATAAACAACACTAACCCGAAGTTACCAAGTTCCTTTGGAATTGAAACTCCCCAATGGCCGAAAGCCAGGGCAATAAAGATCACGGCTGATACATCCAGAGATAATCCCTTTATCTTGATGCGTCCAAGCATAAAGCCTAGGGCAACAATCAGGAATACAGAGAAATAAGACGATTGTAATAAGTCGTTAAACATAAAAAATTTAATTGTGATTATTTTCTGCACAAAGTTAATAAATAATAACTTATCTTACAAATCAGACCAGACTCTCTATATACTCGTTAAGTTTTTTATAGAAAGGATGTTTCGTCAGTGTTGCAACATCTCCCAAAATGATAAGTTTCATCCTTGCACGTGTAATAGCAACGTTCATTCGTCGCAGGTCATTCAGGAAACCGATCTGTCCTTCCTCATTGGCCCTTACAAGACTTATAAGTATCACATCGCGCTCCTGTCCCTGGAAACCATCCACGGTATTGACTGTAATATATTGGCGATACGGCTTGAACCAGGCATCCTTGCGTATCAGCTGGCGGAGATACTGCACCTGTGCCTTGTATGGGGAAATCACCCCCACATCTATACGTTCCTCAAGAAAGCGTTCGCGCCCGATTTTCTCTATATACTCCTTCAGTTTACCTACAGAGAGTTCGGCTTCCTGCTTGTTTATACGGCCATAATTCTCGCCTATGAACTCCTCGTTGCAGTCCATACCCTCTGTATTCACCCATTCTATCGGAGTATCGAAATCAAGGATGCTGCGATATTTCACTTCTGGGGCCGACTGTAGCATTCCGCCATAGAACCAGTCGGAAGAGAAACGCATTATCTCATTGTTCATTCTGTACTGCACTTTCAGCAGAGAAACAGCCTGCGGCTTGTTTGCCACAATGCTTTGCATCAGCGTATGTCCCAATCCTCCACGCAATGCTACAGGACTTTTCACCGTAGGAGGAAGCTGACAATGGTCGCCCGCCAAAATAACACGATCCGCCTTCGATATAGGAATCCAGCACGCAGCCTCCAATGCCTGGGCAGCCTCATCTATAAACAGCGTGCCGAACTTATGCCCCATAAGCACACGGTTCGCACTACTTACCAAAGTACAAGATATAACTCTTGCCTCGGCAAACAATGATTCGTTTATCCTTATTTCCAACTCAGTGGCACGGTCCTTCAGAGAATTAATCTTAAGCCTTATACTTTCTCTGTCGGCACCTTTGCGGTTTGCAGAATACAATTCGCGGATGGCCTTTCTTATGCTCCACAACTGTGAATAATCGGGATGCGACTCGAATTTTCTTTCGTATGTAAACGACAGCATCTTGTCATTAACACGCGAAGGGTTTCCTATTCTCAATACACTTACTCCCCTGTCTACAAGCTTTTCACTTATCCAATCGACAGCCATATTACTTTGCGCACACACCATAACCTGGTTCTCTCGGTGAAGAGTTTCGTATATAGCCTCAACAAGGGTAGTAGTCTTTCCCGTTCCCGGAGGTCCGTGTACGATAGCCACATCCTTGGCATGAAGTACCTTGTTGACAGCGTCTTCCTGAGTGCGGTTAAGCCACGGAAATCTGATAGGATTGAAAGAAAACTCCGATACGGGCTGCTGTCCGTGGAAGATATCGCGCAATTCGGCAAGACGGTTGTTCTTCGCCCCTATCACACGGTTCAACGCCTCAAACATCAGACGATAGGAAGTTTCATCAAAATACAGCTGTACTCCGAGCACATCATACCTCTGCAAGGCAATCATGGCATCCGGTCCGGGCAATATCACCACCATACGGTCCTCGTCCACATAATTCACCGTTGCCACGAAATTCATATATGTCAGTCGTCCGCCGGCATCCTGAGTAAAGAAACACACAGGACGGCCATATTCAAAGAGATGCTCTATTTCCTTATCCTCGGTACGGAATATCTCCACTACGAACTGATTGAGAGCATTATAGTGACTTCTTCCCACAGATATAGGATACCAGCACATTCCGCGCTTCACCTTGCGCCCTATACCCATCACCTCCGTCTGCTGACGGAACTGTTCCTTTTCGTACTCATATTCAGCCTTCAACAATTCATAATGATACTGAAGATGAAGCACCGGAGACACTATATTCGATTTTTCCTTCATTAACTGATTCTTATTGTTTTGACGAAGATTCTTCCTTTAGCATATCGGCACGCGACTTGCTCTGGGTGACAAGATATACACCAGCAAAAATTGAAATCGCTGCAATAGCCTTTACCCATCCGAATGACGACATACCCATCAGTATAGCCACACTTGAACCGACTACGGGCTACATATAGTTATACATGCTGACAACTGTAGGACGAAGTGTCTTCTGTCCTATAAGCATCAGAATATATGCGAAATATGTTCCGAACAGTATTACATATCCCACCTGCATCCATACATCAATGGAGAATGAAGAGAACTGCATCTCCGAGAAATCCCTGTATGAGAACGGTATGAAACAGATTGCAGCATAGCTGAACATCCATTTCATCAGAGTGAATACACTATATCGTGCTATAAGCTTCTTGAAGATAGTAAGATAGCATGCAAAACTTATCTGTGCAGTGACACACAGCACATCGCCCAACACACTTCCCTCTTTCTCGCTACCCCCGGTATTGCTGAGAATAAGCGCAAGAGCACCAACTGAGCCCAGAAGAATACCGCCAACCTTCAACGGTGTCACCGGCTCTTTCAGGAATACGGCAGCCAGTATCATTGTCACGATTGGCATGGTAGTAGTCATGATGGAAGCATCCACCGGCGAGGTAAGCGACAGGCCGAAAGTGTAGCATCCCTGATTGCATACGATACCAAGCATTGACGCAAAAAACAGGAGCATAAGGTCGCGAGGCGGAACATCCTCTTTCCTGACAAACAATGATGTTATCCAGAAACAAAGCGCACCGCCTATCATACGCATATTGGCAAGTGCGAGACCGGAAATACCGGCTTCCATGGCAGTCTTACCCACAGGCGCCATTAGCCCCCACATGCTGGCAGCAAACAAAAGCGCCAGATGGGCTTTCAGATTAGAACTCTTCATATCCTTTATACCTTAAATTTATTTTGCTGTGCAAAGTTACAAGATATTTGAAAAATTGACGGGCGACGGTTGATTTATTCAAAGAGATTGTCTAAATTTGTTGGATAAGAACGATAAAAGATACACAAATGAAGAAACAAGCCGAGTTCATAAAACGTATTGTCATTAAAGGCCTTTGGGGCAGAAAAGACATTGCATGGGATTTGAGAAAAGATGTCAATATCCTTAGTGGAGTGAACGGTATTGGAAAAAGTTCCATACTCAACAGTTCGGTGAGAAGACTGAACGAAAACAATGAAGTAGAGCTGACAAACGGAATAAAAGACATAGTGACATTCACGTTCAGCCCGGAAGATGCCAACTTCATACCTTTCGACGTTATCCGCAGTTTCGACCGTCCGCTAATAGATTTCGGACTGCTGAAAAAGATTGGCGACCAGGATGTACGTACGGAATTGGACTGGCAACTATACCAGCTACAAAGACGCTACCTGGACTATCAGGTAAACATCGGCAACAGAATTATTGAACTCCTGACAAGCGGAGATCCTGAAAAGCAGATGATGGCAGCCGAGATTTCAAAGCCCAAAACAAAATTCCAGGACCTGATAGACGAACTGTTTGCCGAGACAGGAAAGAAGATAAACCGCAGAAGCAATGAAATTCTTTTCGAACAGGATGGAGATATCCTGACCCCTTACAAACTTTCGTCCGGAGAAAAACAGATGCTGGTCATCCTGCTGACAGTACTTGTGCAGGACAACGCACACTGCGCACTGTTCATGGACGAACCTGAGATTTCGCTCCACATCGAATGGCAGCAAAGACTTATAACACTCATCAGAAGCCTTAATCCTAACGTCCAGATTATCCTGACAACACATTCTCCGGCACTCATCATGAACGGATGGGTAGATGCAGTGACCGAAGTGAGCGACATTACTACTAATTAAAAAACAGGAATTATGGGAAAACGACTTACGGAAAACCTTTCATCACTATATATCGGTGCGGCAAACAATCTGAAGCCCAAACGCGCAAAAAGAAAGATTGTGGCCTACGTGGAGAGCTATGACGACATATCGTTCTGGCGTGCCCTGCTCTCTGAATATGAAAACGACAAGGTTTATTTCGAAGTCATGCTTCCGTCGCAAAGCTCACTTGCCAAGGGTAAGAAAACCGTCCTCATGAACCAGTTGGGAAGCCAGCTTGGAGAGAACATGATAGCCTGTGTAGACAGCGATTACGACTATCTCCTGCAGGGCCGTACCAATACTTCGCGCTACATGATAGAATGTCCGTACGTATTGCAGACATACGCCTACGCCATAGAGAACTACCACTGCTATGCCGAGGGACTTCACGATGTATGCGTGACTGCCACACTTAACGACCATAAGCTGATAGACTTTCCTGCTTTCATGAAGGCATACTCCGAAATAGCATGGCCTCTTTTCGTCTGGTCAGTATGGTTTTACAGAAGACATATTCTTGCAGAATTCTCACTGCTTGATTTCTGTTCGTATGTCAAATTAGAGCAGGTAAGTACACGTTATCCCGAACGCAGCCTTGAGCATATGGCAAAGAAAGTGGAGAAAAAGCTACGTGACTTAGAGCGTAAACACCCTGAAGCCAGACGTGAAATAGAAGATCTGAAGAAAGAACTGCCCACACTCGGAGTAACCTCCGACTCTACATACATGTTCATCCAGGGGCATCACATAATGGACAACGTAGTCCTCCGTCTGCTCGTCCCCGTATGTACCATACTCAGACGAGAAAGAGAACAGCAAATTCACGACCTTGCCCTCCACAGCCTTCAGCTTCACAATGAACTAACCAATTACCAGCGTTCTCAGATAGGTGTGGAAGTGGTGATACACAAGAATGTCAATTACAAGAATTCACCGCTCTATGCAAAAATCCGCGCTGATGTTGAAAATCTTTTGAAAAAGATTTGAAAAGTCAGTCGATATACGGATAAGTCTTTCAAATAGGGGAAATGTGAAATTAAAGCATTAAGACATAAGGGAAAATGTGAAATTTTCAACCCTAAACAATCAGGATAATGTGAAAACACTTATATTTGCAAGTAAATAGATAATTATCAATATGAATACTTTATTAAAAAGAAAGGTTGATACATATCTGACAAATTGGAAAAAAAATCCTGATAGAAAGCCGCTTATTATAAAAGGAGCTCGTCAGATTGGCAAGACTCGTTCCATAGAATGGTTTGCCAGCCAGAATTATAAAAACGTCATCCTGATTAACTTTGTGGAACAAACAAAATACAGGGAAATCTTCAATGACGGTTTTGAAGTGGACAATATTCTGAAAAACATATCATTGCTAAATCCTGAGTTTAAGTTTATACCTGGAGAAACCATCTTCTTTTTCGACGAGTTGCAGGCTTGCCCAAATTGCGCAACTTCATTAAAATTCTTTAAGTTGGACGGACGATTTGATGTAATATGTTCCGGTTCACTAATGGGAATCAGCTATAAAGAAATTGAATCCAACAGTGTTGGCTATAAAGAAGATTATGAAATGCATTCCATGGACTTTGAAGAGTTTCTTTGGGCTAAAGGATATTCGGAAGAGTTTATCGATGGACTATATGCTCAAATGATTGAGTTGAAGCCTCTGTCTGCTTTACAAATGGATACACTAATGGAACTGTTCCGAGATTATGTAATTATCGGTGGAATGCCCGAAGTAGTCGCGACATATATCAGAAACAAAAATTTCAGTGGAACATTGGCTATTCAGCGACAACTTCTAAAAGACTACGAAGAAGACATAACAAAATATGTGGAAGGATTGGATAAAGCCAAAGTAAAGGCTGTATATAACCATATATCCACCTTTTTGGCTAAAGAGAATAAACGTTTCCAGATAACCAAGATAGGAAAGAATGCGAGAAACAGGGATTATATAGGTTGTGTGGAATGGCTTGCAGATGCAGGGGTAGTCAATATCTGCTACTGCATGAACCAGCCGGAACTACCCCTAAAAGGAAATTATGACCCAAAACTATACAAGATATATTTCAAAGATACCGGACTTCTTATTGCATCGCTTGACGAAGAAGCACAGGAAGACTTGAGAGCAAATAAAAATCTTGGTACATATAAAGGAGCTATCTACGAAAACATAGTTGGTGATATGCTTGTAAAACAAGGATATCAGCTTTACTATTATAATAGCGATAAACCTGCCCTTGAAATGGATTTCTTTGTACGTGATGCCGATTCGCTCATCCCCGTAGAAGTGAAGGCTACGGACGGAGCTACCGCCTCATTGAATAATCTGCTGAAAGAGAATAAATATCCCGATATTAAGTATGGAATAAAATTAGGCTATAAAAATATCGGTTTCAATGGCAAGTTCTATACATTCCCATATTTTCTGACATTTCTGCTAAAGAGATTTATATTAGAAAGAAGGAAAATATTTTAATCAGTGAACTATCTTTTATTACAAAAATGTAATGACACTTTTTGTAACATGCACCAACATTCCTATTCATTTTTATGAAACGAACATCCATAAATTCTGAAATTCCACGTCTCGAAAACCGTTACACGTACGTGCAACGCGCAAAACACGAACGTGACGCGATCAAAACACATAGGTGTTACGCGCGTGACACGAACGTGTTACGCTAACTATATATAGAATTTTCTACAATTATCCTTTTATACGAGATAATATCTTTGGGAACTGCCATGCAAACAAGGCAGTACAGCACACAGCAGCCGTTGCATCTGAGATAGCTTCGGCAGCGAATATTCCTTCCACTCCCCAGAAATGAGGCAATATCAAGGCTAAAGGAACGAGAAGAATAACCTTTCTCAACAAGGCTATGAAAATGGATATCTTTGCCTGGCCCAAGGCTACAAACATATTCTGGCAAGCACGCTGGAGTCCGAAAATGGACATTCCGGCAAGGAACAGAGGCATGACATGCGACACTGTTTCTATCAGAACCTCATCATCGGTAAATACAGATGCAACCAAGTGAGGACAGAGTATCATGAAAAGTATCAGCAGGAAGTTAAAACCGAACATAAATGTCACAACTATCCTGAAACATTGCTTCACACGGTCCTTGTTGGCATGACCATAGTTATAGCTCACCACCGGGATAAATCCCTGAGCAAAACCGACAAGCGGCACACTGGCAAACTGCATGGCACTCTGCATGATGGCAAGGGCACTGACATAGATATCACCAAAATGTTTCAGACTTCCGTTAAGTACGAAACCTACAAGGCTTTCCGTGCTTGCCATAATAAAAGGTGACACTCCAAGAGCAACCACAGACAGTACTATCTTCTTCTTAGGCCTCATATACCTCCGTTCGAGCGGAAGGGATGCCGAACGGGAAGTAAGGAAACGCAGTACCCAGATGGCACTGACGGCTTGCGAAAGGACAGTAGCTATAGCGGCTCCCTTTACTCCCATATCGAAAGTGAAAATGAAAATCGGGTCGAGAATAATATTCAGCAATGCACCTATCACTACCGACCACATGGCTATGGCAGGTCTTCCTTGGGAGTTTATGAATGTGTTAAGTCCTGTGGATATTTCTACAAACAGCGTACCAAGCAGATAGACAGAGAGATAATCTACGGCAAACGGCAGTGTCCTTTCGGATGCTCCGGTAAGCAGAAGAATAGGTTCCATAAAGATGTATGCTATCAGCGAGGTGATGACAGTGAAAAGAATAAGCATCACAAAACCGTTTCCCAATATGCGTCCGGCTCTCTCGCGGTCTCCCTGACCTAAAGCCATCGCTGCAAGAGGAGCACCTCCGGCACCTACTATAGATGAAAACGATGATATGAGTATTACTATCGAGGTAGTGACACCCACCCCGGCAAGAGCCTCTGTTCCTATACCGGGGATATGTCCTATATAGATTCTGTCTACTATATTATAAAGCAGATTGACAAACTGGGCAGCTACGGCAGGCAGTGCCATACGGAACACCAAAGGCAGCATCCTGTCCGTACCCAGCCTTTCTTCATAACGATTGTTCATTACATCAAACTTTCCAGATTCAGTTCAGTCTTTTTCCTGTAGCCGGAACTTGTGAATACAGCAACCGGGCAACCTTCCTCGTCGGTGATACGAACTTCGATGAAAGGTATCTTGGCATGATTGAATGTTTCCACAGCCTCAGCATATACATATCCGCTGCTTACAGCACGCAGAAAAGTGATATTGGCATTAAGCGAAAGAGTAAGCAGATTGCGGCTGTTTGCCACTGCAGCAAAAGCCAGGTCGGCAAGTGTGAACAAGGCTCCTCCCTGACACACTCCTCCTCCGTTCAGGTGCTTGTCCGTAACGAGCATGCGTGCCTTGGCATAACCTTCGCGCACTTCCAGCAGTTCCACTCCCGCCTCAGCTGCGAAACGGTCGTGTGAAAGCATATCTTTTAGAGTTTTCATGAATTTGAGTTTTATTTAATTATCACCATCGTAGCTCCATAGCCATATTCACGGAACGAAGCATCCTGACTTAGGCATGTCCTGTACTTACGTTTCAGTTCGTCAAGCAATGCCTTACGCAAAACACCATCGCCCTTGCCATGTATGAACACTATCTTCTGTCCGGTATTTCTCTTGTATTCCTCCATAGTCTTGCGGAATACGTCAAGCTGGTAATTAAGCATTTCCGCATTTCCCATACCTGTAGTATCATCAAGAAGGGCATCTATATGAAGGTCTATTTCGATAATTCCATTCTTGATTTTCTTCTCTTCCTTACGCAACACTTTCTTCGGGATATTGTTTCCTTCACCTTTCGAGAGAATAGCGTTTTTTATGTCATCAGCATTCACATACACCTGTTTTGCTTCTTCATCGTCTTTAACGACATCATAAATCAATGCAGGTTCGTTGAAGAAATCGTTTTCCTGGAAGGTATGGAGCTTATAGAACTTAACAGTATCAATTCTTATCTCTGTAGAAATAGCATTTTTGAACAGGAAGGTACGGTCGTCCTTATATGCAAGAATCTGTACCGCAACGCGTTCCATACCGTTGAGGTCTTTCTTCTCGAATTCCTCAAGAGCCTGTTTCATATTAGGTTTGATAGTGCCACGGCTTCTCAGAGTCCAGCTCTTTCCTTCTGCAGAAAGGTATAAATAGTCGATGAAATAGTTACTGTCGTTCACCAGATACGCATCGAAACCTGTTGTAGTAATAGCCTTTATATCGTGTGGAACAAAAGCCAGATACACATTAAGCACATCGTTTCCTCTGATTTCAGGCACACGATATGTTATCGGTCTGTCATCTTCTTCCTCTTCTTCGTCCTCCACAGGTGCCTGCTGAGGTTTTGAAGTTGTTTTCAACGGGATATTATAATCATCGGTCTGAATAACCACGCATTCCTTTATCAGCATAGGAATTTCAAAACCGTCCTCACTCTCCACCAAGGCTGTGTCCTTGCCTTGAAAACCTCTTACTATACCGCCTCCCACTTCGCTGAGGAAACGTACTTTATCTCCTATTTTCATATTCTTTCAGTATTATATAGTTCAAGCAAAAATAGTTACTTTTAAGCAGATACGAAAGTTTTTTATACTTTTGCAGAAAATATTGAACAAACTACACAGATGGAAGAAACGAAACACATAAAGATAAGCGATTACAACTATCCACTTCCGGACGAAAGAATAGCAAAATTCCCGCTGAAAGAGCGCGACAGTTCCAAACTTCTGGTTTACAATCACGGCGAAATAGAAGAAAGAGTCTTCACTTCACTGCCGGAATATATCGAACCGGGTTCACTGATGATTTTCAACAATACAAAGGTTATTCAGGCCAGACTGCATTTCAGAAAGGAAACTGGTGCACTGATAGAAATTTTCTGTCTTGAACCAATAAAACCGAACGACTATGTGCTGAACTTTCAGCAGACAGAACACTCGGCATGGCTCTGCATGGTGGGCAATCTGAAAAAATGGAAAGAAGGTCCGCTGCACAAGGAGATGACAGTGAAAGGCAAGCCACTTACACTTACTGCCACACGAGGCGAATGTCACGGTACAAGCCACTGGATAGACTTCAGCTGGGACAACAGCGAAGTGACTTTTGCTGATATCCTCGAAGTGTTCGGCGAACTTCCTATCCCTCCATACCTGAACCGCGAGACGCAGGAAAGCGACAAGGAGACTTATCAGACTGTGTATTCTAAGATAAAAGGTTCTGTAGCTGCACCTACAGCCGGACTGCATTTCACAGAGAGAGTGCTAGACACACTGAAAAACAAGGGTGTTGACCTGGAAGAAGTGACTCTGCATGTGGGAGCCGGAACTTTCCGTCCTGTAAAGAGTGAGGAAATAGCAGGACACGACATGCACACGGAATATATCTCCGTAAACAGACAGACCATTGAGAAACTTCTGAAACATGGAGGCGAGACCACTGCAGTGGGAACTACATCTGTAAGAACGATAGAAAGTCTGTACTATATAGGAGTAATCTTAGAGTCAAGACCTGAAGCATCGCAGGAGGAACTGCACGTGAAACAATGGATGCCATACGAAAACGAGACAAACCTCACTCCGATTCAGGCTCTGCAGAATATCCTCGACTATATGGACAGAAATCATCTGGACGCTCTGCATACAAGCACTCAGATAATCATCGCTCCGGGATATGAATACAAGATTGTGAAACGTATAGTAACCAACTTCCATCAGCCGCAAAGCACTCTGCTGCTCCTGGTTTCGGCATTCGTGAAAGGCGACTGGAGAAAGATTTATGACTATGCATTGTCTCACGATTTCCGCTTCCTGAGTTATGGCGATTCATCGCTGCTGATTCCGTAATGATTGTCAGTTGTTAGTTCTTAGTTGTTAGTTTTTAGATATCATAATATGAAAGATAATAGCGAAGAAATGTTCCCTGTAGTAGACGAGGACGGAAATATCCTGTCTGCAGCTACAAGAGGCGAGTGTCACAGCGGCAGCAAGCTGCTGCATCCGGTGGTACATCTGCATGTTTTCAACAGTCGTGGAGAACTGTATCTCCAAAAACGTCCGGAATGGAAAGACATACAGCCGGGAAAATGGGATACTGCAGTAGGAGGTCACATCGACTTAGGAGAAAGCGTGGAAATGGCTCTGAAACGCGAAGTCAGAGAAGAACTGGGAATAGAAGATTTCACTCCTGAACTTCTTACTCACTACGTATTTGAATCTTCACGCGAGAAGGAACTTGTTTTTGTCCACAAGACCGTATACGACGGAGAGATAAATCCGTCCGAAGAACTAGATGGAGGAAAATTCTGGAGTATTGAGGAAATAAAGGCAAACATAGGAAAAGAGGTTTTCACCCCAAATTTTGAAAGTGAGTTCAAGAAGCTTGGATTTTAAACCAATATCCATATAACATTAAATGGCGTTTAAACAGTATTTAAAAGCTGTTTAAACGCCATTTGATTTATGATTAATCTCAATATTTATCCGAACATCTTACTCACTCTTTCTATTCCGGCAACCAAAGCATCAACTTCTTCTTTAGTGTTATACATACCGAATGAAGCTCGCACTGTTCCCTCTATTCCCAAACGGTGCATAAGAGGTTCTGCACAGTGATGTCCGGTGCGGACTGCTATTCCAAGGCGGTCGAGCAACGTTCCCATATCGAAATGGTGGATATCACCAACAAGGAATGAAATAACTCCTCCCTTATGTTCTGCCTCACCAAAGATACGCATACCCGGAATTTCTTTCATACGCTGCATGGCATACGCAGTAAGTTCATGTTCATGGGCAGCTATATTATCCATACCTATGGCAGAAACATAGTCCAAAGCTTTTGCCATTGCAGTAGAACCAACATAATCAGGTGTTCCGGCTTCGAACTTGAAAGGCAGCTCGTTGAATGTCGTTCCTTCGAAACTTACATTCTTTATCATCTCTCCACCGCCCTGGTAAGGGGGCATCTTGTCGAGAAGATCTTCCTTGCCATAAAGCACTCCTATACCGGTAGGACCATAAATCTTATGTGCACTGAACACATAGAAATCGGCATCAATATCCTGCACATCAACCTTCGTATGTGGAATACCCTGTGCTCCGTCTATCAAGACAGGAACATTGTGGGCATGAGCTATTGCCGCAATATGCTTCACCGGATTTATTGTTCCGAGAACATTTGAAACATGAGCCACGGAAACAAGCTTTGTGCGCGGAGAAAACAGTTTTTCATACTCATCAATCAACAGTTCGCCACGGTCATTCATTGGAATAACTTTCAGAACTATTCCTTTACGGAGTGCCTGAATCTGCCATGAGACGATGTTGCTGTGATGCTCCATCACCGAAACTATCACTTCATCTCCTTCCTTCATGAAGGCATCAGTAAAAGATGAAGCTACGAGATTTATACTCTCAGTGGTTCCGCGAGTAAAGATTATCTCCGAGATGCTGCGCGCATTTATAAACTTACGCACAGTTTCGCGCGATGCCTCATGAAGATTTGTTGCCTGCTGTGAAAGGAAATGAACACCGCGGTGTACATTGGCATTTACAGAATAATACTCATCGACAATTGCATCTACCACACACTTTGGTTTCTGTGTGGTAGCTCCATTGTCCAAGTATATCAACGGCTTGCCATATACTGTTCTTGACAGTATCGGAAAGTCTTCTCTTATTTTCTGAATATCGTACATAATGTTTTTTATTTTCCGCATATCGCACATCCCTGACACTTGTTCAGTTCGCCACGGAATCGTTTTTCTACAAGAAGATGAAGACGGTCTTTGAGAGCATCCATACGTATCTTGTCGATAACTTCATTGACGAATGCAAACATCAATAACAGACGTGCTTCCTTCAGACTGATACCACGCTGCTGCATGTAGAACAATGCGTTTTCGTCAAGCTGTCCTACGGTAGCTCCGTGAGAACATTTCACGTCGTCGGCATAAATCTCAAGCTGTGGCTGTGTGTACATACGTGACTCGCGTGTTGCACATATATTACTGTTTGTCTGCTGTGAGTTTGTACGCTGGGCACCTTCGCGGACAAGCACTTTACCGGAGAATGCACCTACAGCCTGATCATCAAGTACATACTTGAAGAGTTCGGTACTTATACAGTCAGATGCCTTATGGTCAATAAATGTATTGTTGTCCACCTGTTCGTTCTTATCGGCAATAGCCATTCCACAAAGGGTGATTTCTGCTCCCTTACCGGCAAGAGTTACTTCAGATGTATTACGTGTAGTACCGTTATGAAGTGTCATTCCGTTAAGCAATACATTACTGTTTGCTTCCTGATGTACATACAGATTGCTGAAACGTACTGTAGAGTTATGTGTTTCCTCCAGTTCGTACAAATCGAAATAAGCATTCTCGCCTACAAAGATTTCCACTACCTGTGTTGAAAGGAAATTCACATCGTCCATAGCATGGTCACAAACCAGCAGTTTGGCCTGTGCACCATCTTCAAGGACTATAACTACACGGCGGTTGACCATGAAGTTGACATCAGCGCGAAGAATATTGACCAACTGTATAGGTTTCTCCAATACTACATTCTTAGGTACATACATGAACACACCATCCTGTGCAAACATTGTGTTGAATGCAGTAACACTGTCTTTCGATGTGTCGGCCAACCGTGAATAGTATTTCTTCACAAGTTCAGGATTTTCCTTAGCCACATCTTTCAAGCTTCCGAAGATAACTCCGGCAGGAAGCTGTGCGGCAGGATTGTCATGTGTATCGAATGTATCGTTCACCACGAAATAAAGCGAAGTGCTCATATTCGGAACGTCGCACTTGAACACTTCATACGGATTTACCGGTATCTCCAGGCGGTTAAGGTTCAATCCGTAGTCCGGTGCAAAAAACTTTGCAACATCCGTATATTTGTACTTCTCAACCTTCTGTGAAGGAAATCCTGCTGCCTCAAAATCGGCAAATGCCTTGGCACGCGGTGCGTTAAGCACGTCTGCGCTGTGACGGCATATCATGGCTTCACATTGGGTGAAAAGGTCTATATATTGTTGTTCTGCTTTCATGTTATTTTCTTCTCTTTACTCTCCCAATTCTTTTTTAATCCAGTCATAACCCTTCTCTTCGAGTTCAAGTGCAAGTTCAGGACCTGCAGTCTTCACGATACGTCCTTTGTAAAGCACGTGTACGATGTCTGGTTTGATATAGTCCAACAGACGCTGGTAGTGGGTAATAACGATACAGCTTGTTTCAGGAGTCTTGAGCTTGTTGACACCTTCGGCTACGATACGCAAAGCGTCGATGTCAAGGCCTGAGTCTGTTTCATCAAGAATGCTCAACTTTGGTTCGAGCATTGCCATCTGGAAAATCTCGTTACGCTTCTTTTCACCGCCTGAGAATCCTTCGTTTACAGAACGGTTGGCAAGCTTGCTGTCAAGCTCAACGATTTCACGCTTCTGTCTCATCAGTTTCAGGAATTCACTTGCTGAAAGAGCAGGCAGACCTTTATATTTACGCTGCTCATTGACAGCAGCACGCATGAAGTTAACCATGCTTACTCCAGGAATCTCTACAGGATACTGGAATGAAAGGAACAATCCTTCATGGCTACGGTCTTCAGGTTTAAGACTCAACAGGTCTTTTCCAAGGAATGTAACAGAACCTTTTGTTACTTCGTATGCAGGATGTCCGACAAGCACATTACTCAATGTACTTTTACCAGAGCCGTTTGGTCCCATTATGGCATGAACTTCACCCGGCTTTACAGTAAGGTTAATACCTTTCAATATCTCTTTGCCGTTAATATTGGCATGTAAGTCTTTTATCTCTAACATAATATATATTTTTTTATCCTACACTTCCTTCGAGTGACACTGACAGAAGCTTCTGAGCCTCAACAGCAAACTCCATAGGAAGCTTGTTTATAACTTCTTTAGCGTATCCGTTTACGATAAGTCCTATGGCATCCTCTGTGTTTATACCTCGCTGGTTGCAATAGAACAACTGGTCTTCAGAAATCTTGGATGTAGTGGCTTCATGCTCTACCACTGCTGTTTCGTTGTGAATATCCATATATGGGAATGTATGGGCACCACAATTACTACCTAACAACAGTGAGTCACACTGGCTATAGTTGCGTGCATTGTCAGCTCTTTCCGACACACGTACAAGTCCACGATATGAGTTCTGACTCTTTCCGGCACTTATACCCTTACTTACGATTGTCGAGCGGGTGTTCTTTCCGAGATGTATCATCTTAGTTCCTGTATCAGCCTGCTGATAATTGTTTGTTACAGCTACAGAATAGAACTCTGCTGTAGAATTGTCACCGGCAAGAATACAGCTAGGATATTTCCATGTGATGGCAGAACCTGTTTCTACCTGTGTCCATGAGAGTTTGCTGTCATTACCCTTACAGATACCACGCTTGGTTACGAAGTTATATACACCACCCTTTCCTTCGGCATCACCCGGATACCAGTTCTGCACGGTAGAGTATTTCACTTCCGCACGGTCCATCACAACGATTTCAACAATTGCAGCATGCAACTGGTTTTCATCGCGCATAGGAGCAGTACATCCTTCAAGGTATGAAACATAACTGTCGTCATCGGCTACAATCAGTGTTCTTTCGAACTGACCTGTATTGGCAGCATTGATACGGAAGTATGTAGAAAGTTCCATCGGACAACGTACTCCCTTAGGAATATATACGAACGATCCGTCGCTGAACACGGCTGAGTTAAGAGCTGCAAAGAAATTATCACGATAGCCAACTACCGAGCCAAGATATTTCTTCACCAAATCAGGATGCTCTCTAACAGCCTCACTCATTGAACAGAAGATGATACCCTTCTCCATAAGTGTTTCCTTGAAAGTAGTCTTTACAGATACAGAGTCCATAACGGCATCAACGGCCATACCGCTCAATGCCATCTGCTCTTCCAATGGAATACCAAGCTTGTTGAAAGTTTTCAGAAGTTCAGGGTCAACCTCATCAAGAGATTTAGGCCCTTCTTTTTTCTTCGTAGGATCGGCATAATATGATATTGCCTGATAATCTATCTCAGGAATATTAAGATGCGCCCATGTAGGCATCTCAAGTGTCAGCCAGTAACGGTATGCCTTCAGACGAAATTCAAGAAGCCACTCAGGTTCACCTTTTTTTGCAGAAATCAGACGAACGACATCCTCATTAAGTCCTTTTTCTATTATATCTGTATGAACATCAGTAGTGAAACCATATTTATATTTCTCCTGCGTCAGTTCCTTTACATATTTATTAGGTTCTTCTTGCATATGTAATTATATGATATCTG
>NZ_JADYTF010000059.1 GCF_021530995.1 Bacteroides caecigallinarum
ATTCATGGTTATAACAAGTTAAAATAAATTTTATTCTATAACAAAGCTATCACAAGATAGCAAAACAAGGTTTATATTCAGTCTTAGATTTATTTTGATGCGACAAAGATAAAAGTTTTTTATATCTTATCGCATTTTTTATCAGCTTTTCTTTGTCAATATAATAAAACTTTATAGTTTTGCATCCAAACTTTAAAATTTGAGAACAACATGAAAACCACTGGAAAAACTATTATCACATTATTAATTATAATATTCGCTTGCGGAACTTCATACGCAGAAAACATCAATCGTCCGGAATCAGACAACTACATCAATGGGGTGACAGCACTTAACAACGGAGATATAGAGACAGCCTATAATCTGCTTAATGCCGAAATAGAGAGTAATCCAGAGAATGGATATGCACATTGCTATATGTCGCTAATATGCAACGCATGCAACGATATGGTATTGGCTATGCAGGCTGTAAACTCAAGCCTGGAACTCATTCCAGAAAACGACAAAGAGTACCGTTCATTCGCTTATTATACAAGAAGCATTCTTTGGGGAAACCTCGGGAAATGGGATAATGCGATAAATGACATGAGCGAATCAATCAAACTGAATCCCAATGATGCCGAAAGTTTCAAGACAAGAGCCGAAATGTATGTAAACACAAAGCACTACGAAGAAGCTATTGAAGACGTGAACAGGGTTCTCAGTCTTGACAAAGATGCTGATGTTACCGACCTGATGATGAAGCTGATCCAATCTGTTCCTACAGAAGAACTTGCTGAGAAAGTGACAAACATCATGGGACTGATGTCGCTGAAATAAGAACAAAGCCGGTAGCGTTTGATAAGTGTCCGTTAGCCGTTCCGCTACTGGTAGCCATACAAACTTAAATATTCAAAAAAAACAAAAGTTTAACCAACTATAGTTAATTATTATAAATAAAATAGGAATATAAATTTCAATTATATATTTTGGGAAATATATAAAATGTGAAACATACGGGTAACTAACAGATTCATATACCCGAGATAAATACTTAAATTTAATTAATTGAGCCCAAAAGAGCTCGTAAATAGTATATTTGTTAATTTTAATAACCTGTTATGAAGAAATCAGAGTTTAAACTCTTGACAATGACCATGTTGTTGTCAGGTTTTTCGGGAGGTTACATCCATGCGGAAACTCATGCAGAAGCAGTCAGGATGTATATATCTCAGCAAGAAAATCAATGTAAAGGAATTGTTTTGGACGAGTCCGGTGAAACAATTATCGGTGCCTCTGTTGTGGTAAAGGGAACAACCAACGGAACCATTACCGGTTTGGACGGTGACTTTTCTATTTCAAATGTAAAAAACGGAGATGTCATTGTTATATCTTATGTTGGCTACAAGGATGTAGAAACAGTATGGAATGGAACTGACCTCAAGATTGTACTTAAAACCAACACTGAAGTATTGGATGAAGTGGTGGTTGTAGGTTATGGCGTACAGAAAAAGGTAAACCTTACGGGTGCCGTGTCTTCTGTTAAAGGTGACGCATTCGAGACACGTCCTGTAGTAGATGCAACACAAGGTCTGCAGGGTATGGTTCCCGGCTTGACAGTAAGTAATAGCGGTTCGGGAAGACCAGGAGCTACAGGAACATTGACACTGCGTGGCCAGGGAAACCTGTCAGGGAATGCCAATCCTTATGTTCTGGTTGATGGTGTGGAAATGGAACTTTCTGATGTAAACCCTAATGATATTGAAAGCATTTCTGTACTGAAGGACGCTGCCGCATGTTCTATCTACGGTGCACGTGCCGCATACGGAGTTATCCTCGTCACAACTAAAAAGGGACATGAAGGCAAGATGCGTGCCAATTACCAGGGAACTGTAGGCTGGAGTACACCTACCGTATTGCCTGATATGGTAAACTCACTGGATTTCGTGAAATTCTGGAATGACGGTGTAACTAATGCAGGAGCTGGAAACAGAGCTTATTCTGCAGAGAAAATAGCTCAGTTGGAGCAGTATATGAGAGATCCTTCAAGTCTTGACCCATGGGCAGAACTGAAACCGGGGCAATCACTCAACGCCGCATTCGAAAATTCTGAGCTGGGATTGGGTAATACCGATTATTTCGATTTACATTATAAGAATTTCGCTTTCAAGCAAAATCATAATTTAAGTTTCAGTGGCGGTAACAAGAAGGCACAATATTATATTTCTGCCGGATATTATAATGAAGACGGTATTTTGAAATATGCAGATATGGACTACTCGCGTTACACTATTAATGCCAACATTTCTTCGGAACTAACCAAATGGATGAAAGTAAAATTCAATGCAAAATATATGCATTCGGACAATAAAACACCATTCAATCAGGGTACAGTAAACGGTATACCTCTTGACGGTGGTTTATCTGAAGGATTCTATCACAGTTTGGCTCGTTTCCGTCCTACCGTTTCTCCTATAGACCCGAACGGACATTTCACTGAACTGTCTCTTGTTCCTTATTTGCAAAGCGGAACTTATACAGATACACAGAGAGACAGATTAAATATAACTACCGGTCTTGAATTCCAACCTGTGAAAAACTGGTTCATTTTCTTCGACTATACATACAAACAGAATAATATGGAGTATGAGGCACTGAATGTAGCTCCATTTATCTATGAACAGGACGGAGTAACAACGACCAAAGTAGCCCGTTCGGAACTAGGAGTCTCATCCGACGGTCAATTTACGCGTGCTTATGCTACTACAAGATACCAGAGCATAAATCTTTATACCAACTATATATTCTCACTGGCAGACAAACATAATTTTACTGTCATGGCCGGTTATCAGGAAGAGAACAATGATTATAGCTGGATGAAAAACTCAATCACCGGGTTATATTCCACTTCAAATCCAAATGTCGGCATGGGTACAGGAGACAAAGTTGTTGTAGATACACGTACCGGATGGGCAACACGAGGCTTCTTCGGACGTATCAACTATGACTACGATGGCAGATATCTGTTAGAGTTAAACGGACGATATGACGGTTCTTCGCGTTTTGCAAAAGACAGCCGCTGGGGTTTCTTCCCTTCTGTATCATTGGGATGGAACATTCATCGTGAAAGTTTCATGCAGAAAACTGAAGATTACCTGTCAAATCTCAAATTGAGACTTTCTTACGGATTGTTAGGAAATCAAGGTAATGCAGCCTTGTATACATTCGCATCGACAATGAGTATAAATAAGAATCTGGGACAATATATATTCAATGATGGTCGTCACATGTATACACTTCCACCTGCAGTAGTAAATCCTTATACGACATGGGAAAAGGTAGAAAGCAAGAATATCGGTCTTGACTTCGGATTCTTCGGAAACGCATTGACAGGTAGTGTGGATGTATTCCAGAGAGACACAAAGGATATGCTCGGACCCGGACGCGATTACCCTGACTTTTTTGGTGCATCTGCACCTCAGGAAAACAATGCGACTTTGCGTGACAGAGGATGGGAACTTTCACTGAATTACAGAGGTAAAATAGGAAAAGATATAGATTATAGCATTGGCGGTTCTATCTCTGATGCGGTAACAAAGGTTACATCATACTCTAACGAGTCAATGACAGACCCTAATGGCAGCTGGTATACAGGAAAAACATGGGGAGAAATCTGGGGTTACCGTACTGACGGATTGATTCAGACACCAGAAGAAGCTGATGCATACAATAAAGAATATGATTTGACTTATATCAGTGGAAAGCCTTGGGAACCGGGAGATGTTAAATACGTAGATCTAGACGGCAAAGTGGGCGAAGATGGCAGAAAGATTATAGACAGAGGTATTAATCAACTTTCAGATATGGGAGACATGACTGTAATCGGTAACAGAACTCCTAGATATCAGTATACAGTAAATGGTTCTATCAGCTGGAAGGGTCTAAGCTTGAGCATGATGTTTCAGGGAGTAGGCAAACGCGACTGGATGCCTAGCGGTGTATATTTCTGGGGATTCAGTTCATTCGCACAGGTTACAGTGTTTAAGGAACACATGGACTATTGGAGACCGGATAATACAGACGCATACTATCCGAAACCATATATCAACAGTGCCGGCGGAGTTGCACCATTCCAGAACAAGAACATTCAACCTACAGACCGCTATATACAGAACGCAGCATATTGTAGACTGAAAAACCTTACCTTGAGCTATACATTGCCTGATGCATGGGTGAAAAAAGCCTCATTGCAGAAAGTTCAGGTATTCTTCTCAGGAGAGAACCTGCTTACCTTCACAAAACTGCAGGGTATGTTTGACCCGGAAGCTATATTCACTTCAAACACATACACCGTCGAAGGTGGTAAGAACTATCCTATGAATAAGGTATTATCTGTAGGTTTGATTGTTAACTTATAATATTTTGATATATATGAAAAGAATAAATATACTTTTAGCTATGGCTTTTACCATAGGATTGTCCGGATGTTTCGATTTGGACAAGATGCCGGAAGGGGTACTTTCTACAGCAAACCCATTTCAGAGCGTTGGTGAAATAAGAAACTATGTAGACCGTTATTACGAAAGCGGTCTGATAGGACAAGGATTCATGGCCGGTGGCGGTGGCGGTATAGCAGGCCAGGACTATGACAGTGATAATATGACAGGCCCGGCTGCCAATACAAGATTGATGGGACAATCATCATTAAGTAATGCTGTTTCCATCTCGAACTATACATACGTAAGAGATATAAACTTCTTACTGAATAACATCGACAATTGTCCGGAAAAAGGAAGCAAAGAGTTCAACCAATTAAAAGGTGAAGCTCTTTATTTCCGCGGCTGGTATTATTATAGAATGCTTATCAATTACGGAGAACTTGCATGGGTTGACAAGCCTCTGGAACCAAATTTGGAAATAATGATGCTTCCACGTGAAAGCCGTACATTCATTGTAGACAAGATACTTGAAGATCTGGGTAATGCCAGAGACCTTATGGGAGAACAGAGCAATTCTTCTTCAATGAGACTCCATAAAGACGTGGCCCGTGCCTTGATTAGCGAGGTGGCTTTGTTTGAGGCTACATGGGAACGTTATCATTATGCCAAGGAAAAGGACAAATCGGAGAAGTTCTACGATTATACATTAAGCGAATCTGATTTAAATGCCAAAATAGAAAAGTACCTTGAAATGGCAATTACAGCATGTGAGGAAGTTGAAAACCGAGGAGTCTGGAAGATATATAACACAGGTGATGTCAGAAACGACTATCGCAAGTTGTTTGATACTCCAAATCTTTCGACAAATCCGGAAATATTGTGGTTTAAAATGTATGACGGAGACAAGGTTGGAAACAGTGTGACCAGATACCTTAACACAGGTGGTGGTAATATTGGTATATGTGCCTCTTTGGTTGATGATTACCTTTCAAAAGATGGAAGAGCACTATATGGTGAAGAATTGTTGAATTTGAAGAAGAACTATCCAGATGAACTGGATCCGGAAAACCGAGACCCAAGATTGGCTCAGACTGTGGCTTTCCCTGGGCAACGTATGAAACCTGAAAGAGATAGCAATCCATACATATTAGAGTGGCCGGCTTTAGCTGGAGATGGAACAGCTTTCGGAACAAATCTTACCGGATATGTAATGCTGAAACATGTTCAAATAGATTGTGAAGGAGACTATATAAGCGAATTCAAGGGAACTACTCCTGCAATACAATTCAGATATGCCGATGTTCTGTTGAATCATGCAGAGGCGTTGGCGGAACAGAATGGAGCTGCAAATGCCGCAGAAATTATCAGAGTGTTACAACCATTAAGAGAACGCGCCGGAATGCCTAGTGTAGATTTCGATAGAGAATACAATGATGACCCAAATTATCCTTTCTCTGGTTTGGATAAATATATACAGGCTGTCCGACGTGAGAGAAGAGTTGAGACT
The DNA here is from genome assembly GCF_021530995.1 of Bacteroides caecigallinarum. Lineage (GTDB taxonomy): Bacteria > Bacteroidota > Bacteroidia > Bacteroidales > Bacteroidaceae > Phocaeicola > Phocaeicola faecigallinarum. The sequence continues at coordinate 5,926 of NZ_JADYTF010000059.1, forward strand.
GCTTTAGAAGGAAAGCGTTTCAAGGATATTCTCCGTTGGGCTGCAGCTGAAGAACTCATCATAGGGAAACGCCCTATGGGTGCATTGTTTACGGGAAGTAATTTACCTGAACACTATGGTAATAATTTGAAAATTAACCTCTCAGGAAATGATGGAGACGCTCTCCGTTATATATTACCTGTACAACCGTCTTCAATGCCTCAGGGATGGCAGTTCAAACCTAATAGAGATTATCTGCAACCTATAAATGAAACAATGTTGGGAATAATGGATGGATTGTGGAAACAGAATCCAGGATGGTAATCGGTTTATAATATATCTCAACAAGGTTTTCCATATCAAATCTGGTATGGAAAACCTTCAATTATATATATTTTTCTTAAAAACCAAATCAGAAACTCCAATCGGAAATTATATGAGTAAAAGTAAAATCAAATCAATTGCATTATGCTCTATGCTAATGCTGGGGTTCTCTTCATGCTCGCAGAAAGAAACCATAACGGGTAATCTTAATGTTATCCCTTTGCCACAGGAAGTTATTGAAGCTCAGAACGGCTCATCATTCATCATCAATTCGTCAACCTCTATCTCATATCCTGAGGATAATGAGAAAATGAAAAGAAATGCCGAATTTCTTGCATCATACATAAAAAAACTGACAGGAGTAAAAGTAAAGCTAACTACTTCGGAAACCAAGAATTCTATTATCCTCAAAATAGACTCTTCTGTAGAACAAAATGAAGGGTATGAACTGACTGTAGATACAGACAATATTGTATTGAAAGGAAGTACCGAGGCCGGAGTTTTCTATGGCATACAGACTCTTCACAAAGCTATGCCAATAACAGACGGAAATGCTTTGGCCGCAATTCCGTGTGGAAAGGTTAAGGACTATCCAAGATTTGGATTCAGGGGATTCATGATTGATGTGGGAAGACATTATTTCACTACAGACTATCTGAAAGAGATAATCGATATGCTTGTTCTTCACAATATCAATTATTTCCATTGGCATCTCACTGAAGACCAGGGTTGGAGAATAGAGATAAAGAAATATCCTAAACTTACTGAGATAGGTTCAAAAAGAAAAGAGACAATAACAGCTCCTGGAAGTAAGGAATTCGACGGCAAACCTGTAAGCGGTTTCTATACTCAGGAAGAGGCAAAGGAAATTGTAGAATATGCTGCAGAAAGATACATTACTGTGATTCCTGAAATAGATATGCCAGGACACATGCTTGCTGCGCTGGCATCTTATCCGGAATTAGGATGTACCGGAGGCCCATACGAAGTGGCAACGAAGTTTGGCGTATTCGATGAAGTACTGTGTGGTGGCAATGAAAAGACACTGCAGTTTGCCAAAGATGTGGTGAACGAAATAATGGACATATTCCCTTCTCCTTATATCCATATAGGTGGAGATGAATGTCCGAAGAAATTTTGGAAAACTTGTCCAAAATGCCAGAGTAAGATAAAAGAACTTCTTTTGAAGGATACCAAACAACATACAAAGGAAAATCAGTTGCAGGCATGGTTTATGGGCGAAGTTGAGAAAGAAATTCAGGCAAGAGGAAGGAAAATGCTTGCATGGGATGAAATACTGGAAGGAAATCCGGCAAAAAGCACTACTGTAATGGCATGGACAGGCCCTAAAGCAAGAATTAAATCTGTCGAGCAGGGACATAATACCATTGCATGTCCTATATCTCATCTGTATTTCAGCAATCCAGGGTATAATCGTCTGAAAGGTGTAAGCAGCGTAGCAAGAGTATATAACTTCGAGCCTGTTCCTGAAGAAGTAACCGAAGAGCAGAAAGGGAAATTGATTGGAGCACAAGGTTGTATATGGACAGAATGGACAAAAGACAGTGTTAAAATGGAATGGCAGATGATGCCTCGTATAGCAGCACTTTCGGAAATCCAGTGGACATTGCCAGAAAAGAAGAACCTGGACAGTTTCCTGAAACGTCTTGGTCATCAGATCGAAATCTATGGAGTTTACGGTTATAACTACAAAAAAGACATTGATGATGTAAACATTGAGATTAAATCAAAAGAAGATGGAACAGCGGAAGTAAGCTTCTCCACATTCGATAATGCAGATGTGTATTACACCATAGACAATTCCAAACCTTGCAAAACTTCTTTAAAATACAATGAACCGTTCTATATAGATAAGGATTGTTCTATTAAAGCGATTGCCGTAAGAAAGAGTTTTACAGATACTGATGAAACAAACGACAGGATAAGTGATGTGTCTGAAGAAAATATCAAATATAATTCAGTAACAATGCGTCCTATTACCCTCAACACTTCACCAGCACAGAACTATACATATAAAGGTAAATCCATTCTTAATGACGGTTTGTATGGTGACGGTAATTACAGATCCGGACGTTATCTGGGATTTTACGGAGAGGATGTAGACGTGACAATAGACCTTCAGGCTGAAAAAGAAATTTCATCGGCATTCATAAGTACTTATCTCGTTCCCGGCGACTATATTTTCGGACTCAAAGGAATAGATATTTATACTTCGATGGATGGTAATAATTTCAACAAAGTCGTTTCTAAGGATTTTCCAGTTTTGGAAAAAGGAAGCAAGAACAATGTAGCCAAAGAATATTCGGTAGATTTCGATAAGGTTAAAACAAGATTTGTACGTATCGTTGGAAAATCTACAGCAGTTCTCCCAAAATGGCACGGAGGTGCAGGAAAAACTTGTTTCTTGTTTGTAGATGAATTGGGTATAAGGTAATTTCTTTTTGAAAAGCAATAGTAAAAATCGAGTTGTCCGGAAATTCCTGACAACTCGATTTTTATGTATCGGAGAATGTCTGCCTTTCCTATGTATTAAGCAACTCAATAGGCTAAATAATCTATCATGATTTAAACAGTATTTAAATAGTATTCAAACACTGTTTAAATTTCATTTAGGCGAATAAAATTTTAATCACCATAAAAGCCAACTGACCAGCTGCCGAGGCAAGCAAGTCGAAATAGATTTCATAAAAATAAAATAACATAATATAAACAAACCTCAAAAAAAGTGTGTAAATTTGCGGCATGGAATGGTTTACAGATTTATTTTTTGAGCATTCAGCCTTACAGGCTGTCATTATATTGTCACTTATTACAGCTATAGGATTAGGATTCGGGAAGCTTCATCTGTTCGGAGTTTCGCTCGGAGTGACATTCGTTTTCTTTATCGGCATCCTTGCAGGACATCTGGGTTTTTCCATTGACCCGCAAATGCTTATCTATGCCGAAAGTTTCGGACTCGTTTTATTTGTATATTCACTGGGACTACAGGTAGGTCCGGGTTTCTTCAGTTCCTTCCATAAAGGTGGCTACAAGCTGAACATGCTGGGACTAGGCGTAATACTTATAGGTACAGCTATGGCTGTGATAATAAGCAAGACAGCCTCAATACCACTGTCGGACATGGCAGGTATCCTGTGTGGAGCAACAACAAACACTCCTGCACTTGGTGCTGCACAGCAGACCCTGAAGCAACTGGGAGAGCCTACAAGTGGAGCTGCACTGAGCTGTGCCATTACTTATCCCTTGGGAGTGGTAGGTGTAATTCTGGCAATAGTCGTACTGAAGAAAATCATAGTCAGACCCAAGGACATGGAATGTCACGACCATGACGATACCAATCATACGTACATTGCAACATTTCAGGTTCACAATCCTGCCATATTCAACAAAAGTATTCAGGACATAGCGAAACTGAGCTATCCGAAGTTCGTTATCTCACGACTATGGAGAGACGGAAACGTAAGCATTCCTACATCAGAGAAAATTCTGAAAGAAAACGACAGAATACTGGTCATCACTACAGAAAAGGATGCCCCTACCCTGACTATTCTTTTCGGCGAACAGGAAAACAGGGACTGGAACAAGGAAGATATAGACTGGAACGCTATAGACAGCCAGCTGGTTTCGAAACATGTAGTAATTTCACGCCCTGAAATAAACGGAAAGAAACTGGGTAGCCTGAGACTGAGAAACTCATACGGTATAAACATCAGCCGTGTGACACGAAGCGGAGTGCAGCTACTGGCTACACCCGGACTTGTGTTGCAATTGGGCGACAGGCTGACAGTCGTTGGTGAAGCTGCTGCAATACAAAACGTAGAAAAGGTTCTGGGTAACACTGTGAAAACCCTGAAAGACCCGAACATGGCTTCAATCTTCATCGGTATAGTGCTCGGACTTATCATAGGAGCAATTCCTATAAGTCTGCCCGGAATAAGCTCACCGGTCAAATTGGGCCTTGCAGGTGGTCCTATAATAATAGGTATACTGATAGGTGCATACGGACCACGGCTTCACCTTGTGACATATACTACACGGAGTGCCAATCTCATGCTTAGAGGTATCGGACTTTCATTATATCTGGCATGTCTGGGACTTGATGCCGGAACACATTTTTTCGAGACAGTAATGCGTCCCGAAGGTGCGCTATGGATAGGTATAGGATTTGCCATCACTTTCATTCCTGTAGTGATAATGGCAATAGTGGCACTGAGAGTGTTCAATCTTGATTTCGGAAGTACGTGCGGAATGCTATGCGGAAGCATGGCAAATCCTATGGCTCTGAACTATGCCAACGACATAATTCCAAATGACAACCCTGCCGTAAGCTATGCCACAGTGTATCCTTTGGGAATGTTTACAAGGGTGATTATGATACAAATAATATTAATGCTGTTTTTATAGATAGAATAGATAGAAATAAACCAATCATAATATAAATCTAAAAGCCATGACAGTAACAAACAAGGCAAAAATAGAGGAAATCAAAAACGATTTAAGGTATTTGGAACTGCTTTCACAAAGTTTCCCTACAATAGCAGCCGCAAGTACTGAAATTATAAACCTCGAAGCTATACTTAATCTACCTAAGGGTACAGAACACTTTCTGGCAGACTTACATGGAGAATACGAAGCATTCAATCATGTACTGAGAAATGCGTCAGGAGCAATCAAAAGAAAGGTAAACGAAATTTTCGGAAACACACTGAGGGAAACAGAAAAGAAAGAGCTGTGTACTCTTATATATTATCCAGAACAGAAATTGATTAGGGTAAAAGAAGTTGAAGAGGACATGAACGACTGGTATGTGATAACACTTAACCAACTGGTAAGTGTATGCCAGAACGTATCATCAAAATACACACGCTCTAAAGTCAGAAAAGCATTGCCTGAAGAATTCTCGTACATTATACAGGAACTGCTTCACGAAAGCAGCACAACACAGAACAAACAGGCATATATCAATGTAATTATAAGTACAATAATAGAAACAGACAGGGCAGATGATTTCATCATAGCTATGTGTAATCTTATACAAAGGCTAACAATAGATTCATTACATATACTTGGAGACATATTCGACAGAGGGCCAGGTCCGCACATCATAATGGACACTCTGTGTGACTACCACAATTTTGATATTCAGTGGGGAAATCACGATATATTATGGATGGGAGCCGCTACAGGAAACAAATGCAGTATAGCCAACGTTCTGCGTCTTGCCATGAGATATGGCAACCTGCCTGCACTGGAAGACGGTTACGGTATCAACCTGCTTCCGTTGGCAACATTTGCTATGGAAGCATACGCCAATGACCCATGCACACAGTTCTACCCTAAAGAATACGACGCTCAATATAGCGACAAGACTCTAAGGATGATAGCCCAAATGCATAAGGCTATCTGTATAATCCAGTTCAAGCTTGAAGCTGAAATAATCAAACGCAGACCGGAATTCGAGATGGAAGACAGAATGCTTCTTCATCATATAGACTTCGAAAAGAAGGTACTGAGACTGGGTGATAAAGAGTATGAGATGAAAGACTGCCTTATGCCTACAGTAAATCCGAAAGATCCATACAGACTTACTGAAGAAGAGGCTGACGTAGTGAACAAGCTTTACGATTCATTCACTAGAAGCGAAAAATTGCGTAAGCACATGAAATGCTTGTTCAGATACGGATGTATGTACAATGTATGCAATTCAAATCTGCTTTTCCACGCATCCATGCCATTAAACGAAGACGGAAGTCTGAAAGAGGTAAGTATAGGCGACAGAAAATACAAAGGCAAAGAACTTCTAAATAAAGTGGGACAACTCATTCGCACTGCATATTTTGCAGATGATGACAACGAAGAAAAAGATTTTGCTTTAGACTATGTGTGGTATTTGTGGTGCGGTAAGGATTCACCAGCCTTTGATAAGAGCAAGATGGCTACATTCGAAAGATATTTCCTTACTGATAAAGAAACACATAAGGAAATAAAAGGACATTATTATTCAAAAAGGAATGACGAAACCGTGTGCGACATGATTCTTGACGAATTCAATGTTAAGGGCGAACATCGTCATATCATAAACGGACATGTACCTGTGAAAGCCGTCCAGGGGGAAAAACCTATAAAGGCCAATGGGAAACTGATGGTGATAGACGGAGGATTCTCCAAGGCATACCAACCAGAAACTGGTATTGCCGGATATACACTGGTATATCATTCCAGGGGATTCCAGCTTGTACAGCATGAACCATTCACATCTACCCAGACTGCAATTGAAGAAGGTAAGGATATCAAATCAACTACTCAGATAGTTGAACTCAGTACACAGCGTATGATGGTAAAGGATACCGATAAAGGTGTAGAACTGAAAATACAGATAGAAGACCTGAAGAAATTGCTGATTGCTTACAGAACAGGTATACTTAAAGAAAAGGCAATCTGATAATTGAGCTTGATAACAAAATAAAGAGAATGCGCTTTGACAATTCTATTTCGATGTCAAAGCGCATTCTCTTTATATAAGCGAAGTTTACACAAGCTTATTGGTGCATGTATCAGGGAAAATCACCGAAGGCTTAAAAGTCTTGGCTTCCTCAAAATCCATAAGAGCGTATGAGATTATTATCACAATATCTCCTACCTGTACCTTGCGAGCAGCCGCACCATTAAGACAAATACATCCTGAACCGCGCTCACCGGGAATTATATAAGTCTCGAATCTTTCACCGTTGTTATTGTCAACGATATGCACCTTCTCTCCTGGAATCATGTTTGCAGCATCCAGCAAATCCTGATCTATAGTAATGCTTCCAACATAATTAAGGTTAGACTGAGTAACTGTGACACGGTGTATCTTAGACTTCAAAACTTCTATCATCATAACTATTTATAGGTTTATTCTTTATATTTAATATTATCAATCAATCTTACGTCGCCACAGAACACTGTGATACATCCTACGATATAATTGCTATCATCCCAATCAGCAACTGGCTGAAGTGAATTACCGTCTACAACTTCAAAATATTCCAACTGCAATCCTTCGGCACCGGCAATACAGTTTTCTACGTACTGCTTAGTTTCTGTCAAAGTATGTTCTTTTGCAAAATCAAGACTGCTGAAAAGTGTTTTTGAAATCTGCAAAGCCTGTACTCGCTGTTCTTCAGAAAGACGCGCATTCCTGCTACTCAAAGCCAAGCCATCAGCCTCACGGACGATAGGACATCCTATAATCTGAAGATTGAAAGGGTATTTGCGAACCATCTCGCGAATAATAGCAAGCTGCTGGAAATCTTTCTCGCCAAAATATGCCCTGTCAGGTTCAACAATTAAAAAAAGCTTGCTCACAATCTGACACACTCCATTGAAGTGTCCAGGACGATACTTTCCCTCCATAACAGTGTCAAGTGGAGCATAGCTGAACTGACGGGTATCTGGCTCGGGATAAATTTCTTCTACAGAAGGAGCAAATACAAATGCTGCACCATGTTTCTCCAACAAAGCACAGTCTGCTTCAAGTGTTCTCGGATATTTCAACAAATCGTTTTTGTCATTAAACTGTGTAGGATTGACAAAATCGCTGACCACTACCACATCATTCTCCTTTACTGCACGTTTGACCAAAGAAGCATGACCGTCGTGCAAAGCACCCATGGTAGGAACCAAACCTATCGACTTTCCTTGTTTACGAACTGCCTGCAATTCATTGCGCAGTTCACTGGTTGTCTGAATTAACTTCATTTCTTTTTATAGTTTATACTATTCTATATTAAGTCTATACACAGAGCTATTATATAGTTCCTGAAATCGGGTGCAAAGTAAACCAATATTTACCACATAATGAAAGATAAACACAAAAAAGTGCAGTATTTATCATTGAACAATGCATAAAATGCAGATAAAACATATCATAAACATCAAAACTCCAAGCTAATTAACATACTATAAGGATTTATTTGAAACAGCATTTTTAAATGTACCCTTTTTTTTGTACCTTTGCAAAACATTTTTGAGCATAAAATAATAACATGAGCGCTAAGAAAGTTTTATTCATTACACAAGAAATTACTCCTTACGTACCTGAAAGCGAACTTTCGCTTATCGGGCAAAATCTTCCACAGGCAATTCAGGACAAAGGTCGTGAGATACGAACATTTATGCCTAAGTGGGGTATCATAAACGAACGCAGAAATCAGTTGCACGAAGTAATCCGCCTGTCTGGAATGAACTTGATAATAGACGATACAGACCATCCGCTAATCATAAAAGTGGCATCTGTACAGGCTGCACGCAGACAGATATACTTCATTGATAATGATGATTATTTCCAGCACAGACTGATGACTACTGATGAGAATGGAAATGAATATGAAGATAATGGAGAAAGAGCAATATTCTATGCTAGAGGTGTACTGGAAACAGTAAAGAAACTGCGCTGGTGTCCGGATGTCATACACTGCCATGGCTGGATGAGTGCGGTAGTACCTTTGTATATCAAGAAAGCGTATTACGACGAACCTTCATTCCGAGACTCAAAAGTGATATTCTCTATCTATGATGATGGATTCAAATCTAATTTTGTGGATAATTTTAATGAACAACTGATGTTCAAAGAAATAACTTCCGACGATTTGAATATGATAAAGAATCCAGTATCATACAACGAATTGTGCAAGCTTGCAATTGCATATTCCGATGGAGTTATACAAAATGGCGAAAACGTAGATCCTGAGCTGTTGGATTATGCCAGAAGCTTGAATAAACCGGTTGTTGAATGCCAACAGGGATTCGAAGCTTACGCTGATGCATGCAACTCATTGTATGACAAGGTTCTGGAAGGAAATGAATGAATGAATTAATCCATAATGAATCAATGTAGGATAATAACTACATTGATTTATTTTTATAACCAATATATTATATAGTATGAAATTCAAGTTATTGGCTGTATTATCTGTTACAGCGGCACTCTATAGTTGCGATGACTCCACAACAGGAATAGGAGACTTCGTTTCAAACATTGACAAAATTGAAGCTTTCTCCGACACATACAATGTTACGTCAAAAACATACAGACTTGACAAAGTATACTCACGTACAAACAGAGCATACCTTGGTAAATATACTGACTCTGATTTCGGTCAATATTCGGCTGATTTCATAACTCAGATAAATTGCCCTGAAAATTTTGAACTGCCAGAGCATCTGGAGGAAATAACAGGAGCGTCACTTGAATTATACTACACTGATTTTTATGGTGATTCACTGGCTACACTTACGGTCCAGGTAGACACCCTTAACAAAATTATAGATGATAGCGATACGGGCCTTTATTACACGTCGTATGACCCTAAACTATATTACGATGAGAATAAAGCCCCATTGGCTACAAAATCTTATGCCGCTGTAGACTTGTCAGTAAGCGACTCGTTAAGAAACACTAGTACATACTATCCTAATATAAGTATTGATTTAGGAAAAGACTTCGGTAAGCATATTGAAAATTTATACAGGTCAAAGCCAGAATACTTTAAAGACGCATATTCATTTATAAACAATGTCTTAAAGGGATTCTATGTACACACCACTAATGGAGATGGCTCTGTGGTTTATATTAAGGATATATGGTTAAGACTTAATATTGATTATCTTGTAGAGAGGGAATCAACAGGTGAAATAGACTCTGTTGCTCATGGAAATTCTGTACTTGCAGCCAGCAAAGAGATCCTTATGTCTACAAGACTTGAAAACTCCGACAAGCTTGATGAGCTGGTGAATGAAAAAGGTCATACCTATCTGAAGACACCGGCAGGACTTTGTACAGAAATAGAATTACCTGTAGACGAAATTTATAGTACTCACCAAAATGATACACTTAACTCTGTTACCCTATCAATAAAGAAATACAGATATGCAGGGTATGAAAGTTCTGTCAATTACCCTATGGGAATACCTCAAAATGTATTGATGGTAAGAAAAGGCGATATGGAAACTTTCTTCGAACAGAACAAGACATATGACAACAAGACTTCATTTCTTGGAACATATAACAGCAGTACTAATTCATACACATTCTCTAAACTTAATCGTCTAATAAGCAATATATTCAGCGAAATAAGAGCTGGAGAAAATGATACTGAGGACAGAAATAAAGTCATGCTAATTCCTGTAACTACTGAAACGGATACAGAAGGAAATATAATAGGTGTTTCGCATGATATGGAAATCAATGCTGCCAGACTATTTGGTGGTGAAGACAGTGAAGAGGAACTTAAAATCGAGATTATATACACAAATCCAACAAAATAATCACTAAAAATAAGCTTAACAGAAAACATGTGATATCGGACTTACAGTCTGTGTCACATGTTTTTTTATACTTATGTCAAAGACAAAATATAAATGCACATTAATAATTAAGGCTACCACCCTTATATCCTTTGGGAAGTAGCCTTAAAAATATCATTCAATGTATTACAGCGTTATTCTGAGGCTGTTGTTTTCTTAGCCGATGACTTGGTAGTCTTTTTAGTTGTTGTTGAAGTAGCTTTCTTCGCAGCCGGTTTCTCTGTTTTTGCCAATTTCTTTTCTGCATCTGCAAGCTTCTTCTGCAACTTAATCACTTCATCATTCAACTGAACCAATTCCGCACCCTGGTTCTTAATAGTTGTAAGCAAAGAGCCCAATTCTTCATTATCCATATCAACAGGATATAGCGAGTTTACGCGATTAATAAAATCACCAAGAATATTCATATAGTTAGTGAAAGCATCAAAAGGTGAATCATAGATTCCACGGTTAAATGAAACGCCACTATCCTTTGTTGTCATAAAGCGGAAATTATTGCTAGCCTGCAGATAATCCCAATCCTGTTTGATTCTCTTATCCTGACACAGATATACTCTTTCAGCAACACTGTAAAGCTTGTTGAAAGCCTCACGCTGCATTACGTTACCCAACCATGGGCTGATATCTCTTTCCTCGTCAGTCCATGACATAGGATATGGAACATCCATGCCATCTACAGATTTCAGTTTTGTCACGATTTCTGTAGGAGTAGAGAAAGTTATACCTTTCTGTTTAGCACAGATAGGAAGAGCTTTTATAAAGTCAAGGATATTTGAAGACAATGGCTGGAAATATCCAAGAGCAGACAATTCCATGAAGATATTTATAACCTGTTCGCTTTCCGGCATAGAATCAATCCAACCGATATATTTATCAGCAAACAAAGGATATTCGCTCCAATCGCTGTTAGAGAAACGAAGGCTTATATCATCAGAAAGCTTGAAATCTCTCATCAAAAGCTTCAAGTTAGGATTTTCTACGCAATGATATAGATAATGAGGGCTCTTCCATCCTAGTACATGTTTAGCACCCTCAATAAGCATACCTTTAAAGCCCATATTGGCTACCATGCCACCAATCTCATTATTGTAAATCAAGCTTGAATTACGGAATACCTTTGGTTCCTGACCGAAATAATCCTTGATTTTCTTGCGCATACGACCTACCTCTTCTCTGAAGCAATCCTCATTAGCCAATGAAGACAGTCCGTGTGAATAAGGTTCGCACAAGAATTCACAACATCCTGTATTATTTAATTCATGCAACAATTCTATAACAGACGGTGCATAGATTTCCAATTGCTCAAGAGCAACACCTGAAATGGAAAGGGCAACCTTAAATGCTCCCTCATTTTCTTTTGCCATCTGAATAAGGGTATTCAATGCCGGAATATAAGAACGTTCAGCAATTTCGTTAATACCCTGTTCGTTGGCAAAATCATCATAATAATAATGATCTGAGCCTATTTCAAAGAAACGGTAACGTTTCAAATGTATTATTTGATGAATCTCAAAATATAAACAGATTGTTTTCATATCAACTTAAGACTAATATTTTACTTATTATAATTTCTCAGAACATCTTCGTACAAAGAACGAACTTTCAGACCTACTTTTTCCCAAGTTATTCCGTCAACTTCGGTCTTTCCTTCTTTCTGAAGATACTCAAACAGCGATTGATTTGTACAAATTGAATATATGGCATCTGCCATGGCATGAATATCCCAATAGTCTGTCTTAATAACTTTACTCAGGATTTCACCACAACCAGACTGTTTGGAAATAATAGAAGGTGTTCCGCACTGCATAGCTTCCAATGGAGCAATACCGAAAGGTTCGGAAACAGAAGGCATGACAAAGACATCACTGTTCTTATAAACCTCATATACCTGTTTACCTTTCATAAATCCAGGGAAATGGAAACGGTCAGCAATACCTCGTTCAGCAACCAGATTAATCATGGCATTCAGCATATCACCAGAACCAGCCATTACGAAACGGATGTTACGTGTACGTTTCAACACCATAGCTGCTGCTTCAACAAAATATTCCGGTCCCTTCTGCATTGTGATACGTCCAAGGAAGGTAACTATCTTTTCTTTTGAATGATCCGGACGTGGTATATTCTCATATTCCTGCGACAATGGGTAAACAGCATTATGTACGGCAAATACCTTTCTAGGATCCTGATGATACTCGTTAATTACCGTACGACGAGTCAGCTCGGATACACACATGATACAGTCGGCATAATCCATACCGTTCTTTTCAATAGAATAAACTGTAGGATTAACTTTTCCACGGGAACGGTCGAAATCTGTAGCATGCACATGAATACAGAGAGGCTTTCCACTAACCATTTTCGCATGAACACCAGCAGGATAAGTCAACCAGTCGTGAGCATGAATAATATCGAACTGCTGCTGTCTAGCAACAACACCCGCAATAATTGAGAAATTATTGATTTCATCATGCAGATTTCCAGGATATCCGCCCGCGAACTCCATACATCCCAGATCGTTGACATTCATATATGAGAAATCAGCATATATCTTATCGCGGTAAGCATAATATTCCTCTGGCGACATTTTTGCATTCAGACGAGACTTCAGATAATCATAATCCACATCACGCCATACTATAGGCACTTGATTCATGCCAACTATTTTCAGGAATCCTTCCTCATCTCCTGTCGGTTTAGGCATACAAAACACAGTTTCAACATCGCCTTGTAAACTCAGTCCCTTGGTTATACCATAGGAAGCGACAGCAAGACCGCCGTATATTTTTGGAGGAAATTCCCAACCAAACATTAAAACTTTCATAAAACTCCTCCTTCTTTATTGATTCTCAAATTTATCCAACAAATATAAGCCACGAAGAATTTCCGCAACGTTCATTGCAAACGATACAGCTCCCCTACCTTTAAAAGGCGGATTACCGTCAAACAGCTCAGGAAGTGTTCCCAGACAGTGACAAGTCATTTCGTCCTCATAGTTAACAAATTGTCTCCACAAGAAAGAGATAGCGCTTCTCTTATAGATTTTCAGGTAAGCTTCCATGTAGAAACCTTCAAGCCAAGGCCACGCAGTACCCTGATGATATGCATAGTCTCTCTGCATCTGAGGTCCTACATAGTTTGGATTGTAGCCTCCACTTTTCGGACTCAAAGAACGAAGTCCCTTAGGAGTAAGCAGTTCCTTGGTAACAATATCAATTACTCCCTTCTTCTGTTTGGCATCAAGTGGAGAGTAATCAAATGCTGCCGCGAAAATCATATTAGGACGGACGCTCCAGTCCATCATGTCGCCATCTACGAAATCCAACAGATAGCCGTATTCATTCAAGAATGTTTCAACAAATGATTTTCCGGTTTTCTCAGACAAAGATTTCAAACGAGAAGAGAATTCATTGTCACCTACTTCGTCCATTATATCTGCAGTGAAACACAATGCGTTATACCAAAGAGAATTGAATTCTACTATATATCCGGTTCTTCCGACAACCGGACGACCATTCACTGTTGAATTCATCCATGTAATAGCGTTATCTCTACCGTTGGCATATACCAATCCGTTGTCTCTCACTTCAAGATTTGGATGTCTGCCATCGAGCAAATATGTCATGATGTCTTTCAACAATACAAGATACTTCTCTTTAGCAGCGTCTCTTGAAACCATTTTCGCATATTGCTGTATAGTCCAAACAGCCCAAAGAAGAACATCAGGATGATAAATCTCATAAACTTTCAATGTAGATTTCTCGCCATTCATAAATGCATAGATTGCTTTTATGGCTGTCTCCATTATCATCTCAAACTTTGAGACTTCTCCAACAGACAAAGTTAGACCTGGTAACGAAACAAACATATCTCTTGCACGACATTTAAACCAAGGATAACCGGCCAATATATACGACTCACCATCCTGTTTATTCAAGAATTGGTGAGCAGCATTGATAAGACAGTTCTTGAAATCCTTTCGTGGAGTTCTCTGTTCAGCTTCATCTGCAAACAACTGATTCAGTTTGGAAGTATCTACAGAAGAAATACCACCTGAGAATGTAACACATTCGCCCTTACTGATTTTAAATTCAAAATAGCCCGGAACATAAAGATCTTCATTAAAATCATACCCACGTTCCTGTTCTTTAGGATATTCTATACCTCTGTACCAATCCGGAATGAAGTGAAATTCGTTTTCCTTACTGAACTGCATATACAATTCAGGATAGCCAGGATACATGCGTGTCTTGATTCCATTATCTATCACATCATAGTCTCTGCTGGCCTGAGAGTTCTCGTGTGTATATTCTCTGACACTTCTGAAAGCCAAATAAGGACGTAGCCTCAATATCGTTTCAGAATGAGCGTCAACCAGAGTATACCTTATAAGAATACGGTTCTCGTGATGTACGAAAACCTTTTCTTTCTTCAAGACTACTCCACCTACACGATACCATGTTGTAGGAACTTTCTCACATTCATATTCACGGATATATTTATGACCGCGCGGACTAAAATTGTCTCCATGATATTTATGAAGCCCTAAATTAAATTCTGCTCCATGCTGTATTACGGTCTCATCCATTGCTGAAAGCAAGACATGATTCTCATCATCCAATTCAGGAACCGGAATGACTAATAATCCATGATACTTGCGTGTGTTACAGTCTACAATAGTAGAGCAATGGTAAGCCCCGGAACGATTCGTACGGAGGATCTCACGCGGCAAAGATTCCTCCAGATTCGTCATAAGAGTTTTATCAAAACGTAAATAACTCATAGATGTTATATTAAGG
>NZ_JADYTF010000005.1 GCF_021530995.1 Bacteroides caecigallinarum
GTCCTAACTTGGCTTTTTCATTGCTTTTTCTGTCTTTCATTTTTTCAAGCCATCTTCCTAAAACGCCTATCTGCCAATAACTTTGCTACATTTTTCTGTTTATCACTTTTTATTCGTACTTTTGTAATCGTATTATAATATAATAATGTATATGAATTACGGATTATTGGATTCTGGTAAGGACCCTATGGGAACTGCCATATACGATTACTTCACTAAAGGTCGTGCCGGAAGATTAAGAGTTTTTTCACCTCAGTTTGATGAGGACGAAATACCTGTAGAGACACTGTTTCGCGAATATGACGAGATGCCCGAACTTGAGAAAAAAGCTCTTGAGATGGCTCAAGGAAGAATTCTTGATGTAGGTGCTGGAAGTGGTTGTCATTCGCTTGTCCTTCAGGATATGGGCAAGGATGTTGAGGCTATAGATATATCTCCATTGTCTGTCAAGGTAATGGAAGAAAGCGGTCTGAAAACTCGTCTTGCAAATTTGTTCGACCCCTCATTCATTGGAGGATATGACACTATATTGATGCTTATGAATGGTTCCGGTATTATAGGCTCTGTTAAGAATATGGAGAGTTTCTTTACCCGTATGAAAGAACTGCTCAACCCTGGTGGAAGCATTCTGATGGATTCAAGTGATTTGAAATATCTGTTCGAAGATGAGGATGGCAGTATGCTGATTGATATTGCGGCAGATTATTATGGAGAGATAGAATTCAGTATGCAGTACAAACAGATAAAGGGTGAACCTTTCAAGTGGTTGTACATTGATTATGAAACATTGAATTTTTATGCATCTCAATTCGGCTTCAAGGCTGAACTTGTATATAATGGCGAGCATTATGAATATCTGGCAAAGCTTACAATGATAGTGTAATATTTCTTTTCTATACCCGTTTGGGTATAAAAAATATTATTGTAATAATAATTATACCCTAAAAGGTATAATATATCGGAAGCTTTGTTATATTTGTACCCGAAAGGGTATAAATATGGAATACACGGTAATAGCTGATTTCGTAAAGGAGATGCGTCGCCAGTTCGGATTGACACAGGTGGACCTGGCAGACAAGTCTGGTGTTGGATTACGCTTTGTCCGCGATTTGGAGCAGGGCAAGCAGACTCTGCGTATGGATAAGGTTAATCAGGTCCTTAGTCTTTTTGGTCGTCAGGTTGGACCGGTTGAATTGAATGTAAAGTCAAAGGAGGATAAGTAATGAAACGTGCAAAAGTGTTTCTGCATGACCGCTTGGCAGGCATACTGGTGGAAGACGAAAACGGATTCACCTTTACATACGACGCTGATTATCTGAAGCTGCCGGATGCTACTGCGGTCAGTCTGACACTTCCTATTGGAGAGAAACCATATCATGACATGGTATTGTTTCCTTTTTTTGACGGACTAATACCTGAGGGATGGTTGCTCGATATAGCGGAGCGTAGCTGGAAAATTAATCAGAGGGACCGTATGTCTCTACTTTTGGCTTGCTGTAAGGACTGTATTGGGGCAGTCAGTGTAATACCGGACGACGAAACTGAGGAGGATAAATTATGAGCCGATGTTTATATTGTTATAAGGAATTGGGTGAAGGAATGAAAGATTTCCATCCCGCATGTGCCAAAAAGTTTTTCGGAACGCGTACAGCTCCTGAACTGCCATACGTACGTGCCCAGTTAGGTGATTTGGCACGTCAGGTGGTGCGTAGTCAGACTACACTGACAGGTGTGCAGGCCAAACTTTCGCTTGACATTAACCGTGGGGGCCGTAACGAACCGGACCGTTTCACTATAGTTGGCCTGTGGGGACGTTTCATCCTGAAACCACAGACTCATTCATACCGTGCTTTGCCGGAACTGGAGGATGTTACCATGCACCTTGCCGAGGCCGTGAAGATAAATGTGGTTCCACATAGTCTGATACGGTTCAGTGATGGAGAACTATGTTATATAACCCGTCGTATAGACCGCCTGCCAGACGGACGTAAGGTCGCAATGGAGGATATGTGTCAGTTATCCGAACGGCTCACGGAATATAAATACAAAGGCTCATACGAGCAAATCGCCAAATTGGTAAGGCGATATTCATCCGCTCCGCAACTTGATGTGATAAATTTCTGGGAGGTAGTTGTGTTCTGTTGGATAACAGGTAATGCCGATATGCATCTTAAGAACTTTTCCCTCTATAACCAGATTGGCGGATATACGCTTACACCTGCCTACGATATGCTTTCTACGAGTCTTGTTATGCCTGAAGATACCGAAGAACTTGCTCTTACACTCAACGGGAAGAAGAGCCGTTTACGTAAGGCTGACTTTTACAAGGCAATAACAGCATCTGGAGTTGACGAGAAAGTTATCGAGAATCTTTCCCGTCGTTTCAGCCGTGCATTGCCTAAATGGTTCGAGCTGATAGACAATTCCTTTTTACCTGATGATATGAAAAAGCAGTATAAACAGCTTATCTTGCGTCGTGTGGTAATGCTGCGTTGAGAACTATAAAATGTTGAAATGTCTCAAAGCATTTATTATACCATCTTCATCTACCGATGACGTGATATAGTCTGCGGCCGCCTTTACTTTGTCCGATGCATTACCCATTGCGACGCCTATTCCGGCATGTTCAAGCATGTTAATGTCGTTCCCACCGTCGCCGAAAGCCATTGTCTCTTCAAGCTTTATTCCGTAATGTTTTATCACTTCGTCTATACCGCGGCTCTTGCTTGTTCCTCTGTTAATTATGTCGGCAAATAGCGGGTGCCATCTCATCGTTTCGCAGTGAGTAAGTATCTTTCCGAAAATCTCTTCATCAGCTTCGGTGGGGAAGTACCCCATAATCTGGAGAATATCTTTTCCTAAAGCTTCTTCTCCCGGTTTTACTGGAGGTATGGAAATCTTTATAAGTTTGGCTATGTCTTCCACTGCTTTATCCACTTTTGTGATAAACCACTGGTTGTCATGCACAAAGACGAACGGATAATCGTGTTTTTTAGTGTATTCCACAACTCTTTCTATATCTTCGGCAGGTATCAGTCCTTTGTAAATATCCTTGTGGTCGGCTGTAAAGCAGTGAGCACCGTTTAGGGTTATATATCCGTCGAATTCAAGATCCTCAAGATTGTTTATAAGCAATTTAGGGCGTCCCGTGGCGATAAATACCTTTATACCTTTTTCTCTTAACTCTTTAAGTGCCTGTTTGGTAGATTCCGGTACTCTGTGTGTGTTGAACGAAACCAATGTTCCGTCGATGTCGAAAAATATAGCTTTAATCATAAAAATACGAATGTTATAATGTCATGCAAAAGTACGAAAAATATTGTTACAGCCGTTTGATTTGTATCAATAAGTAATGTGAAATAAAATATCTACATGTTTTTGTAATAAGAAATTAGTAAAATCCTATATTTGCGTAATTAATTGAAATGAAACATGGTATTTTATGGAATGTAAATATAAAAGAATAGCGGTAAAGATTGGCAGTAACGTGCTTACGCGTAAGGATGGTACGCTCGATGTTACGCGAATGTCTGCGCTGGTTGACCAGGTGGCAGAACTTCACAGGGCAGGAGTTGAAATAGTGCTTGTATCATCGGGAGCGGTGGCTTCCGGACGCAGTGAGGTGAAACCTTTGCGCAAGCTTGACAGTGTTGACAGCCGTCAGTTGTTTTCGGCTGTAGGGCAGGCCAAGCTGATAAACAGATATTACGAACTGTTTCGTGAACATGGAATTACTGTAGGTCAAGTGCTTACAACCAAGGAAAGTTTCTCAACACGACGACATTATCTCAATCAGCGCAACTGTATGCAGGTGATGCTGGACAATGATGTTATTCCCATTGTGAATGAGAATGACACAATCTCTGTTACGGAACTTATGTTTACCGACAATGACGAACTTTCAGGGCTGATTGCGGCTATGATGGATGTTCAGGCATTGGTTATTCTGAGCAATATCGACGGTATATATAATGGTGCTCCTTCCCAACCGGGAGTGACTGTTATCAGAGAAGTGGAACAGGGCAAGGACCTGTCGGACTATATCAGTACCGAGAAATCAGGATTCGGCAGGGGGGGTATGCTGACTAAAAGCAGTATAGCCCGCAAGGTGGCAGACGAGGGGATTACAGTATTCATAGCCAATGGAAAGAAAGACAATATACTCGTTGATCTGATTTCCAATCCTGAAGAAACCGTATGCACGAAGTTTGTTCCTTCGGAGAACGGTGTGTCAAGTATCAAGAAATGGATAGCCCACAGCGATGGATTCTCAAAAGGTAAGATTATAGTCAATAATAAGGCTGCTGATAAGTTGCGTGGTGACAAGGCGGTAAGCCTTCTTCCTGTAGGAGTGACAGATATAGTTGGCGATTTTGAAAAGGATGATATTGTAACTATCGTAAATCCTGATGACGAGAAGATAGGTGTTGGCCGTGTAAGTATGTCATCGGCAGACGCAAAAGCCGTTATGGGTATTCATGGTAAACCTTATCTCGTACATTATGACTATTTATATTTAGAATAACTTTCATAATGACATACTTTTTATTATTTTTGTGGAAAATAACTTAAAGACTATGGATGAACAGATAAAACAAATAGCAATGCGCTTACATGGATTGCGTGATGCTCTTGACCTGACAGTGGAGCAGGTAGCGGAAAAGATTGGAGTAACTCCTGAACAGTATGCCGCTATGGAAAGTGGCGATACAGACCTTTCGGTAAGTACACTTCAGAAGATTTCAACAGAGTTCGGCGTATCTCTTGATGAACTTATGTTCGGCGAAGAACCTCACATGCGCTCATATTTCCTTACACGCCGTGGAACAGGTATTTCAGTGGAAAGAACAAAGGCTTACAAGTATGAGTCATTGGCCTCGGGTTTCAAGAACAGAATTGCCGATCCGTTTATCGTAACGGTAGAGCCTAAACCTGAAACAACACCTATATATTATAACACCCATTCAGGACAGGAATTCAATATGGTGATTGAAGGTCGTCTGTTGTTGAATATTAATGGTAAGGAGCTTATCCTTAACCCTGGCGACAGCCTGTATTTCGACTCCTCTCTTCCTCACGGAATGAAGGCGCTCGACGGAAACAATGTTAGATTCTTAGCTATAGTAATGCAATAATCAGATACAACAATATGTTAGAGAGATTTGTAAAACAGACACAATTTACCTCACAGGAGGATTTTATAAAGAATTTCAGGATAGAAGTTCCTGAAAACTTCAACTTCGGCTACGATGTGGTTGACGCCTGGGCTACCGAAGAACCGGACAGAGAAGCAATCTTATGGACAAACGATAAAGGCGAGTGCATTCATTTTTCGTATGCCGACCTCAAGAAATATACAGACCAGACAGCATCTTACTTTCAGAGCCTCGGTATCGGTCATGGCGACAAGGTTATGCTTATCCTGAAACGCCGTTATGAGTTCTGGTATTCCATTATCGCTCTTCACAAACTTGGTGCTGTTGTAATTCCTGCAACACATCTTCTTACAAAGAAAGATATTGTTTACCGCTGTAATGCCGCATCTATCAAGATGATTGTCGTGGCTGGCGAAGAAGTGATAACAAAACACGTGATAGACGCCATGCCTGATTCACCGACGGTAGAGAAACTCGTAAGCATAGGTCCTGACATGCCGGAAGGATTCCTAGATTTCCATAAGGGAATAGATAGTGCTGTTCCTTTTGTACGTCCTGAACATCCGAACACAAACGACGATATATCATTGATGTATTTCACATCCGGTACTACCGGCGAACCGAAGATGGTGGCACACGACTTCACTTATCCGTTGGGACACATCGTGACAGGAAGTTTCTGGCATAATCTTCATAAGGACAGTCTCCATCTCACTATTGCCGACACAGGATGGGGCAAGGCTGTTTGGGGAAAACTGTACGGACAGATGATAGCCGGTGCAACAGTCTTCGTATACGACCATGAGAAGTTTACTCCTGCTGATATCCTTCAGAAGATACACGACTATCATATCACATCACTTTGTGCGCCTCCTACAATATACCGTTTCCTCATCCGTGAAGACCTGTCCAAGTACGATTTTTCATCATTGGAATACTGTACTACAGCCGGTGAGGCTTTGAACTACTCTGTATATGAAACATTCCTCAAGATAACAGGAATACGTCTGATGGAAGGTTTCGGACAGACAGAAACAACACTTACACTTGCTACATTCCCATGGATGGAACCAAAACCGGGAAGTATGGGTGTGCCTAATCCTCAGTATGAGATAGACCTTATCAAGCCTGACGGACGCAGTGCCGAAGATGGCGAGCAGGGACAGATTGTGGTACGTACAAACCATGGCAAGCCACTGGGATTGTTCAAGGAATATTATCGTGCTCCTGAACTTACACACGAGGCTTGGCACGACGGTGTTTATTACACTGGCGACGTGGCATGGCGTGATGAAGACGGATATTACTGGTTTGTTGGCCGTGCGGACGATGTAATCAAGAGTTCCGGCTACCGTATAGGCCCGTTCGAAGTGGAAAGTGCGTTGATGACACACCCTGCCGTAGTTGAATGTGCCATAACAGGTGTACCTGACGAAATCCGCGGACAGGTGGTCAAGGCTACAATTATCCTTGCCAAGGATTATAAGGATAAGGCGGGTGATGCGTTGATTAAGGAGCTTCAGGACCACGTGAAGCGTGTTACTGCTCCATACAAATATCCGCGTGTTATAGAGTTTGTGGATGAACTTCCAAAGACTATCAGCGGCAAGATACGTCGTGTGGAAATCCGTCAGAAAGATAATCAGTAATAGATATGAAATCATTATGATAACAGAACAGCCGGTTCGGAGAGATCCTGACCGGCTGTTATTGTAATAATCATTTTTTAATTTGTGATAAAGGAATAGTGACAATCCGGCTGCTTCTGATGCCAGTCAAAAAGGTCTTGAAAAAACACGGCCGTGTTTGATTTCAAACGCCGCCGTATTTAAGATTAAACACGGCCATGTTTTTTTAAAATGTATCAGCACCTTCTCGTAAGGTGAAAAATAAACTATTGATAATAGCTGGTTTGTTTCATAAATACAACGATAAGTCAATTATAATAGCTACATTTGTATCATGCAGACAGCCGGAGATTTTCCCTGCTTGCAGAAAGCCGGTAAACGAATGTAATTCCTTAAAATATATAACAGTCATGATAGAAAACGAACGAGACTGCCGCCATGAACATGTCATCAACATAGCCAGACAAATGATGACTGCGGCACGTACCGCCCCTAAGGGAAAAGGAGTAGATGTCATAGAAGTAGCGCTGGTAACAGGCGAAGAGTTACAACAACTTTCAGAAACAATGCTGCAATTAGCCGAAGAAACCGGTATGAAGTTTTTCATACGGGATGCAAACAACATTCTACAGGCTGAAAGTGTGGTCATTATCGGAACTCACGAACATGCACAAGGGCTGAACTGCGGTCACTGCGGGTTCTCTACCTGCGATTCCAGAACTGAAGGAGTACCTTGTGCCATCAATTCAGTAGATGTAGGAATAGCCATCGGCTCAGCTTGTGCTACGGCGGCAGATATGCGTGTAGATACTCGCGTAATGTTTTCTGCCGGACTGGCTGCCCAGCGCCTGAATTACCTGGAAGGATGTAAAAGCGTATATGCCATACCCGTAAGTGCTTCTTCTAAGAATCCTTTCTTCGACCGCAAGTCGCCTGTACAGACAATAAAATAACAGTATAAAAACATGTACATCCAATCAGGATATACTGTTTATGGTGTACCAAGAAAGAACTAAAACTAAAACAGCCGGTTATGGAAAATTCCGGACCGGCTGTTTTTGATTATGTAAAAGAATGATAGTCTATTTGTAGGCTTCGCGTACGGATAGAAAGAAATATATTCCTGCCGCAATCATAGCCAGGCCAAGTATTGCATAGAATATTCTGGATTTGTTTCTCCCGAGGGTTCTCACTATGAATTGGGAATTCTGTGCAGTGAAGAACCATTCCCAGTTAAAGACTGATGCCATGAGAGACAAAATCCCTACCAGTACAAAAACCGATTGTATTATGTAGTGTGCAATCATCGTTATTCAGCTTCAAAACGTACGGTACGTGTTCCGTCCTCTGTCTCTTCTATATATACGTTTACGGTGTTACCCGGAAGCACGTCCTCTATCAGTTCAGGCCATTCTATGAAGCAGAGTGCGCCACTATAGAAATAATCCTCATATCCCATGTCGTAAACTTCTTCAAGTTTCTTTATTCTGTAGAAGTCGAAGTGATAAATCAGTTCGCCTGCAGTTTCAGAACGGTATTCGTTTACGATAGCAAAAGTAGGTGAGTTTATAACATCTGTCACTCCAAGTTCTTCACACACAGCCTTGATGAATGTAGTCTTACCAGCACCCATCTTGCCGTAGAAAGCAAAGACTGTATTGTCTCCCATTTCAGCGATGAATTGTTTCGCTGCTTCATGGATCTGTTCCAGTGAATTAATCTTTATTTCCATATTATATTAGTTTATTGAATTCTTTAATACTTATTCCATAACTCCATTAACTTCTTAACTCCATTAACTTCTTAACTCCATTAACTTCTCCTTCTAATCATCTTCGCCACCGCATAAATCACTATAGAAGTAAATATGATTGATGCTCCTGAAGGAACCTGAAGCTGATATGACAGTATCAGTCCGCCTAAACAGCTAATGTAGCCGATTATTATCGACAGCCATATTATTTTCTTGAAGTTATATGTGAAAAGGTTTGCCGTCATCTGTGGCAGTGTAAGCAATGAGATGACAAGAACTATACCTATCATTCTCAGGCAGGCCACTATGGTCAGTGCTATGAACATCATCAGCGTGTATTCGAACAGTGTCACCGGCAGACGTTGCGAGCGTGCAAATTCCCTGTCGAATGCTATTGATACTATAGGTTTCAGGAATATGGCAAAGAATACAGCCAGTGCGAGACTTATTATGCCAAGCAGTATTATATCGCCGGTGGTAATGGTCAGGATATTTCCGAACAGGAATGAAGAAAGTTCAGGCGTAAATCCCGGAGCGAGAAAACTGAAGATAATTCCCACCGCCATGCCGAATGTCCAGAATACGGCAATGGCGGAGTCTTCCCGCATGTCGCTTCTCTTGCTTAGCCATTCCACTCCGAATGCCGACAACACAGAGAATATGGCAGCTGTAAGCAGCGGCGAAATACCTGTATATAGCCCTATTCCTATTCCTCCGAATGAAGCATGGGTTATACCTCCGCTGATGAAAACTAAGCGTCTTGTCACGATGTATGTGCCTATTATTCCACAGGCAATACTTGCAAAAAGGCTTCCCAGCAGTGCATTCTGGAAAAATGTATATTGGAACAGTTCTATGAAATCGGTCATTTTGAGTTTTTAAGTTTTTAAGTTCTTGAGTTTTTGGGCTTATTAGATTGCATAAACAAACTAATAAACTGACAAACTAACAATCAATGTATTCTTCTTTCTCCCACAATCAGGAACAGCTCGTCCTTTAGCTCGTTTGGCAGTTCAATGCCTCGCAGTTGCAGGCTTCGGCACCATCCTGCCACCTCCACTTCCTGGGTTGAGTAAAGTATGTCTCTGAATTCTTCTATCTCTTCCTCGGTGTAGCTGTCCGAAGTGCGTCCTTTGAAACGGTCCAGCTCCTCGTCGTCGTAGTATTCTATTTTCTTGCTCACGGCAGCCAGAAGACTGTCTTTCTCGCATGTCTCATGCTGACCGCAGCATTCGCTGTCCACTTCAACCACTTGCGGCTCTTCGGTTATTTCTCCTTTTTCAATTTTCTTCTGGATGTTGCGGTTATAGAAGTATCCGGCTATAAGTCCGAACAGTGCAACACCGATGAGTGCTAAAACGAGTATCCACATGTCTTTATTCCTCCATTATGTTGAAACCTGCCTTGGTCAAATCTTTCCAGTATCCGGGATAAGATTTTGATACCACCTGCGGATTGTTTATTTTGATGTTCTTCAGCTTCAGTGCAGCTGGGGCGAATGCCATTGCCATTCTGTGGTCTTCGTATGTGTCTATGGCTTGGTTTATGTCAGCTTCGCATCTTTCTCCATCCCATGACAGTACCGAACCGTCGCTTTCAGATATTACGTATCCCAGTTTCTTCATCTCGTTTATAAGTGCAGCCATTCGGTCTGTCTCTTTTATCTTGAGACTTTGCAGACCACTGAAGCGGAACGGTATTCCCATCATGCAACAGGTCACTACAAATGTCTGCGCCAAGTCCGGCTGGTTTACGAAATCGTATTCCATTCTGTCGGTAACCTTTCCGCTTTTGGTCAGAACTACATTCTTGTCTCCATATTCGGTTGTCACACCCAATTGCTCAAACAGTTCTGCCACTTTGGAGTCTCCCTGGAAACTCTTTTCGAAAAGTCCCGGAAGTTCCACGCGGGCGTTGTCCGACAGGGCTGTCATCTCATACCAGTAAGAAGCAGCGCTCCAGTCACTTTCCACATAGTATGGGGTAGGCTTGTAAGAGTCGTTGCTGATGCATATAGTGTGTTCGTCTGCCCATACGGCATCAGCTCCGAACTCTTTCATTATCTGGATTGTAAGATTGATATATGGCTTTGAAACGATGTTGCCGGTCAGGTTGAGAGTAAGTCCGTTTTTAAGAGTAGGACCTATCATCATAAGAGCGGATATGTACTGCGAACTGATGTCTCCCGGCAGTGAGATAGAATTCCCATTAAGTTCTTTTCCTCTGATTTTCAGTGGAGGGAAACCCTCTTTTTCGGTATATTTAATGTCTGCTCCCAAGCTTCGTAAGGCATCCACCAGAATTTTTATAGGGCGTTGTCTCATCCTTTCAGTTCCCGTAATGATATGTTCGCCTTCCGTAACCGAAAGATATGCGGTTAGAAATCTCATGGCTGTACCTGCCGCCATGATGTCTATAGTGTCGGTCATTTCACTAAGTGCGCGCACCATCACGAAAGTGTCGTCACATTCGGACAAGTTCTCTATTTTCCCGTCATGTTTTGACAGTGCTTTTATAATAAGGGCCCTGTTGCATATACTCTTTGACGACGGTAAAAGTATGTTTGTATTTATATTTTCAGGTGCTGAAACTTTTATTCTACCCATATTGCAATCTTTCAGTGTTCGTTTAGATTGCAAAGATAATGTATTTATTTGTTTTTTTGATGGAAAGCAGTTTCATATAATATTTTTATCTTTGTAACAGGATGGAAAATATAAAGTCACTTGACCCACTATTATAAAAATCACCTGACCCACCTTTATAACCGAAACTGACCCACTTAGATTATAATAAAAATTGACCCTATAGAATTACCACATTTCAGTCTTGTTTTTGTACTTTAAAAAGCATTTTAACCCGGTATTATTAACCGAATAAAAATTTTAAAGAATGAAAATAAGAATCAAGCACATACTGCGGTGCTACCAGTCAGGAATGAGTATCCGTAGTATCAGTTCTTCTCTTCTGATTTCACGTAATACAGTAAAACGGTATATCCGAATATACGAGGATATGGGTATAGAGCTGGAACGCCTGTTGAAAATGGACGAGCATCATCTGCATGAACTTTTCGGTACGGAGACTGACAACGAATCAACAGGATCTGCAGAGTATAAGTATCTTCAAGAACATATACCTGAGTACATTAAACGACTTAAATCCCGTGGAACAACAAGAAGGTCCTTGTATGAGGAGTATCTGAGAAACCGTCCCCAAGGTTACAGTTATTGTTCATTCTGCCTGTATCTCAGACGTGAAAGGGAGGTAAAAATACCGGTTGGACGCATAGATCATATAGCTGGTGATCAGATGTATGTGGATTTTGCCGGTGACAAACTTTATATTTCAGACAGGAATACGGGTGATAAGGTTCCCGTAGAAGTCTTTGCAGCGATACTTCCATGCAGTCAGATTACTTATTACGAGGCTGTACCATCGCAAAAGAAAGAATATCTTATCCAGGCATGTGAAAATGCTTTCCATTATTTTGGAGGTGTACCCAATGCCATAGTTCCCGACAACCTCAAATCTGCCGTAACAAAGCCCGGTGGAATAGAGCCTGTAATAAATGATGACTTTGCAGCATTTGCAGACCATTACGGCTGTGTTGTCTTTCCGGCAAGAGTGCGCAAACCCAAAGACAAGGCTTTGGTTGAAAATGCTGTAAGACTGCTTTACAGGGAGGTCTATTCAAAGATGACAGGATTGAAATTCAATGATATTGAAGCCTTGAACATAGAAATAATGAAACATACTGACGCATTGAACAGCCGAAAGATGTACAACCGCAGCTACAGCCGTAGGGAGCGTTTCCTCGAGGTCGAGAAAGACAGGCTACATATATTGCCGGCAACAAGATTTATATCAAAAAACCGGAAAACGGCAACTGTCATGAAAAACAGTTATGTATCGCTTAACAATCACTATTACAGTGTTCCTAAAGAGTATATAGGCGATGCTGTAGAATTACTGTATGATGGGGACACAGTGGAGATATATTATAAATTCAGACACATAACGACACATCGCAGGGATGATACACCTTTCACTTATTCAGAAAAACCTTCCCATAAACTTCCCGGAGTACTACATGAATACAGAATCAGAATGGATGATATATACCGCAAGGCACGTGAAATAGACACGGTAGTGGAAGAGTATATAAAGTTGGTGGCTGTTGCCAAAAAATATCCTGTTCAGGCTATACGTTCAGCTGATGGTATATTATGTCTTGTGGAACGTTTCGGACACGACAGAGTGGTTCTTGCATGCCAGATAGCAATGGAATCCTGCATGTTCGGGTTCAACGAACTTGAAAGCCTTCTGGTAAACAGGGAAGATGAAAAGTATCATATACAAATGGAAGGGCTTGCTCCTGAACTTACCCCTAAACACAGAAATCTCAGAGGTAAGGATTATTTTAACTCTAAAAACATAGATAAAAATGACAAGTAATAATAAAACAAACAGAACTGTCGGAAAAAATATGGACAGAATAATGGAGTTACTCTCCAAATTACGTTTTTACGGTATGCTTGAAACATACAGAAATGACTGCAGGACAACATCCTCTGATGGTATGACAAACGATGAGTTCCTGAAATGGCTTCTTGAAAGCGAGTATGATTACAGACGCAATGTAAGCATTGAACGACTGATAAGATCTGCAAACTTCAGATATAAGGCATATATGGAAAAAATAGACTATACAATAAAACGGAACCTTGACCGGAACCAGCTCGAGAGACTTGCTTCTCTTGATTTTATAAGAGACGGACAGAATATTTTTATCACAGGAAGCTCCGGAACAGGTAAAAGCTATATAGCTTCAGCAATAGGATATGAAGCATGCAAAAATGGAGTCAGAACTTTATACTCCAATGCGTCAAAGCTTATGGGACAGCTTAAAATGGCCAAAAACAAGGGAACTATAGAATCTGAGATGAAAAAAATTGAAAAGTGTTCACTGCTTATTCTTGACGATCTGTTTCTTATAGGACTGGATGCCAGAGAAAGGTCAATACTTATGGAAATAATAGAAGACAGACACGGACTAAAATCAATCATAATAACGTCACAACTTCCAGTCGAAAGCTGGTATGATGCAATTGGAGATCCTACGGTAGCTGATGCAATCCTGGACAGAATCGTACATACTGCACACAAAATTGAGCTAACGGGTGATTCTGTAAGAAAGATTAATGCTAAAAAGAAGTAGTATCTGCTATAAAAAATTATAATTGAAACTGACCCGGGTTAAAATGCATTTTTCTCTACTTAATTCTAATATTTTTTTGATGGGTCAATTAAAAGTATAATAGTGGATCAAGTGACTTTATATTTTCCAATAGACAACGAAAATACCTTTTAGTAGTCTCCATCACCATCTGTCATGCCTGATGCCATTGATTCCGGGTTGTAATATTTCACTTTCTTATCTAGTTCATTTAATATGCTGCGCGAGAGCATACTATGTTTTAGCATGCTCTTGCGTAACGTGATTGGTTCGGTTAGAATTTAAGGATTGTTGGAAGTCTGTTTGGCTTTATCTGCCCAAACTTCCGCTTGCTTAATATCCTTTTCTACTCCTCGGCCATAGCGATAGCAGGCAGAAAGCTTTTCCATGGCACTGACATTACCTTGTTCGGCGGCTTTTTTGAACCAAGGGACAGCTTCCGTATAGTTTTTGTTGTTGTAATAGTGGAGGCCTAAATTAAACTCGCCATGCACATAGCCTTGTTCCGCCGATTTCTTAAACCAATAGACACCTTCTTCATTTTGATGCTTTTTCATGTAGACAATGCCTAGTAAGTTTTGGGCAACTGCGTCTCCTTGTTCTGCGGCTTTTTTAAACCAAGACTCTGCTTGGGCGAGATCTTTCCTTGTGGAATCATAATAAATGCCTAAATTCCGTTGTGCAATTGCGTTTCCTTGTTCTGCAGCTTTCTCTGACCAGAATAGGGCAAGTTCAAAATTTTTGTGGTTTAAATAATAGGTACCTAAGGAACATTGCGCTTTGGCATCTCCTTTTTCGGCTGCTTTTTTATACCATAATACAGCTTGTTCCCAATTATTATTCTTTTCATAATGGAGACCTAAGTTGAACTGTGCTTTCGGATATCCCGCTTGGGCTGCTTTTTGGAACCATTCTACTCCTTCTTCATTCTTGCCGGATTCCATGCATAAAATGCCTAAAAAATTTTGAGCCTGCGCATTATTCTGCTCGGCACTTTGAGTATACCAATATGCCGCTTGCTCTTTGTCCTTTTTGTAGAAAGAATAATAATTACCCAATCCACATTGGGCAGAAGCATCTCCAGTTTTGGCCGCCTTTTCCAGCCAAGGAAAAGCTTCTTCATAATTATTATTATTCAAATAGTGCAAGCCTAATTGTCGTTGAGCATCTGTATTATTTTGTGCGGCAGCTTTTCTCCACCAAGGGAGTGCTTGATTATAAAGTTTATTGTTATAGTAATGTACGCCCAAATTATATTGCGCTTCTGAGTCACCTTTATCAGCCGCTTTTTTGAGCCAATAAACTCCTTCTTCGCTTTTCCCTTGTTGCAGAAACCATAAACCATATTTGCTTTGCGCTTCCACATCTCCGGCTTCCGCTTTCACCTCCATTTCCAGTTGTGTCCATTCACTTTGAGCCATGACATTGCTCCACACCAATAAACTCAGTGCTAAAAATAAAAACTTTTTCATATTCGTATTTTATAGGTTGATTAATCGTAAAATCCTCTTTCCCGTAAAGTTTGCTCAATTTGACGAGTTTCCTTTTTGTTTATACCTGCTGCAATAGCCTTACGTAACCATTTGTCTGCTTGGGTATCTTCGTTTCGCCCTAAATACCATTTAGCCAATAAGCAATAATATTCTTCATGTCCGGTGTTTGCTTGATTTTCTATCATACGCATTGTATTTACCAAGCCAAAATCTCCAGAACTTATCTTTTTTTCTATGAGTCTTTCTGCTTCATGTCGTTTCCCTGTGAGCAGACTCTTAGCCAGCCATTTATCCGCTTGCTTATTTTGTTGGGTTGAGAAATAATATTCCGCCAAAGGGAAATAAGCATAAGCATAGCCTTCATCTGCCAGTTGGAGCAGAGCATTTTCTTTGTTTTTCCCCTGAAGTTTCATGGCTTTCTGAAAGCGTTCTTCTTTCGTTTCCACTTCTACGGCTATAGAATCCGAAGAAGCCGTATCAGTCTCTGGTGCCGTTGTTGCTATAGAGTCTGGCGAGTCATGAGTTTCTTCAATAACTTCTGCAACCGCAATCGAATCTTGAGGGAACATTATATCTGGCTTGATATCCTGCTTGTTGATTGATTTTACAATCAGAAATACGCAGATGATCAGCGCACATGTGCTTGCTCCTATAATAGGCTTCTTATATTTCCCCCAGAAATTAGGAGTGGAATGAGGATGTAAAGGTTCCTTTTCTTTTCTTTCTATTTGTGGTTTGGTTGTCGGAGAAACTTCTTGAGGAATTTTCTGACTTTTCATGCCAGTTAATTCTTGTAAGAATGCTTCCACGCTCTGCGGCCTGTCTTTCTTCATGGGTGACATGGCTTTGGCTATGCAGGCTATCAATGAGTTGCTGACTTGATGCTTTTGCAACTCGTATGCTGGAAAACCTTCATTCAAGATTTCATCGGCTTTGAGAGGAGGGACACCCGTCAGCATCTTGAACAAGGTCGCTCCAAAGGCATATACATCCATGGTTACAGGAAAATCCTTGCCTTCGTGATAGTTGGCTTGTTCAATGGGGGCATAGCCGGGAGTGCCGTTTCCTACACTTGTGCTTGATTCTGGTTCTCCGTTCTTGTCGTATTGTTTAGACAAGCCGAAGTCAATGAGTACAATATCCCCATTCTTACGGAGCATGATGTTCCCCGGCTTTAAGTCTAAGTGTAGCATCTTGTGGGTGTGCATATAGGAGAGGGCTGCGCCTATCTGCTTGGCTTGTTTAAGAGCTTCAGATTCGGGTATACCTTGATATGGTTTGATATATTTGTCCAGACTTCCTCCATCTACATATTCCATGGCATAGTAGACAGTCTTGTTGGCTTCGAAGAATTCCAATACTTTTACAATGTTGGGGTGATGTAGTTTGCTTAGATTCTCCGCTTCGCGAGCAAATTTCTTCTTATAATTGGCATAGAGTCCTCCTTGGCTTCCTGTAGTCACGGTGTTCTCCGTGCGCCCGTTGATGTCGCGCATGAAGAATTCCTTGACGGCTACCTGCATGGTGGTTTCCAGTTCACCTAACGCGCCGTGTACTTTTACTTGGGTTGTGGCCAGATAAGTGATGCCGAATGTGCCCTGCCCCAGCACCTTTTTAATGGTGTAGGAGTAGGATTTGCCTTGCAGGACAGTGCCTATGGTTAATGTATTTTCGTTCATATTGCTTTTCATTTTATTTTTGGTATTTGGGGCGGATAATTTTCATTGAGCTCATCGGTACAGTCTTTTATGTCGGGAATGGGCAACCCTGATGGTCTTTGTAAATCATAAATATTGGCCAGATTCTCAGGCTTTGCTCCACATGAGGAGCAGAAGCTTATATGAGAGATGTGATTGTAGCCAGAGTACGTATTGCTGCATTCCCAATACCGGTAGATTGACTTGCAGACCACACGGCAGACAATCTAGGTGCAACCACAGATGTCGCATTGCAGGTCGTCTTTGTCGCTGATGTTTCTGCGGTCCCGATAGATGGGCACACGAGCATAATAGTTATTGATGTCAAAAGAAGGTTCATCTCTGCTTCTCATTATGTACCTCTAACACTTCTTCCTTGAGTCATAGCTTTAAGAGTTTGTTTGTAAAGGTTCGTTATCTAATGAATAATTTAAATCTGCAAAATAATCTGTCTCTGACGAATAATACGCAGTCAAAGAAGGGATATCAACCATCAGGGAATCATCTTCGAAAACATATTCTGTCGATTGACTATCTTCTTCATAAGAAGATTCGTTCATATCAATGTACATTCTAAGTGTACCACGTTCAATATCTATTGTTCCTTGCATCTCGGATAACATCATCGGTATATCATCTTCATATAATATTCCTTCCATTATTTCAGTATCATTGTCTTCCTCATCTATAGCAGTGACTGTCGCTTCTGTTTCCTTCCCATCCGAATCCGTGATGGTAATTATCATGTTTTCCTCTTTATCATTCATTGTGCATTTCATGTTACAAGTGAAAACAATTGTTCATGATTACTCTTTGCTAGAAATTACTACAGGGCGAATCATATAGCCATGGAATCTGTAATTTTGAAAAAACTGAGTGTCATATTCTCTACTACTGGATGATACACCTAAATATGTTGCATACCCGTATTCGTTAGGGAAGCATGTGGATGTCCAATAACTCCCTTGTATGTAAGATGCTCCCTCGGAAAACTCTTTCTTACTTCCTTTCATCACACCAGCTGCCGGCAAGAAGATGGAATTTCCGTTCGGACCGGTCACCATGGCTCCTTTCATCCCATTATTTTCTGTCCACACCCACGTACATTTCATTTCCAATTCCCTAGTTTCCCAGATAGCTGGCATACGCCAGCCTTTTCCCCATTGAGTATAAGCAGCGTCATATTCAGATTCGGAGATGTCGTATACCATAAGATCTTTGTCCCACGGACGGGGCACCAGTTTGCCTATCTTGAAGCAACTCTCTGTGGTGCCGGCACAATATTTATATGTCTTTGACCAATAGGACTTCTTGGGTTCCACTTCCCCCCATGCAAAGTAGTCACCCGACTCCCATGGGTTTTCTGCACCAACGTTGCAAGTAGCCCAATCTACCGATAATCCCAAGTCCACTGCTATATGGTTATCTACTTTGTAATATCCCGGTCGCAAAATCTCATCTTCGGCTGCTTCCGTTTTCTGTGAATCTATGGCATACACCATTGCTGAGTCTGTAAAACATGTATCTTCCACCATTATTGTATCCAAAGCATACGTATCCCTGCTTATAGGTGTAAAGGAGCCTGTTTTCCTATCATTGTCATTAAGGCAAGTTATCAGCCATCCTATGAGTAGGCATGCAGCAAGTACTCCCAGCAACGGCTTCTTATATTTTTGCAGGACATTGGAAATATCGTCCTCTTGCGGAGTGCCGGAAGTCCACAGACCGTCATAGTCGGGAATCTCTTTCTGTATCATTTCCAGCAGCGGATAGACATCACCATCGAGTGTACCGAAATGATTCCATTTTGTCCCATAATGATATACATCCAATTTGTTTTCTATTTCCAGGTAGATGTTTTCTCCACCACAAAATCCCTGGCTCTTAACAGCTGGTGATACTTTATAGAGCATCAGTGAATTGATTTTCGAAATAAGTATCTCAAATTGTGTGATGCTATAATGACATTCTTGTTTTTTGACAAATTCTCCTTCTATATAACTATCCACTTCAATAGAGTTTCGTGTAAATTTGGCTTTGAAGCTGCGATATCCAGGGAAGGATGCTTCACAATACGATATGGTAATATCGTTGATGGAGTCATACAGACGGATTCGTTTCCTTATGATTGAGTTTTCAAGTATTGTATCTTCATCTTTTTTTGTTTCCTCATCCTTATTCAGCAACTTAAGGAATGCTTCTACATTCTGTAACCGTTCTTTCTTAAGTACCGCCATAGCTTTAGCTATGCTGGCTATCACAGCATTACTTATCCCGTGCTTTTGTAACTCGTATGCAGGGAAACCTTCGTTTAATATTTCAGGAGCTTCCGGTGGGCGCATTCCTGTCAACATTTTGAAGAGCGTGGCACCAAGCGCATACACGTCCATCGTAACAGGGAATCCCTTGCCTTCGTGGTAGTTGGCCTGCTCCAGAGGTGCGTAGCCGGGCGTGCCGCTGCCTACTGAGGTGCTAGACTCCGGTTCCCCGTTTTCATCGTATTGCTTGGACAAACCGAAGTCGATTAATACAGCATCCTTATTCAGCCGTAGCATCACGTTACCCGGCTTTAAATCCAGGTGGAGCATTTTATGGGCATGCATATAGGCTAGGGCTTCACCTATCTGCCTGATGTATTTGATACTTTCTTCCTCCGACAGGCCCTTTTTCTCTATAATGTAGCTGTCCAGGCTACCTCCTTCTACGTACTCCATGGCATAGTATACGGTGTTGTTCGCTTCGAAATACTCAAGCACCTTAACGATGTTCGGGTGATGCAACTTGCTGAGGTTCTCTGCTTCACGAGCAAACTTCTGACGGTAGTTGGAATAGAGACCACCTTTGCTTCCAGTAGTTACGGTGTTCTCCTCGCGCCCGTTAATGTCGCGCATGAAGAATTCCTTAATGGCTACCTGCATGGTGGTTTCCAACTCGCCCAGTGCTCCGGCCACCTTCACACGGGTAGTGGCGAGGTATGTGATGCCGAATGTGCCCTGACCCAGCACCTTTTTAATGGTGTAGATGTAGGACTTGCCTCGCAGGACAGTGCCTATGGTTAATGTGTTTTCGTTCATTGTATTAAAATGATTGATAGTTTATCCGTCAAATGCGAAGTCTTGCTAGACATATCTTAATATGTTTCCTTCCTTGTCTATATAGGCTGCGGTTCCAGGTTTTATGCGAACAAGGGCTTCTCCATTTTTGAAAGGTAGAACCAATTCATAGATAAAATCAATAACAATTTGATTTTTCTTATTTATGAAACCTGTTTTCCCGTTAAATTGTACACCAGCCAATCCTTCTGAAAAATTCATCGCTAATTCATATTTAAATGGAATAATCACATTGTCTTGTTTGTCAACAAACCCCCATTTCCCATTTTGTTGTACGGCTATTAACCCTTCGGAATATCCTTCCGATGAATAATCTATATCTTCATATTTAATTGGAACAATTAAGTTTCCATGATTGTCATACATCCCTTTGTGCGAGTTAAGACCTACTATGATTATATTTCCATATTGATAGGTTTCATCGTATGTTTTCAATGGAACAATTTCTTTTCCGGTTTTGTCTATAAAACCTAGTTTTTCACCTAACTTGACTTCTCCTATTCCGTATTTGAAGGAACTGCAGTCATCGTATTGGCAAGGAATGACTTCTTCTCTTTTCTCATTAATATATCCGTATTTTCCATTCCGTCTTACAACAGCCATACCCTCAAAGAATTTGTAAATTTTTTCGTACTCTATTTGCTCTGTTTGTACATTTGAGCTGGAAAGCAATTCGGATGTATCGGTTAATTCGTCTATCGTTTGTAAAGGTTTGTCAATTGAATTTATAGATATGAATATACATACAATCAGTATACATATACTGATTCCAACGATAAGTCTCTTATTTTTTCCCAAAAAGCTAATCGTAGACTTGCTGTTAGAAAGAATCTCTTTTTCGTATTTATATTGAGTAGAATGGTCTCTATTCATTACGTCAATAACGGTTACATCTTCGTCATGACTTGAATCCGCTTGCTCCTCCTTCTCATTCAAGAGTGCTTCGAACTTATCTAATGTCACTCGTTCTGTCCGCTTGGACTGCATGGCTGCCAACACAGCCTTCCCCATACGTGGAGAGAGATGACTCACATTCAAACTCTGTTCGCCCAAGACGATAGACTCAGGAGGTGTGTTCCCAGTCAGCAAGAAGTATAAGGTAGCACCTATGGCATAGACATCCGTTTCGGGGGAAAAGGCTTTTATACCCTCTGTCATATATTGTTCGGGCGGAGCATATCCCTTGCTTCTACCTATCGGGGTAGTGGAAGTTTCGCCTCCTTCTTCGTCGTATTGTTTGGCAAGGCCAAAGTCGGCAAGGATGGCTTCTCCGTGAGCTGTGGTCAGAATATTGGCCGGCTTGATGTCCAGGTGGCAGATGTGTTGCCCGTGAAGATAGCGCAAGGCATCCGCTACCTGAAGGATGTAAT
The DNA here is from genome assembly GCF_021530995.1 of Bacteroides caecigallinarum. Lineage (GTDB taxonomy): Bacteria > Bacteroidota > Bacteroidia > Bacteroidales > Bacteroidaceae > Phocaeicola > Phocaeicola faecigallinarum. The sequence goes on from NZ_JADYTF010000005.1 coordinate 21,450, forward strand.
TCACCGCCCGTGCTTCGGATAAAGGCCCTTTTTCATCTACCTGTTGCTTCAACGAGGCTCCTTCGGCATACTCCATGACGTAGTAGGAGGTGTTGTTCTCTTGAAACACGTCAATGACGGGGATGATATGGGGATGTTTCAGTCTGGCCAAGGTGCGCGCTTCTTTCTCGAACTTGTCCCTGTAGCGTTGCACCATTTCCCGGCTGCTTTGGGTTCCCATGGTGACATGGGTGGAGCCTTCCGCCCGTTCGCAATAGTCCTTCATGAAAAATTCCTTGATGGCGACCGTGCGCCCCAAGGAAGTTTGGACGGCCCGGTACGTGATGCCGAAACCGCCCTGGCCTAAGATGCTTTCTATCTTGTATCGTCCGTTTTGTAAGGAGGTGAGTTCCATGGTTCTGTTTTATTCGTTGGCTTTTTTGTCGGTCATGTTTTCTATCTTATCTTCATCACTTTCTACGATTTCTTCCTCTTCATTGTCGGGGTCGGATGGTTCCGCATGATTTATTGCCTCTTGAACTACTGCTTCATTGGCATTAACCGTCTGCTGGTTCAGAGAAGTTTCGGCTGGTGGGGTTTGTTCCACTTGTTGTTTTTTAGGCGGTTGTGGATTGGCGGGAGGTACATTTTCTCCCTGCTTGTCATCCACCTTCTGTTCCGTCCGTGCGGGTTCTTTTTTCCCCGCCTTGTCTTTATCCGCTCCTTTGGCGAAGACTAGAAAATAGAGGGCGATGGCGAATGCTACGATGAGTGTGACCAGTGCGATGAGTAGGTATCGGGATAGACTGCCCTTCCGGTTGGTTGTTTGTGGAATTTGAACCGGTTTCCCGTCTTTTCCCCCTCCCTCTTCTTCCTCTTCTGTTTCATCGTGCACTTCAGCCATGATGGGGGTAGGGGCTGACGGAGCTTGAGCCGGTGCTGGTTTCCGTTCCTCCACAGGGTCGGTGACTTCCAGAATGTGTACGATGATGGCAGTGTGGTTGTCCCGGTTCTCGGAGGTGGCTTGAGTCAGCCGTTTCACTTTTTCTTCATCTGTGCCGGCGGCATCGGAAAAGTTGTAGCAGATTTGCGGGCTTTCCATGTTCTCCAGCATGCCATCGGAACAGAGGTAGAAATAATCGCCCGGACGGATGTCCGTACTGTGGTACATGTCGGCTTTGGGACGATGTTCCATATGGGGTTGCATGGCACGGGTGATGACGTTCTTCTGGCGCGAGTGCTTGGCTTCTTCCTCGGTCAGCTCACCGATGGCTATCAGGTCATTGACCAGCGAGTGGTCTTTGGTTTGGAAGAGGATGCGGGTGTCGGCTGCCGTTTTTCCAGGGCGGATGTGGTACACACGGCTATCGCCCATGTGGGCAATGGTGCATCCGTTTTTGTGGAGCTTTAAGAATGTCATGGTGGTGCCCATCTTCTTGGCGGCTTCCGTGTCTTTTTCATCTAAGGCGTCAAAAGCATCGGTAAGGGCTTTTCGGAACATTTCATCGGTGAAATTTCCTTCCGCGTTAAGTTGTGAGTTCTGAATAGACTGCCCCATGGCTTCGCATACGGTGGCACTGGCCACTTCGCCGGCATCGTGACCTCCCATTCCATCGCAAAGGATAAACGTGCGGTCTGTATCCTTGATACTGTTCGGAAGCGGGAATGTACAATCTTCCTGGTGGGGATTACCTTCGGCGTCTTTCCGTTGCCCGTATTCCCAAATCGTATATACTTTCAGTTTATATTTCATAATAATGCTGTTTTAAGTTGAATGATAATTTTAGCCCCCTCCCTTCGGGGGAGGGATGGGGAGGGGCTGCTAAATTCCTATTTATATATCCGTCCCTTCTTCATCGGGAATTTCGAAACGTGCTTCTACGTCGGGCAGGCGGATGATGTCACGATGGTTCAAGACGATGCAATCACCAAACTCCAGTTTGTTCTGTCCGATGAAAGTGGCGTTCACTTTTTCTTTGTACAGAGAGGCGCAATGTACGAAGCCTTTCCCCGGAATTTTTTTGATTTCAATCACCAGATGTTCCCGGCTCATACGTTTCGTCTCGCAAGGTATTTGACAAGTGGCTGATGAAGCCGACGCCTTGCGTCCGATGATGTTCTTTCCGGGTTTCAGTTGGAAAGAAAGATGTAAGGACGGGACGAGCAACTTACCCAGCGTATAGTTTGGTCCTCCATTGACTTGAGTTTCTTCCGAATAGGAAGTTTTCTCTTTGTCCGGGTATTCGGTTTTCTCCTCCTTGTTTACGATTCTCTTGAAAGCGGAAAAAGGCGACTTGTTTTTGCAGATGGGGCAAGTCACAGACTTGGATTCGATTCCCGGTTGGTTCTTCACTGAAAGGACACTTCCGCAAACCGGACAACCTATTTTTAAAATCTCATTCATATGTTTATGTTTTTAAGTGAGTGTACAACGTTAAATGATAATTTATCGGGCTGTTTGGATGGCACACTGATGGTAATTCAATTCTCCTCCTTCCAGGAGGAGGGGAGTTGATTACATTAATTCTTTATTAAATCCAAATCTGTGGTCATCTTGTTTAATCTGTGTCATCTGTGTGCCAGTTAAATTCCCATTTATTATAATATATTATTTACCAAACCATTACAGGCATGTGGTCGGAGAACTTTCCCCACATTACCGGATGCTGTTCGTCTCCGGATAATTTCACCACGCCCGCATGTACATAATTAAAAAGTTCTTTGGCCGTTATGATGCGGTCTCTGTTGGTGTCTGCTCCTCCCCGCAGTCCCCGCTGAAGGTAGGTAGTAAAGAAACCGTTCTCCATGTCGCGCCGTTCAATGGATACTTCGTCGCTTCGGGATGAAAGGAACAGCATGACATTGGCTTTTTGGGCTGCCGCAATGGCATTGCCGGAATTTTTTCCAGGAGTCCGGATTTTTCCGGCATAGCAGGCGTCCGCAAATATCATCTTGTTCTTGCATTTGCTTTTCGCCATGGCTTTACGCACCTTGTCGTAACTCAACAGTTTGTCGTAGGCGGAAAAGCCTCCGGGGTAGCCATGTCCGCTGAAGAAAAATACCACAATGTCGTTGGTGCCGGCTTTCTTGAAAGTTTCTTGCAACGCTTTCAGGATGTTGGCGGCAGTGGCCTGTTGGTTGAGCAGTTGCTTGTATATGGCATTGCTGTTCTTGCTGTATAGCCAGGATATGGTCTTGGCATCATTGACCGGCAACTTCAAATCTTGTTTGGTTCCCGGATAGTCTGATATGCCTACCGAGACCAGATACACCTTGGCCGAAGCCATGGAGCAAAGCCCCAGTAGGAACAGGGTGAGCGTAAAGACGATTTTAGCCTTCATATACATTGTTGTCGTTATAGTTTATGTAATCGGGTTCGTCAGTCGAGGCATACAGGTTGGCGTTAGGGTCGGGGCCGGTGAAACCGCCTAAGTCGTCGACAGTCAGGTTCTGGTCGGTGATGTCGATAATCTCATCGTCGGTGATTTCTCCGTCAGAGTTCGTGTCCGTGGCCATGAAGTCGAAAACCTGGTCTTCGTCTACGTCAATGAGAACAACGTCTTGTCCTTCCACCGATACCACACCGATGTTTGCTTCGTAATCGTCGTCATGAACCACGCCCAGTACTTCCACTTCGTCGTCCTGTCCGCCCCCCATGGACTCGTCCGTGGCATAAGCCTGTACTTCATCTTCCGGTTGGGTATGGCTTGTGTACTGTGCCTGCCCGGTTTCTACGGTTCCCGTTATTTCGGAAGAGTCATCAGCGGATGCTGAATTGGCGGTCCATGCGAAATGCTCATTGTAATCCCCTTGTTCTTCAGCGGTCATGTTGTCCCACTCTTCTGCCGTGTAGGTGTTGTACAGATTGCCGTGCCACTCGAATACGCCACCCGGTCCTACTTCCGCCCGTGCGGCGGCAAAGGCTTGTGAGAATGACATGTCATCATCTACACAGGTAGCCATTGAGATGTTTTCGTCTACGATGGGAGTAGGTTCCGGTTCGGGAGTAGGAGAGGGTGGAGTCGTGTGTGGCGCGACAGCTTCATCAGGATTTGCAGCGCCGGTAAAGAGTGTGGAAGCAGCCCCGAACAGGATGCCTACACCACCGCTTACCGCAACCTTCTTCCACATACCTCCTTTGGTCTTAGTTTGGGGTGTCTCCTTCTCCTTTGTCTGAGTCTCTTTCTGTTTGTCGGAGGACATCGTTTCGTCAAACTGGGTTTTTTCGTTGCTGTCGTAAACTGTATCTTCGGTATTCATAATGCTAAGTATTAAGAGTTAGATGATGATTTAATGTGCCAATAGGCCAATGTACTGATAATGTCGAGTTAGCGCCAATATGTATTCATGCAGCTGGACATTGATAAATAGGTCCATTAGCACATTGACATATTTTTATATTATTTCTTCTCCGGCCGGTTGCCTTGCGACTGGCGCAAGCGGTTGTATTGCTGGATGAACTGTGCGGGAAGTTTGCTAGGAGTCAGTTCGGCTATTTCCAGTTCAATTTCCACCAACTGGGAGCGCAGTTCCAAACAAATGGAGTCTTGGACCAAATTCATTTTTTCCATGCTCTCTAAGGATACGCCTTCGATTGACTGATTTCTTTTGCGATCCTCTATTTCAATCTTTCTCTGAATGTCTGCTTGGCGGTTCTTTAGTTCGTTGAGACGAAGAGCTGTCAACGTGGAGTCCGCCTTGGAGACGTTTTGCGCAGAGGTTGTGCTGGGCATTACAAAGCTTGCCGCAGCTATAACCAAAAGTGTAATAAGGCTGCTCTTAATCATAATCGTTGAAATTTTTGAGTCCTTTAATGTTTTTAGCTTGAGGCAGCGAGGCGGCTTCTACCATGTAAGGAATGCTGCCGGTTTGCGCTGATTCGGTATATTCACCCGGAGTGACGACCAACTGTTTGGCATATTCTTTCTTTGCGTCTTTGGGCACGTTTATTTTGACAGAAGGATTTGCCACTTGCAGCAGGAAGCAGGCTTGTCCGTTGTTGTAGGCAGTGGTCAAGGGAGTTTCTCCTCTGAATACAATTTCTTCCAAATCAGACATGCGGGAGGTTTCTCTGAAAGATAGAACCTGAAGGGAAGCCGGTATGTCTATGAGTGTTATGTCCGGACAGTCTATCAAAGCCCCTTGTGTAATGTCCGTTGTGCCTTCTTTTATCTTCAGCGTTCCTTTGTAGGAGCGGGGTACACCATATAATATAGTATAGTCTTTATTGTAGAGCGCTCCTTTGTAAGCGGAAAACTTGGCGTTGTTTGCATCCACATTCACTTCGCGAAGACTTGCGATGGATTTGAGGTTCATCACTTTCTCTACTTTAGCGGGGATGTTGACGATATGCAGAGAGTCACTCCAACGGTAGGGAGCCAGATTCAGTGTTTCCCAGTCGCTTCCGAACGAAAGGTCTTTTAAGGCCGAACATTTGAAGAAAGTGCCTTGTCCCATCTTCACGTCTCCACTGGGGAATATCACCTTGCTGAGTGCGGTACATCCTTCGAAAGCGAAGTCACCGATTTCCTTGACCGATGAAGGCAGTATCACGCCGGTCAGTTCCGTCGCTCCGCTAAACGCTTTCGGTCCGATTTTGGTAACGCTATATACCACTTTCCCGTGTTTTACCTTTGCCGGTATTTCCAGTATGCCTTCCGTTTCAGGAATACGTACGTCGGCTATGCTTCCTTTGTAAGTCACTTCGGCTGTCTGACGGGCTTTGCTGGTGATGTTGAAGTATATCTTTTGGCCGTCAATCGTAGCCGTGAAGTCGTGGGCTGTTGCAATTAGGGTACTGACCCCTATGCACGCCATACTTATTAATAGTCTGATCTTTTTCATAATCGTTTCGCTTAATTAAATCATGCCTCGCCTGTATTTGCTCCGTTCAGATAGTCGGGACCTTCGTCTCCCATGGCTAAGTAGTTGTTCTGGTTCATGTCGGCTGCTTCTTGGAACGGTTGCATGGCAATGTTCTCTTGGGAAATGTCGGTAATCTCTCCTTCGTCCAGTTGGTTGTTTCCATTAATGTCCATAGCGATGTAGTCAGCTCTTCCGTCTATGTCTGCGTCTATTAAGATTGCGTCTTGTCCTTCTATATTCATTATTGCAACGTCCATTTGGCTGCCGTCTGCGGTAGTTACCGTTTCGTAAGAGAGAACAGTTGCCTGGGGATCATCTGTAGGAGGATTGTTGGGTGTCACCATGGCTATATTTTCTTGAGAAACATCAATTATTTCATCATCGTCCAAATGTCCGTTTGCGTTCAAATCCATGGCCATTGCGTCAATGATGCCGTCTCGGTTGAAGTCTACTAAGATGGCTTCTTGTCCATCCACGTTTACGATGGCTACGTCCATCAAACTTCCATCCTCACAGGTGACGGTCTCGCTATGGATTACTTCCAGCTCTGAGTCATCCTGCGGTTGTTGCGGGGTGTAGCCTGCGTTATGGCTGTTTGACGTATGATGGGACGGAGTGGATGGAATAGGGGTGGATGCCAGTTCGGAGCTGAAGTTAGCACGTTCACCGGCTGACATCTGGTTCCATTCTTCCGCCGTAAAGGTGTTGTACAGGTTTCCGTGCCATTGGAATACGCCTCCCGAACCGACTTCGGCGCGTGCGGCTGCAAACGCTTGTGAGAAGGACATGTCATCGTCCACACAGGTTGCGACCGCAATGTCTTTGCTGGCCATGTCCACGTCAGCCTGAATAGAATCACCGGAATCGGAATTCGTCGAAGCAGCCCAGTCAAAGTGTGAATCGAATTCAGCCCGTTCTTCGGCGGAGAGTTGGTTCCACTCTTCAGCCGTATAAGTATTGTACAGATTGCCGTGCCATTCGAAGGCGCCTCCCGGTCCTACTTCGGCGCGTGCTGCGGCAAAGGCTTGTGAGAAGGACATGTTGTCATCTACGCAAGTAGCTACGGGGATGTGCTCGTCCACTTGCGGGTGTTGCGGTTCGTCCTTGCCCTCTGCCGCACTGGTGAAGAAGGTGGCTGCCGAGCCGAACAATATGCCAGTTCCGGCTCCGATGGCTACTTCTTTCCAAATCCCGTTTCTCTTGGCTGTGTTCTCGGCTTTCACTCCTTGTCCGTTGTTCTGTGTTCCGTCAAGCGTTGTTGCTTCATGAGTGTCGTAAATGGTATCTTCGGTTTTCATGATTGTTCATTTTTGAGGGTAATACATGTTTTCGTTATTCTTTCAGGCCATATAGGCGTCTACATTGGCGTCATTGACGTAATCCGGAGTGTCGTGCGAAGCCAGGTACATGTCGTTATCCATACTTGTCGCTTCTTGTTGGAAAGGACTCATTGCAATGTTTTCGTTCGATACGTCAATCATTTCATTCTCTTCAATCTCCCCGTTCAGGTTGAGGTCGGAAGCCATTACGTCGGCCACGTTATCTCCATCCAAATCACCGATAATAACCGGTTGCCCGTCCACTGCAACTACGGCCAAGTTTGCCTGGCTGCCGTCCTCGTTGGTGACAGTCTCGTAACTGAGTACTTCCACTTGAGTATCTTCCGGAGTGGATGAAGGTTCCGGCTGGGCCGGTTCATGCTGGTTTTCTTGCTGATGAACGGGTTCGGCCACAAATTCATCATTTGCAGATGGCGTTGTGATGGTTTCCTGGTTCGTCACTTCTGCCGCATTAACTTCTTGTGCAATTACATTAGCTCCTACCACACCTACGGCTGCGCCTGCGACAGAGCTAGCTCCTGTCGCTACATTTTCCTTGATTTTACGCTCTTTCTTTTCCATAATATATTGTTTTTTAGTTTGTTATTCTGATGCAAAAGTAACTTTCTCCTCGCTTATCTCAAAATCTTTTCAGGTATCCTGTATGTAATGGCGGGATTGGTACATGAAATGCTCATATAATACGATTAAACTATAAAATTGTATTAATAGTATCATTGCCGCAGATTGGCGTATCTCTATTTCATGTACGCCCATGCGGATTTACCTTTCCTCTTTACAAAAACAAACAACAATAATAGAGACAAATATACAGCAGTGATACTTTGCTCTACAATCCAATTATACATATTATCATTATTCTCGAATATTTCAAACCAATAGCCGACAAAGAGTACGAATGCTGGAAGTATGAGTCCCATTTTACGGTTTCTCCATATCAGATATAAGCTATATGTTATGACTAACAGTTCTCCGAAACCACGGCAATAATACTCTAAGTGTACATTGCTGAAAACACAGGGCAAGGCTATCAGCAACATAACCGTAGATAGAATAAGTGCACATTGTACGATTGGGTGCAAGTCTCTAAGTCGCAAGAAAGATTTGGAAACCACAGTGCCAATTTTAAAATTGGAGCACAGGATAAAGAGCCAATAATAGAGTATAATAAACACGTATGTCTGGAAGTCGTTTCCATTACCTACGATATTCTGAATAAAAGCGACAATAAGCAGAAGGAAGATTGGTAAGATTTTATAGGCAGGTTTACCCATTATCATTCTCACAGCGAAGAATAACGTTAGCAACATACATGCTGAAGTTATTAAACTTGAAATGCCCCATTTTGAAATTTCTGAAAAAGCGATTCCTAAAGAGAAAAGCGAAATGCCTATGAACAATAAATTTATTGTCAGACCAACGGATTTATTCTTGTTGTCCTTAATCAACCCTATTTTATTCAATGTTGCAGTATAGTTTTCCTGTTTTGTCCTTTTTAAATTTGAAGGCAGGCTGTAGGCGAGTAGTGAGAATAAAGCAGGGACTGTTGAAACGATAGAATTTCCAAAGAACTCATTGGCTGCTCTATCGTAGTTTAAGTTATTGGTAATTGTATATAATAAAGCAAAGATTAAAGGTGAGCAGGTTATCCATAATATATTTTTGCTTAGTCCAATATCGTTCAATCGGCGAAGAGCGACAGCAAGAATTGGTAACAAAGCCCATATACAACCTAAGAAAACGCATAGGAACTCACTTTTGTTATAATTCGTAGAAGAAATCCCGACAAATAGAAGAACATCTAATATAAAGCCGATTATCCAAATGGGGATGGATATGAAAAAGGCTGTCCAAAATTCGGCACGGGTTGCGTTTCCTTTAAAATTCAGAAGGTTGGTGAACTGTAAGGCTATGCATGTTTTCAGACTTTGCACTTCCTTAGGCTTTTGTACATCAACAGGAACAACATCGTTGAAAGATGTTTGTTCGTCATTCGTGGTGTTATCCTGTACTGTATTGGCATGAAGCTCTTCTAAAAATTGGCGAACAGACTGTATGCGATGTTTGCAGATAGGCGCCATTGCGCTTTCTATCGCATGGATGCTTGCCGCATGTACGTTTTCCTTTTCCAAGGCTGTGGCAGGGAATCCTTCGTTGAGAATAGCGGTTGCTTCCGGAGGTCGTTTGCCAGTCAGCATTTTGAACAGTGTGGCACCCAATGCATACACGTCAAGTGTGGCGGGGAATGTGCCGTATTTCTTGAAATGTGCTTGTTCTATAGGGGCATAGCCAGGAGTGCCAAGACCGATGGTGGTACTTGACTCCGGTTCGCCGTTGTCGGTAAACTGTTTGGAAAGCCCGAAATCTATTAAGCAATAGTGTCCGTTCGCCCGGCACATTACATTTTTAGGCTTCACATCCAGATGCAGCATTTTATGGTCGTGCATGTAAGAAAGTGCTTCGCCTATTTCACGGGTGATTCCGATGGCCTTTTCTTCGGATATTTTCCCATGCTGTGCGATGTAATTGTCTAAATTGTTGCCTTCTACATACTCCATCACGTAATAGGAGGTTTGATTCTCATCAAATACATCGTATACTTTCACTATATTAGGATGTGAAAGTTTTGCCAGATTTTCGGCTTCCTTTCGGAATTTCCGCTTGTAGTTGGCGCAAATGCTGCCCGATGTGCCGTCTACTGAACTACCATTGGCATTACGGTTGTTGATGTCGGCCATGAAAAATTCTTTGATGGCAACTTGGGCTTCCACTTCTATCTCGCCTAATGCACCTTGGCTTTTAAATTTAGAAGTGGCTAAATAGGTAATGCCAAATGATCCTTGACCAAGCACCTTTTTGATTTTGTATTTCCCTCCTTGTAGGAGCGTGTCATTCGGTAAATGCATAAAACTATTCCTCCGTCCATTGACATTTGCAATACGGACAATTTTTGTTTTGCCTTAAGATGTTGTAGGGTTGGTTGCCTAAGAAGTGGTGGCATTTCGGGTTGGGGCATACGTACCGGTCCTGGAACTTCTCGTTCAGTTGCTCCGTCTCTTCAATGGATTTGTCCGTGAAGCGTTTGTAAAAGCCTATAAGCATCACAACGAGCGCTATTCCAGTAAATACCAGTGCGAAAGAACGTATTTCGGGAGCTACACCTGCTATAAGACCGCCCAACATGGAAAAAGCGATGGGAATACTTGCCAAAAGCCCGATGTTTTTTTGGCGGATTTTTATCTGTTTCAGGCTACCGCTGTAGTCATCCCATACATTCTTTAAATGTTTAATGGAGTATGGTCCGCTTCCGGTTCCAATGTTTTCACCAACACCACCTCCGCCGACGGTTAGGATTTTCTGGGCAGTGTTTATTATTTCCGTTACATTAATGCCAAATCGGTCCTTGCCCAAAGTAATGGCACTGGCCGTATCAATGCGTTTCGACATAATCTCCGTTCCATTCACAAATGTCACATTCTGCGCTTTCAGATTGGTCAGAGTCATGTTGCCAGCTTGGTCCACTTCAATTTGACAATGCGCGACACCTTCTGCCGGCTTGCATCGGCTCACGCTGTTGGGTACTGAACTTATTTGCCCTAACGTAGCGATTTTAGGCATTCCTTTTATGGCTATCAATAATCGGCCTTGTCCCGGTTCTTTCCCGATGAGGATGGTCTTTCCTTTTAATGCGTCTGTCATATGGTGTAGTTTTTATTAGTTCTCGGTATGTTTTTGGGATGCGGATTTTTTTCCTGTGATGGATGTCACATATAAGTCCTTCAGTTTCTTTAAGGCTTCTTTCGAAATAGGCAGTTGGTAGGCGAATACTTCCCCGTCACTTAACGTCAACTTTTGGCGCAGCACTTCAATGTGGTACACGTAGTTGAGGTTGATAATAAACCGTTTGCCGATGCGCGCGAAGATGGACGCCTCTTCTTTCAGACTTTCGCTCAGCATAGTTCGCATCTGTGAAAGGTTCATTAAGACAACGCCTTTCAGCTTGTTGCAAAGGACGAAATTCGTGTAATTGCCGTCTGCCTCAAAATAGACTATTTTCGAAATGTCTACTTTGTAAAACTCATCCCTTGAATTGAGATACAGGTATTTTTTCATTCAATTTTATTATTTCGTAAAACAAAGGTATGGCGTCTTCATTATTCGTTTAATGAAATCGTCCAAGCAAAGATAAAGAAAATTTTTGTGAAATTTCGCTTCATAGCGGCTAAAAAAATGCCTTTTGAACTACAGTTTTTCGCTGCGTCACATATTTTTTAATGTCGTTTTTGGGTTAAAATGCCTATATTGTATCTATTTGTTCCTATTCGTGTACTAAGTGGATTTTTAGTAATTGTGATTGTTGGATAAATTGACGCATTCCGTTTTCTTCCTGAAAGCTTCTTCCTGTGAACGGTTTTCCAGTCAGTCGCAAGCGCATTGAATACCCTTCTCCAATCATTGCATGCCCCTTCTCAAAAGATAGTTAGTTTTGGCTCAAAAGACAGTTAGTTTTGGTTGAGAAGGTCGTATGATTTGATGCAAAAGAGTGTATGCTTTTTAATTTGCAAAGTCGGAGTCCGGTATCCCGCATGTGCTTTCGGTCACTTCATATTGTCACTTATCTTTGTAACATATTAACTCAAATACATAAATCTGGTATAATTATGATAGAACCGGTATATTCTGCAGCTCCCGACAGATATGAAGGGAAGATGAAGTATCGCAGATGCGGCAAGAGCGGAATTCTTCTCCCTGAGATTTCTTTGGGATTGTGGCATAACTTCGGCGATGTGGATACATTGTCAAACAGTAGGAAAAAGTTGCATTATGCTTTCGATAATGGTATAACCCATATTGATTTGGCCAATAACTACAGACCTTCGTACGGTTCGGCGGAAGAGACTTTCGGACATATAATGAAGACCTCATTCGCTCCGTATCGTGACGAACTCTTTATCTCTACCAAAGCCGGACATGATATGTGGCCCGGACCGTACGGAGAGTGGGGCTCGAGGAAAACGGATGACCCTGAAACTCCGTTGGAGGAAACATTGCAGGCGCTTGTTGATATTGTGAGAATGGGAAAGGCATTATACGTCGGAATATAGAAATATCCTGCCGACAAGGCCGGGTCAGCATACGGATATCTGAAGTCCGAAAAAGTGCCGTGTCTGTTGTATCAGGGCAGATATAATATTATAAACCGTGAGCCCGAGGAAGACCACTTGCCCGGGGCTTGCTGACAGACAGGTATCCCAATGGCATACCTGATGATTAGAGAATAGCAAGAGGAGGATTCTTGGGAAAAGAGATGCGGAAACGTGTCAGTCCGTCGGAATAGGTTCGCAGGGAGAAGGTGCATCCGTGTTTTGTCAATACCTCGCGGATGAAAATCAGACCGATACCCTGGCCGTTCGGTTTTGTGGAGAAGAAAGGGCTGAAAAGTTTGGCTTCCACTTCCCGGCTGATACCCTTACCTGTATCTGCTATTTCGAGCGTTACGGGTGAATCCGTAGTACGGATGTATATGTCGCCACATTCGCCGATACTTTCAGCGGCATTCTTTATTATATTGACCAGTACCTGTTCAAACAGTACAGTATCTATTTTTACAACAGGATTTTCCGGACAAAGCTCGTTGTGGAGAGTTATTTTACGGTCGCGGCAGACAGTCTCCATAAACATGCGGCAGGCGGAAACCCTGTCGTTCAGCCTTACCTGTTCAAGATTTGGCTCCGGTATCTTTACTACATTTGCAAAATTGGTTATGAAGCTGCTCATGCCATAACAGCGTTCCACACATACCTTCATAACTTCCTGTATGTCTTCCGTATCTTCCATCTCTTTCAGTGCCTCGCTTGCTGTTTCCAGCGTGGAAGTAATACCTGCCGTGGTATTGTTTACCTCGTGGGCAATCATGCGGATAACCTTCTCGTATGCCTTCTTTTCGGCTTTAACCACTTCGGCAGTCAGACTTTCTATCAGAACAAAGGGGTGTGCAAATCCTCTGTCAACAAACGAAAGCCGTGAGCAGCGGTAAATCATCGAGTCGCTCAGGCGGATAGTGTCGGTTGTATCTTTTGGCAACCGGTCTATCTCTTCAGCCAGCGGACATTCCAGATTCTTGAACTCTTTTCCTGTCAGTTCGTTTGCCGATGTGTATCCCAGAAAGCGTAGGGCGGCAGCATTAAGCATGGAAATCTTTCCGTCGAAATCGAGTATGATAACTCCCATTGGGGAAACATTGATGAGCAAATCAAGGAAGTAGTTCTGTTCGCGGAGTCTTAACCGTTCGTTTTTCAACTGGTCCATCATTCTGTTGAACATATCTACTATACGGTCTGCTTCAGCCTGTCTTACAGGAGCAAGACGGCTGCTGAAATCCTGTTCGCGAAGCAAATCCATTCCGTTGGCTATACTGTCCAGAGGTTTTACCACTTTGCGGTAAAAATAAACCAGGACAATAAGGCTGAGAGTTATAACAGCCTCGCCTACATACTGGAGTGTTCCCTTCTCTTTTAAAGTGAAGAAGAACAGGATACCCCATGCGAACATCAGTAATATAGCCAGCAGAAAGAACAGGTTTTTCAGTTTCATCCTTATTGGGTTTAGTCGTTGAACGAAATGCCGTATTTTTCCAGACGGCGGTACAGGGCCGCGCGGCTGATACCTAATGAGAGGGCAACTTGCGAAAGATTATTGCCGTGTGCTTCAAGTGCCTGCATGATGGTACGTTTCTCCAGCTCCTCCAAGGTCAGACCTTGCAGGTTTTCAGTTACCGATGTAGTAGAAGCCGGATGATACTGTGCCTTGAAGTCATCGGCTGTAAGCAGCTGTTTGCCGCATACCAGCAATGTACGTTCTACCAGATTTTTCAGCTCACGTATGTTTCCGGGGTAGGGCAGGCGGCTCAGATAATCCAGAGCATCGTCAGTCAATTCAACAGGAGAAAGTCCGTCGGCTTTGCAGCGGCTGTCGGCAAAATGACGTGCAAGCAATGGGATATCTTCCCTTCGTTCGCGCAATGCCGGAAGATGTACCGTTATCAGATTTATACGATAGAAAAGATCTTCGCGGAATGTGTGTTCACGCACCATCTGTTCGAGGTTGGCATTCGTGGCGCACACCACTCTCACATCTACCTTCCGCGGGCGGCTTTCGCCAAGAGGTTCGAATGTCTGCTCCTGCAGGACACGGAGCAACTTGACCTGACACGACAGATCCAGCTCTCCTATTTCATCGAGGAAGATTGTACCCTTGTCCGCCAGTTCAAAACGTCCTTTACGGTCCGTCACGGCATCGGTGAACGCCCCTTTCTTATGTCCGAACATCTCACTTTCGAAAAGTGTCTGTGAGATACCTCCAAGATTGACTTTTACAAACGGCTTGTTCCTGCGCGGACTGTTCATATGTACTGCCTCTGCAATAAGTTCCTTGCCCGTTCCGCTTTCGCCTGTTACCAGTACCGATGCTCCGGTACGAGCCACTCTTTTTACTGTAGTAAGAACATCAAGCAATGCCTTGCTCTTGCCTATGATATGACTGCGGTCGAATCCGTCATCGTCAGTTAAAACCGTATCGGCAGACTTGTCTTTTGATGTCAGTTCCAGAGCTGTTTCTATGCGTTGCATCAGGGCGGCGTTATTCCATGGCTTTGTGATGAAGTCGAAAGCTCCTGCCTGCATACCCTGTACTGCCAACGGGATACTTCCCCACGCTGTCATCAATATTACAGGAACATCAGGGCAGAACAGCTTGACCTGCCTGAGCAGTATCAGTCCTTCCTCGCCATTGGTGGAAAGACTGAAATTCATATCCATCAGAATAAGTTGTGGTGTAACGGAACGGACTGTTTCTATAGCCTCTTTAGGACCGGAAACAGCCAGAACATCGTACTTTGCCCTCTTCAGCATGAAACTGAGCGAGGAACGTATTGCACTATCATCATCAATTATCAGTATCATAACTCTGCAAAAGTAAATATAATTCCTTTAATCTGTGGTTTTATTTTCTGACAATCTTTTCAAAGTCGGCATCAATTCCGGTGTTCGTCGCGAAATCCCAAAGTGTCAGACTGCGCAACTGATAATAATAATACCAGTAATAAAACAGTTCGTTGATATGCTTACGGCGTGCCTCATCCTTCTGGCTTTGCGAGTCGTTCAGGTCGAGTGTGGAAATCTTTCCTATCATGAAAGTCTCTACATTGGTGTGATAGCGTTTTCTGGCTATCTGGTCAGCCTCATCAGCCAGATGAAGCTGTGTCTGCTGGTTGTTGAACTGCTCAACCAGTATAAAGATATTCTGGTTGAAGTTCATGGATTCCTGACGCAGTTTGCTTTCTGTCACTTCGCGGTTACTCTGTGCCACTTTTACTTGTCCGCGACGCTTGCCCCAGTCCAGTATAGGAATCTTGAATCCTACTTCCACTACCTGATTGTCTTTCAACCGACGATAGGCGCTGTCGAAACGGTTGTCCGTACCGGTGAAACCTACCTGAGCGAAGAGAGTAATTTCGCGCATATTCCCTTTAGCCTTTGCCACTTCATAATCGGCCTCCAGTTGTCTGCGGCGGATATTGTGGGCGAAAGAGTTATTGGCAAGAGCTTTCTGTAGTACGTCATCATAGTCTAACCGCACGTCCGGTACAGAATCCGGGACTATAGGTTCGAGTTCTTCGTCCTCACTTAGGGCGAGGAAAGAACGTAGAGTAAACATACAGCTCTTCAACGAACTTTCATTTGAAGTCAGGGTAGAACGGGCATCGAGCACATTCAGTTCCAGTTGCAGCAAGTCATTCTCGCTAATCTGTCCCATACGTCGTTTTGCCTTTGCCACTTCGTGAAGCTTTTCGGCATTGGCAAGGTTCTGACGCGCTATCATTACGTTTTCCTTTGCCAGCAGCAGGTTGAAGAAATGATTTATGGTTGTCATTGTCACTTCCTCGGTTGCGCTTAGGAAAGCGGCTTTTGCTTCGGCATAGCGTACCGGCTCTATACGGCGGTTCCACTTTATGTTATTCACTCCGAAAATAGGCTGGCTCAAAGTAAGTGCGAGAGGGACCGACATAAATCGGTTTCCTACTGTTCCGTCCATCTGACGCAGAAAATCGAGTGAGGTGTTCAATGACAGTTTACCTCCCGTAAACCAGATGTTCTGGTCGATTGAAAGCTGTCCGTTCATCTGCATATAGTTATTTCTGACAAATGTATATGAACCGTCTTCCTGCTGGTAGGAGTTGTAGTTTTTGTTGTATGAAGGCAGATTTGCAGAAAAGTTTATTTCAGGTAGAAGGTCTGCACGGAACGTACGATATTCCCAATAGGCGGTTTTCAGCTCGTTCAAAGCCACTGCAGCATCCACACTCTGTACACGTGCCAATGTGATAGCCTCGTCAAGTGAGATGGCGCGTCGATGCACCGGAGAGTCTGTTCCTCCGGCTGCAAGCGCCATATTAAGAGAGATTAGAGAGCAAATAAGTATAACAGTTCGTTTCATAAATTCGGGAAAATTGAATTTTCAATAATGTTTATTCATCGTGCAATGCTTCTGCTGGTTGTATCTTCATGGCCCGGCGTGCTGGGTACCAGATGCCCATAACAATCATCAGAGACATGAGCAGAAACGCTCCGGCGAAGCATATTACGAAACGTGTTACCGAAACATCGGTCAGCGTATGTACCGTCAGATCGGCCAACTGGATATTGATGGTTATCACCAGTGCCGGTATCACCGCCATTAACAAGAGGACAAAACCTTCCAACAGGAAATACTGCATTATCATCTTTCGGCTACTTCCTAATGCCATACGGAGAGCAATCTCACACCGACGCTTACGGGTACGATACCAGAAGGTAGCGCAAACACACAGGAAAACATTGAAAAGGAAGAAGGCAAGTACGGTATAAACCGTATTGAGGTAGTTTACAGTTCCCTTTTGTATGTCGTAAGCCTCTTTCATATCATCGTACGAACGGATATTATCCAAATAGAAGATTCCACGGTCGAACACCGGCTGCATATCACGGCGGAAACGTTCGGCAAAACCGGCAACCTGGTCTGGTAAAACCCGTATCGCAACATGTTGCCAGAACAAGGCTTTGTCTGCAGGCAAGTAAATGAAAGGCTCATATCGGTCATAGTCATCAAGCTTGTGGCGAGGCAGAACAGCGGCTACACGGTAATTTGTTACTTGACGCTTCGTGTTCGTACTATAGGGATTGAAACAAGTACTTCCTACCGCATCGGCAGCATGAGGCAACCGGAAAATAGAATCTACTAAGTCCACACTCATCAGCACGGGAACGGGATTTTCGGCCGACGACCAATGCTCCTCGTCCAACTGCCCGGCCAATGGATTCAGGCGGAACACCTTGAAATAGGAAGATGTCACGTATCTGATGTAACAATTTACAACATGCGTAGAATCGGTATGCGGTGCATAGCCTTCGAACATCACCTCATTCGTATAAGGGACACTTCCGTAATAGGCACAAACCTCTTCCACTCCGGGATAATACTTTATCAGGTTGTACAGATAAGTGAAATCTTCTCCTGCTCGTTGATTGTCAGTATCGTTAATGAATTCCAATGGTTTGGTACCCATCGTCAGATCGAATACACACGAGGTATCATATCCTTTGGGCTTCCAGGCTGCCCCTTCGAAATTATATATTACATCGACTCCATACCACAACAATACGGTTACGATACATAATTCAGCCCAAAGCCAGGTGTTGACACGTCGCTGGTTCCATATCTGATTGAAAATCTGTTTCCACATAGTTTATTCTCCTCCCGTTAATGTATATGAAATACTCTTGTGTACGGCTATCCAGGCTGGTAACAGTACGGACAAGGCATTAAATACCAGACAAGCTGCCAGTATTATCAGAAACAATGATGGACGTAACAATAGGTCGCTATCAAACACGATACCTTCCAGTTCTACCCCGCCTGTACCGAATAACCACGTGCCACCCGCCGATACCAGTACACACGATAGGCCGTAACCCAACACACCTCCTATCAAAGTGGTAGTCAAGCTCTCGAAAAACAACCGTCCGATAATATCGGCATTGGACGCCCCATACGCCTTACGAATGGCTATCTCGCTCAACCGGCTCTGCATCTGGGCGTGAACCAGTCCTGATATGCCTACGGCGGGAACTACCAGCAGAATCACCGGCAACAATCCATAAACCAGTCCCGCATTGATACTTCCATCACGGAAAAAGGTGTACTCCGTATGTGTATATAGACGCGGATCCTGAAGGATATACTCCAGTCCCTGCTTGTTTAGCTGTTCCATCCGGCGATTCACTTCAGCGCGTACTTCCTCAGCTGAAGTATCTGGCGACAAGTGGAGGATGGTATAATGAAATCCTATCAGACCGGCGGTACTGATAGAAGGATTCACATTTTCTTCGTAAGTCAATGTAAACGGTTCCCATACATCGGCATATGCCGTCTGGAAAATGGAGCTGACATTACGTACCACACCTACGACACGGACTTCCTGGAAATCCAGTAGGAATTGCTTGCCTACCGCCTCGACGGTTCCTCCGAACAGTTCCCCCGCCAGTTTTTCAGTGATGACGACAAACCGACGTACCACACCGTCATCCCGATTGCGGACGCTCCGCCACTCGTCATCCGCCGTTTCTAAAGCAGCCCGCCCGGCATCATACTCAGCCTGAGTAAACGGACGTCCCGCCAGGAAATCGTAACTGAAAAATTCAAACCAATTGGCCGCTACGGGACGTAGCAATACAGAGTGACGGTCGGACGAGGCAGGCAAGGCACACACTGCCTTTCGTAAATCTCCGTGCCATGTCAGGTCATCCACTCCAGGCAGGTTGTCAAAAAAAGCATGGAAGGCAGTCGGACCCAATCCCCGGTATCCCCACATATTAGTACCGTCGGGACGCATACATTGTGTGCCGTAGTTGTAAAGTACCCTGCTGCGACGTGTCTCCGGTGCTATATCTGCCGTACGGAAATCATAAACCATCACCACCACCATCACAAAGGCCATGGTAACCGCCGTTCCTACTACACACACCGCCGTATAGAAACGGTGCTGATTCAGTTGGTTGAAAAGTATCTGTAAATTATGTATCCAAGCATATTTCATAGTTTAAATCGTTTATGAATCAAACAAAAAACTGTTTTATTCGTCTCTCAAAGCTTCAGTCGGGGCAATATTACTTATCCGGTGTGCCGGAATATAGATACCTGTCAGTACTACCAGAAGCAGGATGAGATAGATGATGAATGACACTATAAGGAAGTGCTGTCCGAAATTGTCAATCCAACAAGGTTGTGTTATGGCATTGATATAGCTGCTTACCTCATGTAGCCCTTCACTGAGACCATATTGCATATATATTATGCATCCTATAAATGTAGCTATGGTTGTCAGTGCCGTACCTTCACCAAGCAGTAGCAGACGGATGTTGTGTGGTGTAGCTCCATACGACAGCATCACCCCGATTTCTTCACGTCGTGTACGTGTCTGTAGCCAGAAAGTACCTATTACACCGAGGCAAAGATTTATAAGGAAGAACATTGCTACACTCAGATTTCGACGATATAGTGAAGTGCTGCTGTAAAACTCGCTGTCCGCAATAAGGTCGTCATACGACTGAAGGTCGCGTGCATAAAGATTGCCCGCCCGCATCTCACGAAGCATCCATGGCTTGAAATCATGAAGGAAGCGTTCCATGCTGACTCCTTCTTTTATACGGACCACAATATGCATATCTTCCAGATTATCAAGAATGTCGGGATGACTTTCTGGAATGAATACAGTCGGCAAAGGACGAAGGTCATTGGCATATTTGAAAGGTTTTACAGTACCCACAACAGATACATAGGTGGTATCTTTTCCCTCTGCCTCCCAACAGCGCTGTCTGTTATAAGTCTTGGTATGAAACATGCCTTCCAAAGCATCCTCTGTCAGTATTATATCGGATTCGCTAAAAGTATAGTCAGAAAGCTGGTTTACTGACATGCTGCCTTCTCCATGCTTGAAACCGTATGTTTCAAAGAAATTGGTATGTGGCCAGAAGGAAATGTTCATAACGGTAAAATCTATAGAATCCCCTTCTGCTGTCAGGCTGGAACTGCTGCTGCCCGCTGAGCATGGATATGCGAAAGAAACCATAGGAGTGGCATTCTTTACATCCGGATGCTGCCGTGTACGTTCAACAATATTCATGTATGCTTGCATCAGAGAAGCAGAATCCGCGCCTTGGGGATCATAGCCGGGGGCTTGTGGCTGGAGCATGGCTACTGA
The DNA here is from genome assembly GCF_021530995.1 of Bacteroides caecigallinarum. Taxonomy (GTDB): domain Bacteria; phylum Bacteroidota; class Bacteroidia; order Bacteroidales; family Bacteroidaceae; genus Phocaeicola; species Phocaeicola faecigallinarum. Next base: position 41,931 of record NZ_JADYTF010000005.1, read on the forward strand.
TACCATGCATAGCCGGTCTGCGTCATAACCAAGTGGACGTTGACGGTCGTATGTAACAACGATTACTGGGTCGAATATAATCCACGAAAGTACAGCCACCAATATCAGTTCAGCCATAAGCCAACCGTTGTTACGGCGACGGGACCATAAGTTCTTAAGTATAAGTTTTAGCATAATATTACCTTTTTTCGTAAAGAGAATATACAATAGGTTTACGGAGCGACATCCATGCCGGGAGTAATGCTGACAGAAGGTTCAGCAAAAGGCAGAGCAGAAAGGCTATGCCAAACACTGTAGGTGCGAAAAGCATTTCGCCGGACACATATAGATTTGCACCTTCAGGAGTGGCCATAGGCCAGTCGCTGAGTAGGGTGAAAATCCATTCACGTCCCAGATAGACGGTGGTCCATGCCACTATCAGTCCTATAATGCCGCCTGCTACGGTAAGGAAAAGATTTTCCCACATAACCTGCGACAGAAGTGCGCCTTTGTTGGCTCCGAATGACTTGCGGACACCCATCTCCGGCAGACGGCTTTCCATACGGCTGGCAATGAGTCCGCTCAGGTTCAGGGCAGGTACCAATAGCAATACTAATACCACGACTATAAGATATCCTGCCGATTTCCAGAAACTGAAGCTGACATCTGATGGACGTTCCTGAAAAACACTTGCGAAGTGTGAAGTTGGTTGCTCCCACAATTCTATACTCCAGGAATCCTTGTATTCCAGGTTTACACGCCTTGTCAGTTCCTTTATTTCGGCACGTAGGGCATCAGCCTGAGCATCATCTTTAACAAGGAAAGTAATGTTATATTGACCGCAATAAGGAAACCTTTCGGTGAGTGGCTTCTTATAATTCGGAATAACCGAGTAGGGAAGATATACCTGTGCGTACGATTCATTTGTAAGGTAGCTTGCTCCACGGACTACTCCACACACACGATAGTCAATATAGTCAAGTGTGAACGAACGTCCCACTACTTCATCTGTGCTTCCGAAAAGTCGTCGGGCTAGATCATCCGATATGACAGCTGTACGTATGCCGCTTTCCAAATCAGAATCAGTGAATGGGTTGCCATCTACAAAACGCAATGGGTAGATACGGAAGAAAGCAGGGTCCACCAGCTTTAATGCCGGACGAAAATCACCGCTACGGTCGGCTGGCTGGATATATCCGGCTCCAGACATTCCGCTTCCCAAATGGGCTGAAACCGCTACAACGTTTTTTAGAGTATATATCCATTCCTGTAATGCACGATAACTTAGGCCTGCATTCAAGTTGGATTTCTCTTTTTCCGAATGAAACAAGGCATTGGTCAAATATAAAGTGTTGCTTCGGTTTTCTTCTGGATACACCGGTGCCAGCTTTACATAGTAAATCACAGCCATGATAACCGTCATTGCAATTGCAAGGCCTGTTCCTGTAATGTAAAGAGTACTGAATAGGCGGTTCTGCCTCATCAATTCAATGGCTTGTTTAAAGTATGTTTTTATCATATAGAAGTTTCTTGATATTTTATCCTATCTGACGTCCGTCAAAGAAACGTACGGTTTCATTCATCACGTAAAGCCTCCGTAGGCGAAATGGCGCTTATCTTCCGGGCGGGAATATAAATGCCGACCAACACTACAACTAATAGAATCAGGTAAATGATGAACGAAACGATAAAGAAGTGTTGCCCGAAGTTATGAACCCAATAAGAATCAGTCGTTTCCATACCTGTCTGTCCTTGAGCCAATCCTTCACTGATAGCATATTGCAAATAAAACAGACATCCTATCAGGGTAGAAGCTGTAGTAAGCATAATTCCTTCACCCAACAGGAAACGAACAATGTCTCTCCGCGTAGCACCGTAAGATAACATAACCCCAACTTCTTCACGACGATTGCGAGTCTGCACCCAAAATGTTCCAGACACACCCAGACACAAATTGATAAGGAAGAACACCGCCATCGCCACATTTCGCTGATAAAGTGTCATCGTTCCCGTATTATACTCGCGTTTGGTTATCAATTGCTGATAAGACTCTACCTTCTGTGCATACAAATTACCGGCACGCAGTTCACGCACCATCCACGGATGAAACCGGTGCAAGAACCGATCCATGCTAACCCCTTCTTCCAGTCGAACCAATATTTTTACATCATTAGGAAAATAACTCAAGTCAATGGAATTCATTGGAACAAAAGTCACAGGTATGGGTTGCCAGTCACTATACATACGGAAAGTACCTGTAGTACCTACTACATTCGTATATAGTGTATCTTTACTACTAATTTGCCAAAAGCGGCATCCCTGAGGATTGTCTGTATGAAAGAATGTTTCCAGCGTATTTTCCGAAAGTACCAAGTCACCTTCCTTGTATGGATAATCTGAAAGTTCTTCCAATGTCATTCCCTTGCCCGGACGAAAGCCATACGTTTCGAAAAACTGTGTATGAGGCAAAAACTCTATGTAACGCATCCGACAAGGAATGGTATCTCCTACAGGCATACGTGTCGTAATTCCTTGTCCTTGTGAGTTAGGATAAAGCCACCCTAAAATAGGAGTTGCATGTTTTACCTCTGGATAGTTACGCACTCTCTGTACCAGATTATCGTAAGCCCTTGCCAGGGAAGCCGAATCTGTGGCCTGTCTGTCGAACCCGGGAGCATTGGGGCGGAATACATTCAACGACACCAAACAGAGACGATCGGCATCATACCCCAAAGGAATCATACGGTCATGCGTCACAACCAGTACAGGGTCAAATATCACCCATGAGACAATACACACAATAATCAATTCAGCCATTAACCAACCGTAGCGGAGCCGACGGAACCATAATGTCTTAAGAATAAGTCTAAACATAGCTTTTATCTTTTTTCATAAAGTGAATTCATAATCGGATTACGCAGAGACAACCATGCCGGAATGAGGGCTGAAAGTATGTTCAGTACCAAACAGAACAGTAAGGTTATAAGAAAGACAGAAGGGGCAAACAGCATTTCACCTGATACATAGACATCTGTTCCTTCAGGTATCAGCGATGCATAACGATCGAATACACGGAATACCCATTCCCGACAGCCATACAAAGCAATCCAAGCTATCGCCATTCCCAGTACTCCACCGGCCAAAGTCAACATGAAATTCTCCCAAAGTACTTGTGAGAGCAGTTCGTTCCTTCTTCCTCCAAACACCTTGCGAATCCCCATTTCAGGCAAACGGCTTTCCATGCGGCTGGCTATCAGTCCACTCAAGTTCAATGCAGGCACCAGCAACAGAATTAACAAGATGAACAATAGATAGCGGACTGCTCTCCACCAGTTGCCTTCTCCACCGACTGACATCATCAAAGACGCATGCAGATGGGAAACCGGATCTTCATCTATGTTCATTTTTAGACCATCGGCCTCGTGCAACAGATTCTGCTTGCGCACAATCTCGTGAACTTCTTCACACAGGGCCTTACCTTGCTTTCCGTCTTCCACCAATACCGTCACCTGAAAAGGACCACAATAAGGGACTTCTGGATAAGCTGCATCACGATACCCTTCCATCGTACTATAAGGCACATACAGGTCCGCATACGAGCGGTTTGTCAGATGACTGGCGCCACGAACCACTCCGCATACTTGATAGGTCTCGTAATTCAGCAGAAACTGATATCCGACAACTCCGTTCTCCTTTCCAAACAGACGACGCGCCAACTTGTCGGTAATAACAGCTTTTCGAATGCCACTTTCCAAATCAGACTGAGCGAAAGGCTGTCCATCGAAAAAGTGGAAAGCATAAATCCGAAAATAAGCCGGATCGGTTTCTACAATGTTCACCGGGAAATCACCGCTACGGTCGGAAGGCTGAATGTACTTCACAGCTCCGAAAGTTGAAGCACTCACCTCACGGGCATTTTTCAACGGATAAAACCACTCTTGTAATGCCCTGTACGAGTAAGAATAACTCCACGACTGAAAACGCCCGTCCTTGTTCCGCTCGAAAGACGTTCCCGACAGGTAATACGTATCTCTCCGGTTAACCTCCGGATATATAGGTGCCAATTTTACATAATAGACAACCGCTACAATCACCGTCATGGCGATAGACAGCCCCGTACCAACTATGTAAAGAGTACTGAATAGGCGGTTCTGCCTCATCAATTCAATGGCTTGTTTAAAGTATGTTTTTATCATATAGAAGTTTCTTGGTATTTTATCCTATCTGACGTCCGTCGAAGAATCGTATAGTTCTTGAGGTTTGCTTAGCCTGTTCTTCGTTGTGTGTAACCATCACTATCGTGCGTCCGTCTTCTTTATTGAGCTGATGCAGCAGTTCCATAACTTCAGCACCCATTTTTGAATCCAGATTACCGGTCGGTTCGTCGGCAAGTATGATTTCCGGATTTCCGATAATTGCGCGTGCTATCGCAACACGCTGGCACTGACCGCCGGATAGTTGTGAAGGCATGTGTCGCATACGATGGCTCAGTCCTACCTTCTTCAGAACCTCTTCTGCCAGTTGTCTGCGTTCTTTTGCCGATACGTTTCTGTACAGAAGCGGAAGTTCCACATTGTCAATCACATTCAATGAATTGATAAGATGAAACGACTGGAATACAAATCCCAGGTTCTTGTTGCGGAAAGCAGCCAGTTCCTTGTCTTTCATCCCTTCTACTACTGTTCCTGCTATTTTAATAGTTCCGCTTGTAGGAGCATCCAGCAGCCCCATAATGTTCAGCAATGTTGATTTTCCACAACCGGAAGGTCCCATAATACTGAGAAACTCACCTTTTTCCACATTCAGGTTTACATTTTCCAAAGCCTGAGTCTCTATTTCGTTAGTACGGTAAATCTTGTTGATCCCTGTCAGTTCAATCATGTTCATAGTCTGTTGTTATTTAATTGTTAGTTATATGTTTTTTTATTATAAATCTTTATTCGTTTCTTAAAGCATCGGCCGGCAAAGTGCGTGCAGCCCGTACAACCGGAATATATGTCCCTATCATCGCTATTATCAGCAATATCAGATAACTGATTATAAGAACTATAGAAAAGTGGAAGCCGAAGCGGTTCTGCCAGTATTCAGGATTCGGTACGAAATAACGGTTCATTTCTACAGCATACATACCACTGATATACGCATTATAAAGCAAGAAAGGAATGACCAGCACGAAAGCTGTTGTCAATAATAACCATGCCTCGATAAGGAATTGTCGCACAATACACCTTTGCGATGCTCCCAAGCTGCGCATCACACCTATCTCTTCCCGACGGGCATTGCTACGAATCCAGAAGGTTCCCACCATACCCAAGAAGATGCAAAGCAGGGCGAAACCAGTCAAGGCATATTGCAGGCGGAGCTTGTTGGTTACGCCGCTTGCCATCGCATAGGCCTCACTCATGTCTGAAAATTTTTTCAGACTTTCAAAATAGAAATTGCCAATGGATAGTTGAGACCCCACTTCCTGCTGGAAACGCTGTATGAAGGCTGATTCGTCCACACCTGATTTCAGACGGATGACAAAAGGATACATCCACGCCATATAAGGACTTCCGTGCATATCATCATACATGTGGACAATGAGCGGATAAGGCTGTTCGTAATCACGGTGCTTGAAGTCACGGAATACACCTGCCACTTCCGAAGGTTCATCGTCCTCATAAACTTTTTTCCCAACTGCATCTGCCGTACCAAATAGACGTAGGGCTAACAGTTCAGATATGAAGACTTTTCCTTGAGTCTGTTCGGGTAACCGGATATCATCGCCCGTACGGACATCTTTCATGCCGTAGGTACGGAGCATATTGCTGCCATCAAGTGTTATGAAATTGTACCACTGGGCATTTACGTAGCCTTCTTTTTTGTGTAAAGAGGCGGTATCGGCAAAAACTTGTGTTCCGCTCCACGAGTTGCTGTTAGGAAAACTTTGGTTAGCGGAAATGGACCAGCACTCTACCTCAGGCTGCTCACGCACTATGCGGGCGATACGATGGTAAGCCACCAGATTCATAGAGTCGGAAGCCATATCGGGATTGAAGTTCCCGTTCGTCGCGTCGTACATGCCGATGTTCACCACATAAAGTCCTTCGGGATTATAGCCACGGTCGATAGCACGGTTGGCGGTCAATACATAGATTGGATCGATAACTGTCCACAAGAAAAAACTGACAACCAGCAATTCCAAGAATATCCAGCCGTTCTGACGGCGCTGGTTCCATAGTTGGTGTAAAATAGTTCGTATCATGACATTTTATTTTTTCGAGTTCAACGATTCTGTGATGGTATGTCGCAACGCATACAAAGCGGGTACAAGCGCCGACACCACATTGAGCACAACGCACACGGCCAAGGCAATGCCGAATACCGCAGGATTGAACAACATTTCTACCGTGAACGAAGTGGAAAGGGAGGTATCGTAAATGTTCTTGTCGAATAGTGTCAGAATCCAGTCGCTGGCCGTCAATACAATCAAATATGAGAATACCAGTCCAACCAGTCCACCCAATAATGTCAACAGGAGATTCTCGCAAAGCATCTGCTCCAACAAACATCGACGGGTAGCTCCGTATGCCTTGCGGAGACCCAATTCTGAAATACGGCTATCCATCCGCGAAGAAATCATTCCACTCAAGTTCAATGCCGGAATGAAAAGTAAAGCCAGCAGGATATAAAGAAAATCTTTAGCCAGATCCATCATGTCCGGAACCTTATCCAAATCCTGACGGAAGGTGCTGAGCCAATATATGTCCGGTTGTCCCATAAGGTCGTATTCATAGTCTTTGTCCTGCTGTGAATACCGGCGGAACACATCCTGTACCTCACTACGTACCTTTTCAATATTCGCCTTATCGTCAACCAACAGGTAAGCGTACACATTACCCAGCAATCCCATACGGTCCAACTCTTTTTGGATGTATTGTGCATTGAGCAATGGCAGCCAAAGATCGCCCACCGTTTCTGGTGTAGCATTGGATACGTCCTGTACCACGCCACACACACGGTAATCACGTCCATTGAAACTGAAATGACGTCCCGTTACTCCCTCGACCGTAGCAAACAGACGTCTGGCCAGTGATTCGCTAAGGACGGCTACCGGTGACTTGGCTTCAACATCTTCCTGTGTAAAAGGGTGGCCTTCGATGAAACGGAAAGAAAAGAGTTTCCAAAAGTCTTCGTTGGCAAAACGTGGAACTGCCTTGAAAGGTTTTACACCCGTAGCAGACACCTGATAATTTTCCCAAGAATCAAACATACTACCGGCTACAAATTCTACATGGGGCAGGTCTGCAAGCATTTCATCAATCACATAATAAGCCATACCACCGTTGATAGTCCAGTTTTCGGGCTTGCCCTTCGGGTAGCGTTTTATCGGTTTGACAACGAGTGTCCTATTACGGTTGTATTCAGGATAGACAGGACCGAACTTTACGTAGAAGATAATGAAGAGAGTCATCACCAGCGCAATGGACAGGCCTGTACCCACCACGTATATACCGGTAAAAAGTTTGTGTTGTCCGACAAGTGTCCATGCTTGTCTGAAGTAATTCCTTATCATACTTATCGCTGTATTTATTTTCTTAGTTTCAACTTGTTCTTGTTTTTATACTGACTCATGTCGCTAATAACAACTCTGTCACCGGGCTGAAGTCCTGATACCACTTCCACATATTCGAAATTGGAATCTCCCAGACGGACCTTTCGTTTTACCAGCTCATCCGAACCGTCAAGTACAAAAAGCTGATAATCGCCGCGTCCGACGTAATAGCTTGAATTGGCAATGCGCAACACATCTTCCTTTACGGCATTCATCACATACACATCTGTTTTCAGTCCTGAGCGGAGACGTCGGTTACTGTCGTCTTCCAGCTGAACGGTAAATGAAATGACTCCGTTCTTTGAAAGCGGTGTCACACTGCTCACCTGTCCCTCAAGTTTCTCACTGCCTATCTTTACGACGGCCTTTCCGCCGGCCGCAACACGGTCGCCGTATGTGTCGGCTATCTCACCCTCAACCTTGAAATGACTCAAATCGGAAATCACTGCTATACGCGAACCTTCGTTTACCTGAGCTCCAATCTGATTGTTGATATACGTCAGAATAGCCTTGCGTGGCGAGCGTATCTGTGCCTCGTCAAGCGTACGTTTTGTCTCGGCAAGTCCTTTAAGGAAAATCTCATATTCCAGTTGTTTCACTTTTAAGTCGGCGGCCTTGACCTTTCGTTCATTGGCGAGTTGCTGGTGCAGCTGTTCCAGTTCCAGTTTTCCTGTTTCGAAATTCAGTTCTGCCTGATGAACCCTGTCCATAGTACCCGAACCCAGACTGTCGAGGTAACGTTCGTTCCTTAGTTCCACCTTCATGCGGTTCAGTTTCATTTCAGCCACCTTTACTTTCATCTCGAGGTCACTCAGGTACGTACTGTTGTTCACTTTCAGCTGTTCCAGTTGGTAGCGTTTCATCTGTTCCTCATCCAGCAGCTTATTGTATTCTGTCTTGGCGCTCTGCAGATCCAGTTTAAGAATTGGTGTACCTATATTTACGCTGTCTCCACCTTTTTTATATACTTCCAATATACGTGTGTTGATAGGGGAGTTGATAATTTCCTCGAATGCGGGGACCACCTTTCCTGAAGCGCTGACACTAACTTCTATAGTACCTTTGCTCACTTCCGAGAATACCAGGTCTTTTTCTTTCACACTGCTGCGCATCAGGGAAAACAGTATTAGGATGAGGGCTATGCAGCCACCTCCTATACCTCCATATTTTAATATTCGTCTGTTACGTTCTTTTTTCAGAACTTCTTTTGGTATTTCTCTATCCATAATAATCTGTTTTGAATAAAATTGTTCGTTATGACGCTTTTTATTATGCAAGATGTGTGCCAAAATATTAATACGCTGATTATCAGTGGAAGGCAAAAAAATAAGGTGTCCGAAAACGGACACCTTGTACGGTTTTGTATTTAAATACAGTTTAAATGGTGTTTAAACGCTGATTAAACGCTATGCAAACAAATCTTCCAACGTTATTTCGCTTTGCACTATACCGGAGTGAGAGTTCTTACGGATTCCGTATGTCGTTACCATAGTAATATGTACAGCCTTGCGCGTATTTGTGGTCTCGATGAATGCGCTCTTTTTGTTGCGTAGGTTACGTTCGTACTCAGCATCGATAGAAAACTCTGACAGGGAGTATTTCATTTCGCATATATTTACCATCTGGTCATTGCGGTCTATCAACAAATCTATTTGTGCTCCTTCGCCATTTTCATCTGCTTCCTTTCGCCATGAGTAGATGTTGCTTAATACTCCGGAAATACCTAATCCTGCCTTGATTTGCTGCGTATGAGCCATACACAGGCGTTCAAAAGCCAAACCACTCCATGCTCTATGCGTTGCAGAATCAATGGAAACCGACCAGAAGTGCTCGTCATTGTTTGTGTTTTGCCGGATAAATTTGAAATAAAAGAGCGTATAGTTGTCTGTCAATTGATAGATTGCTTCTTTTGTCTTTTTGCCATAGCCATTGAATTTCCGTATAAAGCCGCAGTACTCCAACTCGTCAAGCACTTTGCTCAATGCACCATTGCTTTGCTTGTCTGTTGCTGTTATAATTTCTTCGCGAGTCATACCTGCCTTTTTTCTGCCGAGAGCTGTTACCACATCTATGTATTGTTCAGGCGACTTGAACAGAGAAGCATAGAGCTGGTTAAACTCATTTGTCAATTTCCCATTTCTGGCAAAGAACATTTTATCGATGTTTTGAGCAAGACTAAGCCCTTTTTCAAGCAAGTTCCAATAAAATGGTATGCCTCCCAATACCATATAGCACTCGGCAATTTGGTATCGGCTCATTTCAATTCCCTTGTTTTGGACGAACATTTCGCACTCTTTCAGAGTAAATGGTTGAAGGGCAATACGTTGTGTCACACGATTATGAAGTCCTCCGTGGTCGTTAATCACCTTATTGATAATCCAAGATGTGGCAGACCCGCATATAATCAAAACAATATCCTTGCGGGCTGAAGCCCATCCATTCCAGAAGTGTTCAAAAGCAGAAATGAAATTCGAACGGGGGGTGTCCATCCACGGAAGCTCATCAAGGAATACTATCTTTTTCTCGTCTGTTGAGTTCTTAAGAAAATGAGATAACAGACTGAATGCTTCCAGCCATGATTTCGGAGTAGGACAATCGTCGTAACCTGCATCGCGAAGTGAGATAGCAAAACTGAACAATTGGTCTTTGGTTTTGGCATTGGCCAAGCCTGTATGCTGGAATGTAAACTTATAGCCAAAAGTTTCACGAATAAGATATGTTTTGCCTACGCGTCTGCGACCATAGACTGCTATCAATTCCGAATACTCCGACTGTGTTGCCGAAAGTAATGTTTTTTGCTCTTCTTTTCGTCCAATTATCATAACAATTGAATTTTGTTTTTACAAATATAGCATAAAAATCAATATAATTTGCCAAATCTCGTATGTTTTTGAGGATTTGGCAAATTATAGTCTGTTTTTTGAAACGAAAAACTGTTTTGCCACTATTATAATATGTTTGGTTTGTGCCGTCGAAAAAGTATTTTCTTCAGCTCATTTTCTATAAATATAGATTTGATTTTTATAAATATAACTTGTATATATAAAAATATAACTTGCGTTTATATAAACACAAGTTATATTTACAGAATATGTAAGCTCGTTACGAACTTTCAGATATGTTGTTTTGAGTTTTGTTACCTCATCTTCTTTTTAAGCCAAAGATAGTATCCGGTCAGTGGGAGAGTGGCACCTATCAGTGCAGCCAGGAAGTAAAGGACTTTGGTTACAGGACCGCCCCATGTTCCAACGTGCAGCGAATATATCAACCCTCTGAGGTTCTGTCTCACACTGTTATCCTCGAATTTCCTGATTTCGGTTATTTTGCCGGTCTTTGGGTTGAACTTTACATTGTCCGACTTACTCCTGTATCCGTATTTATTCAGTGATACAGTAGCTTCATTTTTGCTCAGCTTGATATAGTTATATTCGGGATAGAGATTTTGTATCTCCTTCAAGGCAACATCGTATGCTATGCAGGTTTCCTGTCGGCGTTCTGTCTTGCCGTTCTCTTTTTTCTCATCATTTCCATGTCCGTGAGCGTGTCCGGCTTGTTGATTCTGTGGTTGAGGCTCGGCTCCAAGGAGTGAGTATGCGGCTTCCCTATACCATCCGAATGACCATGTAGGTCCGGTCAGTGCCATAATCAGTAGGAATATTGTGGCATAGAAACCTAGTGCTACGTGCGAATCGTACATCAGTCGCCTTGTACCTTTGCCGCAAGCCACTGTAAGCCTGTTCTTCAGAGCCTTGCGTGTACGTGGAATCCATATCACCAGCCCGCTTATGAGGATTATTGTCATGGCTATTGTAGATACGCCTACTATAAGCTTACCGGTTGACATGCTGCCTTTACTTTTAGGAACATCAAGAAACCATCTGTGGAGTTTCTTCATAGTCTGAAAGAAAGGATATGATTTCGACCATCCTATGCTTTCTCCTGTGTAAGGATTGACGAACAGGACTTTCTTTCCTCCGTTGCTGAAGCTTATCTGATATGTAGCATCTGCAGCTTTAGGGATGCTTACGGATGAAATCTTCATTTCGCCGTGTCTGTCCTGTACGATATTTATGACTTCGGAAGGAGCAAGTCTTTCTTTTCCCTGAGGCACTTCCACCTGATAAAGATTCTTGTTTAGGGCACGTGTGATATCCTGTTCGAATACCAGTGTGGCACCGGTGAAACATATCACAGTGATTATCAGCCCCAATGGGATAGAAAGCCAGAGATGTATCTTGTGTAATGTTTTCTTCATTTTGTTTATTGCAAATGATTTTTATTTTTGTTTCAAGAAACTTACTCCCTGGATACTTTCTGCATTTACTTCTGTACCTTTTACAGCTTTTCCATCTGTAGAAATAGTGTATAAAGCAGGTAAAGAACCATCTGTCGTTTCCACTTCGAAAGTGATAGTGTGATTATCTGTATCAGCAGCATATGCAAGAGCAATATCGTTGATTAGAGTAGGTTCTGGCAAACCTGTTACTTCAGTGTAAGATTTGGTCTTTACATCGAATATGCCGAACTTCTTGTGCGAACCTTCTGATACACCAGCTGTTCCAGGTTCTGTATATAGTTGAAGGCAGAATTTGTTATCACCAATGTAAAAGCATTTCCACATATAATGTCCTGTTGTTTCCGTCAGATTTACGTAATAATCATCATCAATACTTATTGGCTTTCCGTTTTGTATGTTATTACCACTAATACGTAGTACAGCTGAAGGAACTTCTGGCTCTGACTTTCCGTAGTTTTTTATTGTACTTTGACAGAAAAGGTAGATTTCATTACCAACGACTTCAATACCAGTTTCTGTACGTGAACGAAGATTGCCTTTAATTTGTCCGGCTTCTTTTCCTGGATAATCCTCACTTTTACGTATGATTGTATTCTGATATTTCAGATATTCTTTTTCGCTGTCGTTAGGGTCAAATTTATAAACACCTATATAAAGGTTATTAGCTAAGTCTGTACTATAGCTTGCTTTGGCACGACTTGTTGGATCAGGATCTAAATGTTTAGTTGCATATGATAGTAACACATAGTCACCATATCCGGCTATGTCTCCTACTCCCCATGTTTCTCCATCCATAAGACTTGCAGGTTCTTTGCTTAAGTCATCGCAATCTATAATACCATCGACAGCTGCTGCATCAAATGTTTCCACATTAATATATTTAACACGCTCGTAATGGCCGTTACCGGTTTGGTCGGACATACCTATGAGATAATTCTGGAATATACCTCGCGCTTTCACATCACCATCAAGCGCAACTCCGTTGCCATGCTGTACTAATTTGCCATCCTGAAGTTTCCATGCCATAGTTATGTAGTCTGATGAAGATCCACCTTGCGAAGGATAGTTCATGCCTATCAGAATCTCATTATTGTAATTTATAAAATCAGGATTGTTTCCGCTAAAAAAAATGCGTCCTTCTGGATTTGCAGGATCTAATATGCCGGTTTTAGCATCCGGAGTAAGTTGCAGGTAAGCACCGTTACTCTCTCCTGAACCACTCATTACAACATATTGTGCTTTTGCTGTACTTCCTTCACCGTTATCACCGTTGTCATTTGGCAGGTTTTCACTACAAGCAATCATAGAGCATGTTAATACAGATAAGCACATGATTTTTAAATAATTTTTCCTCATTTTTCTTTTTTTATTTATAAATTATTTACTGAAATTATATCCTAGTTTGATTGCAAAAGCACGTCTTGGTTTTTGCATCTTGAAATTATCATATAGACGGGCATCTGTCAAATTTGTACATTCTGCAGCAACTGTAAATTCCTGTCTTTTACCAAAGTTATAGTTGATAAAAATATCGTGTGAAAATTGGGTAGGAACTATCAAATCAGAATTGTTATAAGTATTCCATTCGTAGCTGAACGAATGAATGTAACTCATCATGTAATGTATATTGAGTATACTGCCCTTAATGAAAAGGTTGTGCAGAGTAAAGCCTGCCTCACCATTGCTATACATATAAGGTATTGCTGGAATACGCTCTTTATAGTTGCGGCTAATACGTTGAGTACCTGCTACATATTTTGTCATGCTGCGCATATCAATATAGCTGAAATTACCTCCAATAAAGAAAAGATCCTTAAAGGTATAACGTATTCCGAAATCTCCTCCTAGATTGCGTACTCCACCATCGTTTTTTGAAGTAGCTCTTCCATTGTCGCTATTGGTGGTACGTCGAATATAATCCTTTATTTCACGATATTGGAAGGCTGCATCTACTGTTAATTTGTGTTGTGCTATATCTAAAGGACTAGCAGTAACACTGAAATTGATATTGTTGCTTGACTCTGGTTTAAGGCTGGAATTTCCACGTTCTATATCATCACCTGTTCCAAACAATTCACGGCTTGTTGGCAGGCGAAGAGCATATTCGTATGAAAGGCGAAGCTGTGTGTGTTGTCCCCAAAAGTAGGTAGATGCTAATCCGCCTCCCCAGTGTGCTTTCGTGTTTCTGAAATCTTGGTAATTACTACCACCTTCTGGATCAAGATATGCTTCGAGATGATTTATATAGTTCTTTACAAATGCTGATGAATTCCAGATTCCTTTATGATCATATTTGTAGCTCAATCCAGTTACTGCTTTCATACTAGTTTGTGGGTGCTCGTACTCCGCTTTTGTTAGAGTTTCATCTTTGCCCGATCGAGAAAATGAGGTAAAAGTGGAACTAAGAGATACAGAATGTCCTTCACTTGGGAATAATGCAATTCTGAAGTTAGCTGCTCCATTATTGTCACGATACCTGTACTTGGTATAGGATAGTTCACCCGGTGCACTTTTAGGATTACTTTTTTCACCTAACCAGTTATAGTTACAACTAGCCGTATCAGCTGCATAGGATTTACCGAAATTATAGTTACCATTCAATCCGATGTGTAGTCCTTGAAGTACTTTAAATTTCTTTTCATAGGTGAGCTGGGGCATTAACGTATTGGCTGTGGTGTATCGTGCGCCATATACCCAGTTCATGTTTGAGGCATTTTGTGTCTGTTTGTATTCATATCCTCCTGTAAAACCAAACAAGAGACGATCTGCGTATGGCTTGTCTACTAATCCTATTTTAAGAATAGCAGCCTCATTGTGGTATCTTGCATGAAAGCGTCTTACTTCAATATCTTCATATACTACTGTATTTCCTTTTTCTCCAAATTTTGTGTAATGATCAATATTAACCTTATAATCATTGTCTGAATAGTTTTGATAAGCATTTAATGAAATATAAAATCCTTTCTTAGAAGTCCATTCTGCATATGCATTGGTTTTGTGTGTATTGAAAGATCCGAAAGAATAAGATGCATTGACACGTGTACGGCGAGTGTCGTCAGTTACAATGTTAATGGCTCCACCTAAGGCATCTCCTCCCAACTCGATAGGTACTACGCCTTTATAAACTTCAATTCTCTTTGCAAGTCCAGCAGGGATGTTGTTGAGTCCGAAAGCAGAACTCATTCCATCCATTGGGACGCCATCAATGAAAATCTTTACATGTCTTCCGGAAAATCCATTTAAAGAAACATTTGCTTCAGAACCTACACCACCATTTTGGCGGATTTTCACTCCACTGATTTTATCGATTGCATTGGCCAAGTCAAATGTAGTATTTTTAAGTTTTGATGTTTCCAGTAGTGATACGTTGTATGCTAGTCGTTGTACCTTTTCGGCTGGGCTGAGCCCTTTTACTACTACTTCATTTAATGTCATAGCATCTTCTTGCATACTTATTTCTAAATAATGTTTTTGAACTTTTGGATTGAAGTGTCTTTTTTCTGTTTTGTAGCCTACGAAGTTTACAACAATATTGTATTCCTCTTCCGGATGTTTTATTTTGATTTCAAACTCTCCGTTGATATCTGTAATTCCTCCTCCAAGTAGTACATTTCTTTTAGAAGAGCGTACTTCAACCGAAGCATAACTTAATTCGGCTTGTGTATGAGAATCTATGACTTTCCCTTTGATAATGTTGTTTGATTGAGCTTGAATGTTTGCGCTCAATAAAAGTAAGATAAAAGTAATAAATAAAATGAGAAATGGTTGTTTCTTTATTTTTATATTTTTATGAGGATTTGAGGTTAATAATCTACTCTGATT